>CAJOFD010000033.1 GCA_905233585.1 uncultured Bacteroidales bacterium
TTCTTGCAAGCCGTAAAGACCAATAGACTTGCTACAACTGAAAATAGATAAAAACGTTTCATCTTTATTGTTTGTTTACATTAATAATTTGCAAAGATATAATTTTTTGTTTTCCCACAAGGAAAATATTTTTTCAAAGATTTTTCCTTGATTTTAATTTCATTTTTATCAAAAAAATTGCTATTTTTGCACAAAATTTTAATACATTAATTATATGAATTATTTATCGGATAGAATAAACCAGATGGCAGAATCAGAAACACTTGCCATGACCCAACTTGCACGTGAACTAAAAGCACAAGGCAAAGACGTAATCAGTTTAAGTATAGGAGAACCCGATTTTAACACTCCTGAGATGGTCAAAGAGGCTGCCAAAAAAGCTATTGACGACAATTTCACCCATTATCCTCCAGTTCCCGGTTATGCTGATTTAAGAGAAGCCATCAGCAAAAAATTCAAAAGAGACAACAATTTGGATTACAAACCTGAACAAATAGTGGTCTCAACTGGTGGCAAACAGGCCATTTACCAAGCAGTAATGGCAACTGTTAATCCAGGTGATGAAGTGATTATACCTACTCCATTTTGGGTATCATACAAAGAAATTGTTCGCGTAGCAGGCGGTATTTGCGTGTATGTAAAAACAAAAATAGAAAACGATTTTAAAGTTACCGCAGAACAATTAGAAGCCGCTATTACCGACAAAACCAAAATGATTATTTTCAGTTCCCCCTCCAACCCTACAGGTATGCTATATACCAAAGAAGAATTGCGTAAAATTGCCGATGTAGTGGCACGTCATAAAAATGTACTCGTTTTGTCTGATGAAATATATGAACATATCAATTTTATGGGGCATCACGAAAGTATTGCACAATTTAATGATGTATATGAACAGGTTATTACTGTGAATGGTGTTGCAAAAGGATTTGCCATGACGGGGTGGCGTATCGGTTTTATCGGTGCCCCAAAAGTGATTGCTCAGGCTTGCCAGAAACTACAAGGACAAATCACCTCTGCAACTTGCTCTATCGCACAAAAAGCAACCGTATGTGCCATGAATATGGACCCCAAAACAAGCAAAGACATCATTGACATGAGAGCCAAATTTTTGGAACGCAGAGATTTGGTATTCAAACTTTTGAAAGAAATACCAGGTTTGGAAGTCCGTTTGCCTCAAGGGGCGTTCTATTTCTTCCCCAAAGTAAATGCTTTCTTTGGCAAAAAAACAGAAAAAGGCACCCTTATCAACAATAGCACCGATTTGAGCATGTATTTACTCAATGAAGCCAATGTGGCCACCGTACAAGGCAGTGCTTTTGGCGATGACGAATGTATCAGATTGTCTTACGCTACATCCAATGAAGCATTAATTGAAGCCATCAGACGTATCAAAGTTGCATTGGAAAAATTAAAATAATTATTTTATATCTTATTTTCTTAAATAGGAGCAAATACATGCTCCTATTTTTTTACCCATTAGTTCCTTTTTCAAAAAAAATTATAACTTTGCAGAGTTATTTCTTTGGAATTTTGTAAACGGACTTCGCAAGATGAAAGAGAAATACCCAATCAAGAATTATAAACAAAAGAAGTCCTTTTTTTATTGAAAATGAAAAATTTATCTTTAATTACGGTTTCTTTGCTTATCGTAAGCATGATGATGGTAGGCTGTAAAAAAGAAAAAGGTGCAGACAACTCAAATGACACACCTACCCCCACAACAAATACGGCTAAGATTGCCTACAAAGTGGACAACACCTATGAACAAATGGTGGCAGATACTTGTTTCAAATACAATATTACATATTGGACAAGTCCAACCGATTCTTTCTTTGTTGAAAATGTTACCTTGCCTTGGACATCACCAGAAATTACGGTAACAAAACCATTTAAAGCCCACGTAATGGGTATTGTCCATTATAATGAAAATTCGCTTCCTGCCGGTCAATTCTATTTCGGTCAAAAAGCCATTATTCTTGAAGACGGCGAAGAAGGTATGGTATCTGGTGGAATGGAAAGTTTTTCTTCCGCTACAGACTTTAAAAACACAATCCCCAATCGACCTGACCTGTTAAAATTCTCTTTACAATGTACCTTATTGGAAGACTAATTCGACTCCAAACATTCTTCAAGTGTTTTAAAAACACAAAGGCCAAAAACAAACAGATTGTTTAGTGGTCTTTTTTTGTAGCAATGATAATAAATCAAAAAGAGGAACCAAAAGGTTCCTCTTTTTGTGGTGCTAACTGGAGTTGAACCAGTGACCTGCGGATTTTCAGTCCGACGCTCTACCTACTGAGCTATAGCACCTTTTTTGAGATTGCAAAGATAGCAAAAAAAACAATACGAAACACTATTTTTTCTATTTTTTTACAAAAAACTATAAATATACTTAATATCAATAAAATAACAATAACGCTATAAGCCGAATTCTGTATCTTAAGTTATAAGATTTCTGTCATTTATCTAGGATATTTATCACTAAATACCTCCATCGACCTACCCTCCGAGTCAGGCGAGCAACCCTCAAGCCCCGGTTTACATGGTCTTTCAACCCATAAGGTTTACCCTCTTGCTGTGTCACCACAACAAGATGCAGGCTCTTACCCTGCATTTTCACCCTTACCAATACACCGATTGGCGGTTATTTTCTGTGGCACTTGCTGTCTTCAAAAGAAAATTTGAAGCCTTCCCGTTAGGAAGTATGGTACTCTATGTTGTTCGGACTTTCCTCTCCTTTTTGCAAAGCAGCGACAGAACGCGTTATTGTTATTTTATATAAAATCAACAAGACCTTTGCCTTGCCGTATCAATTCTATTTCATCATTCAAACAACTGATAACAGTAGATGGTGTATTGTCCCCGAAGCCACCGTCAACAATCATATCAACCTTATCTTTATACAAATCACATATCAGCTCCGGGTCTGTAAGATATTCCACCATATCATCTTCCACTTTCAATGAAGCATTCATAATGGGATTACCCAACATTTTTACAATATCACAAGGAATATTGTTGGCAGGTACTCTTATACCCACTGTTTTTTTCTTTTGCACACATTTGGGAACTTTATTGTTGGCTTCCAACACAAATGTATAAGGACCAGGCAACACCCGTTTCATCAATTTGAAAATAGCATTGTCTATCGGTCTTGCAAAATCTGACAAATTGCTTATATCATAACAAATAAAAGAAAAATTAGATTTTTCTTTTTTCTTGCCTGTCAATTGGCACAATCTGTCAAATGCCTTGGCATTGTAAATATCACAACAAATACCATATACCGTATCTGTCGGAATAATTACTATTCCCCCGCCCTTCAAACAATCAACGACTTTTTTCACCTGCCGTTCATTGGGATTTTCTTCGTATATTCTTGTATATATAGCCATAATAAAAAAAGGGTAAGCTACTCATATCGCACCGCTCAACCACCTTACCCTTGCTACCTTCCGATCCTGGGGGAGTTCAACAGGAGCTGGTCGTATAAGACTTACCCAAATGCAAAGATAACATTTTTTTTTTTCTTTTTCCTTTTTTTTAAACAAAAATTAAAGAAAAATTTCAAAAGACACGCATAGGACAGACATTACTATACTCGTCAAAGATTAAATATGCTTAATCTTTAACCAATCTCACCGCTTGACCAAAACAACGGAAAGCCCAATAACAATAAAAGTAACAATCAATGGTTTGAAATTACGTAGTTTCTGCAAATTTTCTTCACAACACTCGCATTGGCAATTTCTTTGCCGCCATTTTGATATTTCATCTTAAATAAGTGTATTAAACCTATTTATTTACAACTACTTCTTCAAAACCTTCTATTATATCACCGACTTTAATATCGTTGAAACTTTCAATATTCAAACCGCATTCATAGCCAGCAGTTACCTCTTTTACATCATCTTTAAAACGTTTCAAAGAACCCAATCGGCCTGTAAAAATCACAATACCGTCTCGAATAATTCTGATACGGGTTGTTCTTTGCACCTTTCCGTCAAGTACATAACAACCTGCCACTGCCCCTACTTTTGAAATACGGAACACCTCTCTCACTTCAATATTGCAAACAATGGTTTCTTTCATTTCAGGTGCTTTCATTCCCTCAATGGCATCTTTCAATTCATTAATGGCATCGTAAATAACCGAATAGGTTCTAATATCCACTTGTTCTTGTTCTGCCAATCGTTTTGCCCCACCTGAAGGTCTGACTTGGAAGGCTATAATAATGGCATTGGAAGCCGAAGCCAACAAAATATCAGACTCTGTAACTTGACCAACAGATTTATGGATAACATTCACTTGTACTTCTTCCGTTGTCAATCTCAACAATGAATCAGACAAAGCCTCTACCGAACCATCAACATCACCTTTCACAATAATGTTCAATTCCTTGAAATCGCCAATAGCAATTCTTCGACCTATTTCGGTTAAGGTAATATGTTTTTGAGTTCTCAAACCTTGTTCACGAATCAATTGCAAACGTTTGCTCACCAAATTTTTAGCCTCTTTATCTTCTGACATTACCCTAAAAGTATCTCCCGCTTGAGGAGCAGAATCCAAACCAAGCAACAAAACCGGAGAAGAGGGACCTGCTGAAGTAACCAACTGATTACGCTCATTGTACATCGCCTTTATTTTTCCATAACTTGTTCCAGCAACAACTATGTCTCCTTTTCGCAATGTACCGTTCTGCACCAACATTTTAGCAACATAGCCACGGCCTTTGTCCAAAGATGATTCAATAACGGTTCCCACAGCCACAGCTTTCGGATTTGCTTTCAATTCAAGCATTTCAGCTTCTATCAATACTTTTTCCAATAAAATATCAACATTTATACCTTTTTTTGCGGAAATATCTTGACTTTGTATTTTTCCGCCCCATTCTTCCACCAAAAGATTCATATTTGCCAAGGCGGTACGAATTTTATCGGGGTCTGCACCGGGCTTATCTATCTTATTGATAGCAAATATCATAGGCACACCTGCCGCCTGTGCATGATTGATAGCCTCTACCGTTTGCGGCATTATGGTATCATCAGCAGCAATTACAATAATAACAATATCAGTAATTTTTGCACCACGGGCACGCATAGCCGTAAAAGCCTCATGTCCGGGAGTATCCAAAAACGTTATCTTCCGCCCATCGGGCAATTGCACTTCGTATGCACCTATATGCTGCGTTATACCACCGGCTTCACCTGCAATTACATTGGTTTTTCTGATATAGTCCAACAATGAAGTTTTTCCATGATCAACGTGTCCCATAACGGTAACGATAGGTGCACGCGGTTCCAAATTTTCATCATCATCAGCTATTACAACCTCATCTTCCAATTCTGTATCTGAAAATTGTACTTGAAAACCGTATTCTTCAGCCAAAAGAATAATATTTTCCTTTTCCAACCTTTGATTGATAGAAACGAACAAACCAATACTCAAACAAGTTGCAATCAATTTATTAACAGGAACATTCATCATCGTTGCCAATTCATTGACGGTGATAAATTCCGTTACTTTCAAAATTGCACTTTCTTCCGCTTGTTTTTCATGCTGAAGTTCCATTTCTTTATGAATCAACTCACGTTTTTCTCTACGGTGCTTGGAAGTCTTTGTCTTGCCGAGCGGAGCCATTTTGGCCATGGTTTTTTTGATAGACATTTCAACATCTTCCAAACTAATATCAGGATGTTTGTCTCTATGTTTGTCTTTTTTTCTTGCGTGATGATTAGAATTTTTCTTTTCTTTTTCATCTATGGCAGCATATTTATCTTCCGGACTAAACTTGTTGATTCTCTTACGTTTTTCCTTTTTCTTATTGGATTCCTTATCTGTTGATTTGTTATTGATAGCATCAACATCTATTTTATCAACAACTTTTATCCCCGACAATTTTTCCACTGTCGTTTCAATAAAATTATCAACATTAATATTAAGGTTATTTTTTTGAACATATTCTGTTGCCATTTTTCTTTGCTGTTCGGCAGCAAATTTTTTTTCGGCTTCAATCCGTTTTTTGGCTTCCCTAAGATGTTCTTCTTTCGATTTTTTCTTTGTTTTGGTAATGCTGTTTATTGCATCTAAATCTATTTTTCCAACCGTTGTGGCTCCTTTCAATTGAGGCACTTTGGTTTCAATATGTTCTGGCACTGGTTTTTCAACCTTTTTCACGTCTGTTGCTTCTTGCTTTTGTGCCAATGAATCCATAGTTTCGTTTTGAACATTGCTTGTTTTTTGTTCTTCAATGGTTGTAGTAGAAGACTCTTGAAGCACCTCTTTTATTGGCTTTGGTACTTGTGTTTCTTTGACTTTTTCTAAATCAATATTTTGGATTTCATTACCCTCATTCCCAACGCTTTGATTATTTTTTTCTTTCACTTGGGACACGTTTTCGTCTGCCTTGCCTTTTTTTGCCTTCGCTTTTTTTGCTGGTTTGGCAGGTTTTTCCGTAATTTTAACCTCTTTTTCTGCTTTTTTCTTCTTTGGTTTTTCTAAATTCTCGATGTCTATTTTACCTATAATTTTAGGACCTTTTATTTTTGTTGAAGATTCGTCTTGTTGCTCTGTATTTTCTATCTGTTCCACATTTTCTTGTGTGGATAACTGTTCTACAGGCACTGGTTCTATCTCGACAACAGGCACTTGTTGTTGAGGCTGTACTTGTTCTTTAACTTCAGCAACAGGAGTTTCATCCTTTTCTACAACAGGCACAGGCGATTTAAGTGCTTGTTTCTTTTCCTTTTCTATAACAGGTGCTGAAGCAGATTTTTTTTCACCAACAGGCACTGGCTTTACCACCACTTCTGTTTCTTTTTCCAGTTCCATTTCCTCTTGTATGAGTACAGCAGAGGCTTTTGAAGCTGTACCAATCTCTATTTGGTTGGCTTTTTCTCTTACGGCCTTATCGGTTTGATATTTTTCAACCAACAAATCATACATTTCTGCCGTAAGTTTGGAATTAGTACTATCTTCTACCTGAAAATTTTTACTTTGCAAAAATTCTACAATGGTAGATGTTGCGACATTAAATTCGCGAGCCGCCTTACCTAACCGTGGTATTATCTTTTTTTCTTCTGACATCGATGGTATTATTTTTTGTTAAAATGTAATTAGTAATTTTTTTTTTACAGTTTTTATTAATTTACATTCAGAGAAGTGGAAACATCTTCATCTTCATCATCTTGGAATTCCTTACGGATAATATTGATCACTTCGTCTATGGTCTCTTCTTCCAAATCCGTTCTACGTATCAGTTCATCTCTGTCTATACTCAATACACTTTTACCCGTATCGCATCCGATACTGCGTAAAACATCAATTATCCAAGTATCAATTTCATCTTCAAATTCCTTAAGTTCAATATCTTCTTCAGCAATAGCGTTTTCTCTTACAACTTCGATTTCATATCCCGTAAGTTTGCTTGCCAAACGAATATTTGAACCATTTTTACCGATAGCCAAAGATATTTGGTCTGGTTTCATGAATGCAGTAACGCTCTTGTTTTCTTCATCTATCGTTAATGAAGTTATTTTTGCAGGATTCAACACCCGAGCCACATAGAGTTCTATATTACTTGTATAGTTTACAATATCAATATTTTCTTCTCTCAATTCTCTCACAACCCCATGAATACGAGAACCTTTCATACCAACACAAGCACCGATAGGATCAATTCTGTCATCAAAAGTTTCAACGGCAATTTTAGCTCTTTCCCCTGGTATTCTTACAATATTTTTAATGACTAT
This sequence comes from uncultured Bacteroidales bacterium, assembly GCA_905233585.1. GTDB lineage: Bacteria > Bacteroidota > Bacteroidia > Bacteroidales > WCHB1-69 > UBA1205. The sequence goes on from CAJOFD010000033.1 coordinate 7,755, forward strand.
CAACCCATCATAAATTTCCGGAATTTCTTCTTCCATCAATCTTTCAAGGAAAACAGGAGATGTACGGGAGGCTTCTATAAAAGCGGAATTGGTTTTGGGTTCCACTTTTACCACCACAGCACGGATAGGATCACCTTTTTTATAGAAATCTCTTGGAATAATACCTGTTTTTTTTATCACAAGTTCTATGCCTTCTTCATCTACAAAAGAAATTTCTTTTCGTGTGGCATGCACAACGGTACCTGTTACAATATCGCCGATCTTCTTTTCATATTTATGAAAAACAACATCTTTTTCATATTCAGCAATCTTGGCAGCCAAACTTTGACGAAGGGCGATAATATCTCTACGACCAAAATCTTTCAAAAGAATGGTTTCACACAATTCTTCCCCGACCTCAAAGTCAGGTTCAATTTTCACCGCTTTCGATAATTCTATTTGCGTACATTCATCGGTAAGATGTCCGTCTTCAACAATTTCCAAAAAACGTTGAAATTCAACATCACCCTTATCTACATTAACAATTACATTCACATTGCTATTGGCACCATATTTTTTCAACAACATTTGTTTGAAAATGTCTTCCAAAATGTGCATTAAGGCTTCTCTGTCAATGTGTTTAAATTCCTTAAATTCTGAGAATGTGTCTATCAGATTAAGATTTTCAGTCATTTTGTTTATATATTATATAATGTTTATTTAAATACTATTTCTAATTTTGCTGTCTTTATATCAGACATAGGAATCATCTTATCGATTTTGGGGTCTTTCTTTTTAGCGCCTTCTATTTGCAAAACAATTTCGTTTTCATTGGCAGACAAGAGCAAACCCGACAATTTTGTACCATCTTGCATTTGAACAGACAAATGTTTGCCTACCGCATTAACATATTGCCGCAAAAATTTCAAAGGCTGTCCAAGCCCAAATGATGAAACATGCAATTCAAAATCTTCTTCGTTTCTATCCAAATGTTTTTCAATATAACGGCTAACTTCAACACAACTATCTATCGTAACGCCATTGTCTCCATCAAGAAATATATAAATAATATTACCTGCTTTTACTTTTATTTCTCCGATGAACAAATCAGTATTGGCAATTTTTTTCTCAACAAGTTTTGTAATATTATTTATTGTTATATTTCCCATTTCGCCATTGTTTTTACTTCAACCAAAACATAAACACAAAGGAGGTCGCCTTAGCGACCTCCTTATTTGTCCCTTAAAAAAAATCTCACTACATTTGCAATGAGTGAGATTTTAAGTTGACCAACCAGGATTCGAACCTAGACAGACAGTACCAAAAACTGTAGTGCTACCATTACACCATTGGTCAATCGCTAATGCAATGCAAAGGTATAACTTTTTTTATTACTCCACCTTTTTTTTGTTGTTTTTTTTTGATTTTTTTATTAAAGCAATGAATATGAGTGAAAAAATTTTTATTTTAATCGTAAAAAAAGTGAAAAATATCGCATTTTTTACTTATTTTTTTCTCTCTTGACAAGCGTTTTTGGCAGGTTGTTTCAAAGTTTTTTCATTTTTTCTGCTATTCTTGCCTTATTTTTCATAAAAAAATAATCAAAAAAAAAATTATCATTTGTCAAAATTTTGTTCAAAATACTCTTTCAAGCATTCTTCATTGGCAATTACTTGTCGCAAATATTGCAATTGACGAGGTGCCTTGCCTACATTCAACCATAATTTCAAATAACCGCCTTCGGCATATTTTTCCAGCAAATGCTGTTTCACCACATTATAAATAAATTGTTTGTCTGCTTCAGGATTACAAGAACGGCTATATTGTATTGACCTGCGGACAACCACATCTGTATCCAAATCCCTATCGGCATCGGCAACTATTTTTCCATAAATACTTCGTGGCGGGTGTTGAGCCGAAGCCCTATGGTCAAAAACCGCCTCTGACATTAATATAATGTCATCTTCAACAAACCATTTGCGCAAGTGTTCATCGTTCAACATATATTCAGCTGAATATTGGTGATGCAAATCCCGTCCGTTTCCAATACCTATATCATGATAGGCGGCTATTGTATATGCCAATCGCTTATCTACTTGACATATTTCCGCCAAAGACAAACTTTCTTGAATAACCGCACGCACATGGTCTATGCCATGAGATACATCAGAATGATGATATTGAGGGATTATTTGTCCTTCTATATAGTTTTTCCAATCGTCCATAAAAAAAAATAAATTTACAGACAAAATTACAACAAAAAATAGTATCTTTGCCCAAAAATAAATATATGGAATATCAAGCACACGAAACCGCAATAATAGACGAAGGTTGTAAGATTGGAAAAGGTACAAAAATATGGCATTTTTCACATATTATGTCCAATTGTACAATAGGTGAAAATTGCAATATCGGACAAAATGTTGTCATTTCTCCTGAAGTGGTTTTAGGCAATAATGTAAAAATACAAAATAATGTATCCGTTTATACGGGTGTTACTTGTGATGACAATGTTTTTTTGGGTCCCTCTATGGTTTTCACCAATGTTATCAATCCTCGTAGTGCAATCAATCGCAAAAACCAATATCTCAAAACCCATGTTGGCGAAGGTGCCACAATCGGAGCCAACGCAACAATTGTTTGCGGGCACAATATAGGCAAATTTGCCTTTATCGGTGCAGGTGCCGTTGTTACCAAACATGTGCCAGATTTTGCCCTTTTGGTAGGCAACCCTGCTAGACAAATAGGCTGGATGAGCCGAAACGGTTGCAAACTGCATTTTGATGAAAACGGTTTTGCAACCTGCAAAGAAAGTGGAATAAAATATAAATTAGAAAATAATATTGTTTCTGAAATTTTATAATTAAAATATATGAAAAATTTTGCCTTAATTGGAGCAGCTGGATATGTTGCTCCCCGTCATTTAAAAGCAATAAAAGAAACGAACAATAATCTGTTGGTTGCCTTAGACAAAAACGATAGTGTTGGAATAATTGATAGTTATTTTCCCCAAGCCGATTTTTTTACAGAACCTGAACGTTTTGAAAGACATATATATAAATTAAGACATTTACAAAAAGACAATTGCGTGGATATTTTCAGTATCTGCACTCCCAATTATCTTCACGATGCTCATATCAGAATGGCTTTGCTCAATGGTGCTGACGCTATTTGCGAAAAACCCTTGGTATTAAACCCATGGAATATAGATGCCTTGGCAGCCTTGGAACAAGAAACAGGCAAAAAAGTATATAACATACTCCAACTAAGGCACCATCCAACTATTATGGCCTTAAAAGAAAAAATAGAGGCTGACAAAAGCGATAAAATATATGATATAGACCTCACCTATATCACCTCCCGTGGCAAATGGTTCCATTTTTCATGGAAAGGCGATATGTCCAAATCAGGCGGATTGGCTACCAATATTGGCGTACACTTCTTCGATATGTTGCAATATATTTTTGGAGAAGTCCAATCAAACATTGTCCACTATCGGGACAATCATGTTGTTGCCGGCTATCTGGAACTTAAACGTGCTCGCGTGCGTTGGTTCTTAAGTGTAGATTCCACCTATCTGCCTCAACATATCAAAGAAAAAGGACAAACAACCTATCGTTCCATTCAAATTGAAGGTGAAGAATTGGAATTCACAAACGGATTTACCGACCTGCATACCGTTAGTTATCAACATATTTTATCTGGCAAAGGCTTTGGATTGGAAGCAGCTAAACCTTGCATTGAAATGGTTTATGAAATCAGAAATGCCACTATTTCACAAGAAGCCCAAGATTGCAAACATCCATTTTTGAAATTGTAATATGTTTTTTAACGAAGATACCCGAATTGTAAGCCTTGCTGTTCATCGCGTGGGTAGTCAAATGGACCCCGAGGGTGGAATAATGATTTCTCCAAATGCTTTAACCATTCCCATAGAGATGAATGAAGATTTGACCGAATTTTTCATTTCTCCATTCAAACAAGAAGCCTATTATCATTTCATGCCCGAAATAGAAGGGCAACAAAACACAACCTATCAACTCGTTATGTCTATTTTGAATGACGAAAATTTGCTACATCCCCAATCGGTTTTGTTGGCGAAATCGTTATATGCCATGAGTGCAAGCGAAAATATTACCAAAGGTGAATTTTATGTCATCAAATTCAGAAATTGTTGTTACGAAGGGCAATTGGTTGATGCTGTGGGGTTGTTTAAAGTTGAAAAAAAAGAAATTTTTCTTCACACTTCCACTGAAAACAATCAATTGAACATACAACTGCAATATGGCAACGGCTTGGGCAAGATAGACAAAGGTTGCCTTGCTTTCAACACTGACGGAGATGGTTGCGTGGCGGTTGCCTTTGACAAAGCTACCCGTGGCGACAACGCTTTCTATTGGATAGACTCTTTTTTAGGACTTCAACAAAATGAAGATGAATTTTTCCAAACTCAACAAGTGATAAATATGTGCCATGATTTTGTAAAAAATCAACTTCCACAACAGTACAACATCACCAAAGACCAACAAGCAGACTTGTTGAACCGCTCTATGCAATTTTTTAAAGAAAACGAAGATTTTTCTATGGAAGATTATACTGAAGACGTTATTCAAAAAGAAGATATTATCAATAATTTCAAATCTTTCAAAACCGATTTTGAACAATCGCGAGGCTTTAAAGTTGCCGAAGAATTTAATATTTCGGAACCTGCAGTAAAAAAAATGGCAAAAATAATGAAAAGCGTTATCAAATTGGACAAAAACTTTCATGTCTATGTACACGGCAAACGCGATTTTATCAGAAGAGGCTTTGACGAAGAAATGGGCATGCAGTTCTATCAATTGTATTTTACAGAAGAAGAATAATTTGTGTGTATGAAAAAAATATTTATTGTTATATTTATCGGTTTTTATATCTTGGCAAATGCTCAAGACAACACCATCTATTATTGGGAAAACGGTAACAAAAAAAGTGAAGGAAACCTTATCAACGACAAAGAAGAGGGTTTGTGGACATACTATTATACCAATGGACAAAAAGCCATGCAAGGCAATTTTGCCCAAGGACAAAAAATAGGACAATGGCAAGCATGGTACAAAAGCGGAAAACTTCAATCGGAATATTATCCGCAAACAGGTATACTGAAATCTTGGTATGAAAGTGGAGAGAAAGAAAGTATTGGCTATTTCAAAGATTATCAAAAAGATAGCTCTTGGACATTTTACTACACCAACGGACAAGAAAGTAAAACTTGTACCTATCAAAACGATTTAATCGAAGGTTTTTGCAAAGAATATCACCCCAATGGACAACTTGCTTTTATAGGCAATTACATACACGGAGAAATTGAAGGAGAAGCCACGTGGTATTATTCCAACGGCAAACTTGAAATGCAAGGCAATTTAACGGCAGGAAAACAAAATGGGAAATGGTTGTTCTATTATAATAATGGACAATTGGGTAGTAGCGGAAACTTTGTCAATGGCATTCAAGACGGAACATGGATATACTATTACGAAACTGGCGAGAAATGGAAACAAGGCGATTTTAAAGCAGGTAAACGTACGGGTACTTGGACGGCTTGGTTCGAATCGGGGAAAAAACAACGTGAAGGCAGTTTTGTAGATAACAAAGAAGATGGTTTGTGGACTTCATGGTACGAATCGGGCAAAAAAGAAACGGAAGGTTATTTTTGCAATGGAAAAATGTGCAACACATGGAAAGGTTGGTTCAGTTCTGGTTTGCTCTCATACAAAACCGATTATCTGAAAAATTTGCGTAACGGACAACATATATCCTATTGGCCTACAGGAAAAATAAAAGAAAAAGGGGCTTTTCAGAAAGACGAAAAACAAGGTTTCTGGGAATCTTTCAGTGAATTGGGACTACCCTTAAATAAAGGAAAATATAATATAGACAAAAGGTCTGGCATTTGGGAATTTTATGACAGAAAAGGCAATATACAACGCAAACAATCATTTTCAAACAATCTGCCCAATGGAAAATGGATTGAATATTTTCCCAATGGAAACAAACAGAATGAAGGTCAATACAAAAACATGGAAAAAACAGGCACTTGGTCTTCATACAAGGAAAATGGAGAGGTTTATTATCGTGTAAAATACCAAAAGGGGCATATTGCAAAAACGGTTATAGATAAAACAAAAAAATAAAATATGGCAAGCATCAATTTTCTGATGACGAGTAAAAACAAAAAAAATCCATTGGTGGAACGCAAGGTAAATATCATCACAATGGGTTGTTCCAAAAACTTGGTTGATTCAGAACAATTAGCCCATCAATTGGAAGCCAACGATTATAAAGTATACCACGAAAGCCCTACTCCTCAGCCCATTACGATTATAAATACTTGTGGCTTTATTCTTGATGCCAAAGAAGAATCTATTGCCAAAATTTTGGAATGTGTACAATTAAAAAAAGATAAACAGATTCAAATTTTAATTGTATATGGATGTCTTGCCGAAAGATACAAAAATGATTTAAAAAAAGAAATCCCTGAAGTTGATTTTTTGGGGGGCAGCAATGCCTTGGAAAACATATTACAATTTTTGGAGGCAACCTATTACCCTGAAAAATTACTCTGCCGCAAAATCGCAACACCCCAACACTATGCTTATTTAAAAATTTCAGAGGGTTGTTCACATCAATGTGCGTTTTGTGCCATTCCCAAAATACGTGGAAAACAAATATCTAAATCTATATCCACCCTCAAACAAGAAGCAGAAATTTTAGCAGACCAAGGGGTAAAAGAACTGATTTTGGTAGCCCAAGACCTTTCTTTTTATGGCTATGATACTCACAATGACTATCAACTGCCCAAATTAGTGGAAGAATTAGCAAAAATAAACGGATTTGAATGGATTAGATTACATTATCTTTATCCCAATTCGTTTCCTTTACAATTGTTGGATACAATAAAAGAACACCCTAATATTTGCCGATACATAGATATGCCTATTCAACACATTAGTGATGATGTTCTGCAACAAATGAATCGGAAAATAACAGGTGATAAAATACGAAAACTTTTAGACACCATCAAAACCCAAATTCCCGATGTTGCCTTACGCACCTCTCTTATTGTGGGGTTTCCTTCTGAAACAAAAAAAGATTTCCAACAATTGGCTGATTTTGTACAAGAAGGCTATTTTGACAGATTGGGCGTTTTCACCTATTCACATGAGGAAAACACGCCTGCAGGTAAAAAATTGACCGATAAAATTGCCGCCAAAGAAAAAATACGCAGACAAGAACAGATTTTGGACATTCAACATGGTGTATCATTCCAAAAAAATCAGCAAAAAATTGGACAAACCCTACAAATTATCATTGACGAAACTTATAGCAATTATGCCATTGGCAGAAGCGAATTCGACTCCCCTGAGGTTGATAATACCATTATCATTCATACTACTGATATTCAAAATATATCGGTTGGAAATTTTTACAATGCCAAAATAGTTAAAGCCGATGCATTCGATTTGGAAGCAAAGATTATTTAAATTTGTCTAAACATAAAAAATTGTGAAAAAATTAAAAAAATAAAAAAAAAAAATTATACCTTTGCAAAATTAAGTAAATATCATTTGTTTATAAAAAATATTAACATAAAATGAGAAAACATTTAGCACTTAAAACACTTGTAATACTTTTGAGTATAAGTACCTGTGCATCAGCACAAAAATGGGTAGGACAACAACACATGTTGTCATTTTCAATGGGTTGGTCTACCATGTTGGGAGATCTTGGGGGATCTGCAAAAACAGGCAATCATGGACTAAAAGACTTTGATTATCAGGCAATGGCTCCCGTTTACACCTTAGGTTATTCTTTTACCCAAAACAAAAACACCTATGTTGGTGTTGCATTCAAAACAGATTTGTCTTACACCAGATTTAACTCCAGTGATGGTTTTTCTGAAGAAATTATGAGAAACCAAAGAGCATTATCGCGTGTTACTGACGTTATAGAATTAACTGCTGGTATTGAATTTTATTTTCTAAAACAAACTATGTCAGCGTTTAAAAAATCGTCATTCGGCAAAAAATCATCATTCGGAAGAAAGGCTTCTGACAATTGTAAATTCAGAAGCGGTGTTATTTCAGGCATTCCACTTTCTATGTACCTTATTTTACAAGGCGGTGTATTTTGGTGGGACTGCAAAGGCAAATACACTGATGACAAATGGTATTCTTTAAGAAAATTATATACAGAAGGACAAGGTTTGTTAAAAACCAGGAAAAAACCTGCAATGATTCAAGGCAGTGGAGTTTTAGGTTTGGGTATCAAACGTGTATTTACCCCATCATTTGCAATGAAAATAGAAGCAACTATGCACATCACTACAACTGACTATTTAGACGATGTTAGTACTACTTTCTTTTCACCTAAAGCCATATATGATCAAGTGTTAGCCGAAACCAATGACGAACAGAAAGCGGAAATGGCAAGATATTTTGCAAGTGGCAACAACCCTGATGGTGCAAGTGCTCCAGGACAAATTAGAGGTAACGCTATAAACAGAGATGCATTTTTCTTTGTTGAAATAGGTGCCTGCTATGTTATCAACAATCAAAAAAGAAGTCGTAGCAGATACTAAAATAACAATCACCAATGAAACGATTTCTTGTATTTGTTCTTACATTTTTGGTTATTGGACTTGCTAAAAGTCAATCGGCAGAAATAGGAATATGTGCAGGGACATCGTTTTATATGGGCGATTTGAACCCCAAAGGTGTTTTTAAAGGTGCAAGATTTGCAGGTGGATTATTGTTTCGCTATAACATTAATCCACGTTTTGCATTTAAAGCAACAGCACTATTTGGCAGTTTGTATGCAGACGATGCCAAAACAGGAACAATAGAACGCAATCTTAATTTCCGATCCAATTTGTCTGAATTATCAGCACAAATGGAAATTAATTTTTTGAAATTATACAACGAACCAGGTAAAAATTTTATCAGCCCCTATTTATTTGCTGGTATAGCCTTGTTTTCATTCAACCCACAAGCGGAATTGAATGGAAAATGGTACGATTTGCAAGCACTGGGTACAGAAGGGCAAGGACTTAACAAAACAGATGCCGAAGGTAATACTTATGACCAAAAAAGATATTCGCTAACCAATGTGGCAATCCCTTTTGGGATTGGCTTGCGTGTAAATTTCTTAAAATATTATAGTATAGGCATTGAATGGGGATTCAGATATACTTTCACTGATTATCTTGATGATGTCGGTGGATATTATCCTGATAGACAATTGTTGATAGAATATCGTTCGCAATTAATAGCCGACTTGGCAGATAGAACAACTGCCCAGAAAAAAGATAGTAACGGGAAACCAATAACAGATGCAGAAGGAAATCCTGTAATTGATTTTCACAAGGCAGGTACAGCAAGAAAAACAAGTGATGCCAATGATTGGTATTCCTTTTTAACCCTTAATTTCACATTTAAAATAACAGATGTTTCCAAAGGTTGTGCCTCTCCATTACGTTCAAAAACAGCACTAAAACATCTAAAAAGAAAATAAAAAACACTCATGTCCTCGTTGCTTGACGAAATAAAAACAGGCATAATTCCCAAACATATAGCCCTCATTATGGATGGTAACGGACGTTGGGCTAAACAAAAAAATCAACCTCGCATATTCGGACACCAACAAGGTGCAGTAGCCGTTAGAGAAACATTAGAAGGAGCACTTTTGTGTGGGGTGAAATGTATTACCATCTATGCCTTTTCTATCGAAAATTGGAATCGTCCCAAAGAAGAAGTAGATGGCTTGATGCATCTTTTTATTAAAGCATGCGAAGACGAATTGCCTAATCTGCAAGAAAAGCATATTGCATTTAAAGCAATTGGCAATCTTTCTCTTTTAAATCAAGATTGTTTGGCATCATTGCAAAAAGTAGAACAAGCCACTTGTAACAATAATGCATTATTGTTACAAGTGGCCATTAGTTATGGTTCTCGTTGGGAAATAACCAATGCTGCCAAAAATATGGCAAAAGATATTGTGGAAAACAAAATCAATATTGATGATGTTGATGAAACTTTGTTTGGACAATATATGCTTACCGACACCAACAATGACCCTGATTTGTTGATTAGAACAAGTGGTGAATATAGAATCAGCAACTTCTTACTCTGGCAATTAGCCTATTCCGAGTTATATTTTACAAATTGCTATTGGCCTGATTTCAACAAAGAAGCATTGTGGAAAGCAATTGCTGATTACCAAAAAAGAGAAAGAAGATTTGGTAAAACAAGTGAACAAATTACGACTAACAAATAATATTTAAACGGTTTTCTCGTTAAGCATATATGTTTAAATTTAAGAATCTACGAAATTTTATTCTCTTTGTTCTATTTTGGGGAGCAATAGGCACCTTGCACTCTCAGGTTACATTGGAAGGTCAAAAGAGTATTAACGTAGATTATAATTCCCCAAAAGAATATGAAATCGGAGGTATTACCTTTAGTGGCACAGGCAAGTGCGATTTGCGAAGTTTAAATTTTTCCATAGGCGACAAAATACAAATTCCAGGAGATAAAATCAAAAAGACAATACAACGTTTATCCGAAATGGGATTGTTTGAAAACAACATCCAAATAAGTGCAACAAAAATAGAAGGCAATCTTATCTTTTTGGATATTTATCTTGAAGAAGTACCGAGACTGAGTTCCATTATATATAAAGGTATCAAAAAGACCGATATTGAAGACTTTGAAAAGAAAATCAATTTGCAACAAGGCCGAATCGTTAATGAAAATCTAAAAACTATTGTAAACAATGTCATTACAGACTATTACAAAGAAAAAGGATATTATCATATTCAAACCCATATTGTTGAAAGAGTTGATTCACTAAACAGCAATTTTGTTGTTCTGGAAATTTCTATAGACAAAGGGAAAAAAGTAAAGGTTGGTACCATCAACATTATTGGCAATAATGAAATAGAATCTTTAAAATTGCGAGCAGCCATGAAAGAAACCAAAACAAAATTTTTATTCCAACCAGGAGAAAAATTTGATACAGCCATTGTTGATTTCTTTCGCCATCACGAAAAGTACAAAGGAAAAGATATGTTGCAATTGTTTAGCGGATATTTTGCCGATAGGGTTAGATTCAGATTCAAATCCTCTAAATTTGACCAGCAAAAATACGAAAATGACAAAGCCGCTCTATTGTCCAAAATGGCGGAACTTGGTTATAGAGATGCTTATATTAAAAGAGATTCCATATATTTAGTAGGCGACCGTTCTATGAATATTGATATTGAAATAGAAGAAGGCAAACGCTACTATTTCCGCAATATCAATTGGATCGGCAATACAAAATACAGCACAGAATTATTATCTTCGATATTAGGTATATCCAAAGGTGATATTTACAATACAGTATTATTAGAAAGTAATCTTAACGGCAACCCCAATAATACCGATGTCAGTTCGTTGTATTTAGATGAAGGCTATTTGTTTTATTATGCCGTACCCGTTGAAGTATTGGTGGAAGACGACTCCGTTGATATTGAAATACGTATTAAAGAAGGTACTAAGGCAACCATCAATAGAGTAACCATTTCGGGCAATACAAGAACCTCGGACAATGTGATATTGCGGGAACTGGCTACCACACCAGGGCAAGTATTCAGCCGTAGCGACATTATTCGTTCCCAAAGACAGTTGTTACAATTGGGATATTTTGCCCAAGAAAAACTCAATGTTATTCCCAAAGCTGATGAAAAAACAGGAACCGTAGATCTGGAATATGTGGTAGAAGAAACCTCTTCCGACCAATTAGAGTTGTCTTTAGGTTGGGGAGCCAAAGTATTTTACGGCTCTGTCGGCATAACCTTTAATAATTTTTCCACAAGAAAATTCTTTAAAAAAGATGCATGGACACCTATACCAAGCGGAGACGGACAATCCATTGGCTTTAGAGTACAAGTATATTCCAATGCTGTACAAAGTTATAGTTTCAGTTTTACAGAACCATGGATAGGTGGGAAAAAACCTATAGCCTTTAATCTTGGGATATCGCATAGTCGTTATTCGCCCTACGGGACAGCCAAAACGAGTGCTAGCTATTATCGATTTGACATTACTCAAGTATCAGTAGGTTTATACAATAGACTCAAATGGCCTGATGACTATTTCTTTATGAATAACTCATTGACTTACCAACACTATTTCGTACACAATTATAGTGCTTTTATATTGGATTCAGGACGTTGCAATGGAATTAGTTACACCTTTGCTATCGGCAGAAACTCTGTTGATGCCCCCATTTATCCCCGTAACGGTTCAGAAATGTTATTCAGCGTTCAACTTACCCCTCCTTACTCTTTGTTCAGTAAGAAAAATTATGCAGACTTAACCGATGCACAAAAATTCAAATGGTTGGAATTTCACAAATGGAAATTCAACATTGCCCAATATATAAATTTAGTGGAAAATTTAGTATTGAGTGTTCGTGCTAAATTCGGACTATTGGGAGCCTATAACAAAAAACTCGGCATTGTCCCCTTTGAAAGATTCTATTTGGGCGGTAGTGGCATGACTTCCACTTATATGTATGACAGTCGTGAAATTATTGCAATGCGTGGTTATAGCGATGAATCGTTGTCGCCAGATGGCGGTGGTGTTTTGTATCAAAAATTCACCTTGGAATTGCGATACCCAATTACACTAAATCCATCTGCAACGATATTCTTGTTAGGATTTGTTGAAGCAGGTAAAGCATGGAATAACATAAAAGACTACCAACCTTTCGACATGTATCGTTCGGCAGGTGTCGGTGTGAGAGTATATTTGCCCATGTTCGGCTTGCTTGGATTGGATTGGGGTTACGGATTTGACGCAGTACCCGGAAACACTTCCGCTAACAAATCCCAATTCCATTTCTCTATAGGAAAAACAATTGATTAGTATAAAATAAAAGAAGGAGGTTTTGTTATGAAAAAAATATTGTTTGTATGTATGATAATGGCTTGTGTACAATTGTCTTTGGGACAAAAATATGCTTACATTGATTCTGATTATATTCTCAACAATATGCCAAGTTATGTAGAAGCACAAGCTGAATTGAACCGTCTTAGCCTCAATTGGCAAAAAGAAATTGAAAGCAAATTTGCAGAAATTGATGCCATGTACCGCAAATACCAACAAGATGCCATCTTGTTGCCGGAAGATGCCAAAGTGAAACGCCAAGAAGAAATTATCGCAGCTGAAAATGCTGCCAAAGAATTGCAGAAAAAACGCTTCGGCACTGATGGCGATTTGTACAAAAAACGTGAAGAACTTGTCAAACCTATTCAAGACAGAGTGTTTACGGCGATTGAAGAATATGCCAAAGAACGTGCCTATGCTTTCGTATTTGACAAAGCCGGTGATATGACAATCGTTTATGCTGATGCAAAATTTGACATCAACGATGAAATACTTGCTAAATTGGGGATTGTTGCAAACGCTCAACACTAACATATTGTAAACTATAAAATATAGACGAAATGGCAAATACATTTCGTCTATATTCGTTTTTATAAAAGGGATTGATTAAACATTGAAGTTTTTAGTTAGCAATTTGCAATATTGTCTTGGCAAAACTGCCAAATCCGCTTGGGCATTGTTCAGGATAATGATTCCCATATCCATTCTTATTCGTCTGATACAACAAACAGCCCTTCTCCCCTATTTAAGCGATATACTATCCCCCATTATGCAGTTAGTGGGCTTGCCAGCCGAAACTGCTTTGGTATGGATAACAGCCCTTGTAGTTAATATTTATGGCGGTTTGCTCAGTTTGTTTTCCATCTACCCGTCATTGACGGCACCATTAACTTCAGCCCAGATGACCATTTTACTCACCATGATACTTATCGCCCATACTTTTCCCATAGAATTGGGCATCACCCGCAAAACGGGCATAAAAATTATTGTGTCTTTTTGCATAAGATTCGGATTTGGTATTTTGGCAGGATTTTTATTGTCAAAAATATATACCCTGTTTCATTTGCTTGAAAACCCTGTTGGCATCACCAACTTTTTCACCGTTAAAGACACCTCTTGGCAAGCATGGGTTTTCAACGAATTGAAAAATTACGTCATTATCATCTGCATTATATTCACCTTGGTCAGTTTGATAAGAATATTGGAACTATGCGGCTTGTTGCAATGGATGAACAAAATAATGTTGCCCCTATTGTCATGGTTGGGCATAAGCCAAACGATGTTACCCCTAACTATTATCGGCTTAAGTATGGGCATTGCCTACGGTGGCGGCTTGATAATAGAAGAAGTAAAGAATCCCAAAGTCAAGGCTAAGGATATTTTTTATGCAATGACTCTAATGGGTTTGTTCCATTCTATATTTGAAGATACCATTTTGATGCTTTCTATGGGCGGACATTGGTCCGGGGTGATTGTTTTCAGATTTGTTTTTGCTTTCGCAATTACTTTTATCATTATGCGTTTGACCCAAAATATGCCTGAAGAAAAATTCAACAAACTATTTATGACCAAACAATTTTGCAAACATAAACTATCCCAAACACAAACGACTATATGAAAGCGATGATTTTTGCTGCGGGTTTGGGTACCCGCTTGAAACCACTGACTGACCATTGCCCAAAAGCATTGGTAAAAGTCGGCGGAAGCTGCCTATTGGAACGTTGTATTCTAAACCTGATTTCTTTTGGAGTTGATGAAATTGTTATCAATATCCATTATTTCGGGGAACAAATTATCCAATTTGTAGAAGAAAAACATTTTGATGTACCTGTTTTAATTTCCGATGAACGGCAACAATTGTTAGATACAGGTGGCGGATTGAAACACGCCCAACATTTTTTTGCCGGCAATGAGCCTTTTTTTGTTCACAATGTAGATATTATCAGCAATATCAATCTGACGGAACTGTACAATGCCCACCAACAAAGCCGAGCCATAGCCACCTTGGCGGTGAGAGACAGACAAACATCAAGATATCTGCTCGTGAATGAAAACAACGAGTTGTGCGGAAGAGTCAATCTCAAGAACAATCAGGAGACAATTGTTCAAAACAAATTCACCGAGAATAACAAACGCCTTGCATTTAGCGGCATACAAGTTGTTTCTCCAGAAATATTCCGATATATGCCTGCAACAGATGTATTTTCCATTGTTGATTTATACCTGCAATTAGCCGAGAAAAAAAAAGTGTCCACCTTTCAACACCAATACGGATTTTGGATGGACATGGGGAAAATTGAAGATATTGCCCTCTTGGAACAAAAATTAAAAGATTGGCAACAATAATTATTTGTTTGAGTTGTCCATTGATAAGTTTTGCAGATTGGATATAATCATTTCTGCCAAGAAATTAAAAGTAGAACTATAATCTTTGTATTTGTCCCGAAGTACAAATTGAATTTCCATACTTTTAATAATCATCACAATCATATCTGCTGCGGCAGAAATATCGACTATCGCCATAATTTGCGGCATAGGCAAAGACTTGATACAGCCTTTGACTATTTTTTGCACTTGTGTCAGTTCCCATTTGTCAAAATCCAACTTGATGTCATCTAAAAGAGACCCCTTTTTTTCGTTGTCTAAACGAATCTTTATTTCGGTTTTAATAATCTGAGCATAGTTCAAAGAATCTTTAATCAGTTGCATTCTTTGGATTAAATACTGTTTCAGTTTTTCAAAATAATCCATATTGGTATCATCAACAATAGCCTCCAACCTTGTCTTTATAACAGCAATTTCTTCAGAAACCACAACCCGAAACAAGTCTTCTTTGCTATCAAAATAGTAATACAAAGCCCCTTTGGCCTTTTGGGCGCCTTTGGCAATATCGTCCATCGATGTTTTTTCCAAACCATAACGATGGAACAATTGTTCAGCGACTTCTATTATCTTGGCCCGCGTCTCTTCTCTCTTTGACATAACACTCGTTTTTTTATTATCTGTTGCAAAGATACAACTTTTTTAGTTGAGAGGTGAAAAATGTGAAATGAGATGTGAAAATTAAATTTTGGGTAAATATATTTTTTTTGATTTGACATTTGCATCGATTATGCAAGCCTTATTTTCCACAAAAGAATACCATAATTATTAATACAAATGTAGATACGCGTCATGACACGTCTCTACAAAAAAAAGAGCCGCAATAAATTGCAGCTCTAATCAAATTA
>CAJOFD010000034.1 GCA_905233585.1 uncultured Bacteroidales bacterium
CAGCATTTTCTCTGTCTATGACAGTTTTAATAACGTCTGTAATAGAACCCATTGCAATAATAACATCTGTAGCATCTTTAGCACCATAATATGTGAAAGGAGCATATTCACGACCGGTAATTTTGCTCATTTCTTTCATATATTTTGCCACGATGTCAGGAAGAGCATCATAGTATTTGTTTTGTAATTCACGAGTTTGGAAATAAATATCAGGATTTTGAGCGGTACCACGAGTAACAGGGTGTTCAGGATTAAGTGCTCTGTCGCGATATGCTTTCAATGCATCCCAATTGATTAATTTAGCCACATCATCTTGTTCTGTTGCTTCCACTTTTTGAATTTCGTGAGAAGTACGGAACCCATCAAAGAAATGTACAAAAGGCACTCTGCCTTCTATAGCGGCGAGGTGTGCCACAGGAGCCAAATCCATAATTTCTTGAACAGAACCTGTTGCCAAGAAAGCAAAACCTGTTTGACGTGCACTCATTACGTCTGCATGGTCTCCAAATATAGATAAGGCCTGTGCTGCCAAAGCACGTGCTGAAACATGGAAAACGCCCGGAAGCAATTCTCCAGCAATTTTATACATATTCGGAATCATCAACAACAAACCTTGAGAGGCTGTATATGTAGTTGTCAATGCACCTGCTTGCAATGAACCGTGAACAGCACCAGCAGCTCCTGCTTCCGATTGCATTTCTACAACTTTAACGGTTTCTCCGAAAATGTTTTTTCTTCCACCGGCACTCCATTCATCAATATATTCCGCCATTGGAGAAGAAGGCGTAATAGGATAAATAGCGGCGACTTCACTAAACATGTATGCAACATGGGCTGCAGCACAGTTACCATCACATGTCATAAATTTTTTTTCTGCCATAATTGTTTGATATTTAATTTTTTAAAAATATATAATATTTCTGTATATTAAACTGCAAAAATAACATTTTTTCATATATCCCCACCATACGGCGGTGATATTTTTTCTCCCTAAATTTTATAACTTTCCACCTGAAACATTTTTACAATGCATTTGCTTATTCTTTTATGAATTTCCTACACATTGTCTTTCTCTCGTTGCCTATTTTTAATATATACATTCCCGCAGGCAGCATATTTATATTTATGTTCAAATGCGAGGCGGCAATATTTTCTTCTTTCATCAACAAAGTTGATTTGGTATCAAATAATTGATAAGAATACAGCAAATTTGTTTTATTTTCAATGCAAACAAAATCTTTTGCAGGATTGGGATAAAAGAAGAATCCTTCAGTATTTGCTTCATTTATATACGTTGTATCATGAGGCACAAATACCTCATGATATTTATTTTGAACGGCAATGGCTTCCTGTTGCACATCGGCAACAAAATCACCCAAAACAAATGCATAGGCTATCGTTATTGTATCGCCTATCGGCAAAGACAAAGGGCCATAGGACATCATTACAGACACGTCATTCCCCTCGTTAGCAATGCCTGCAGAAGTTCTGTTAGTGGTCATGGCATTGTATTTTTGCAAATCAGTAAAACCTTTGTTAATGGCCATACTTAAATTGCTGCCATCATTATCAAAAGCATATATTTTGGTGGAATAATCTGACAAAAATTTAATGCCAGCCACAGGACCACTCAAAAGAGATTTGGTGTAACTTATTTTCAGTTCATTATCATAAGTTATTCTATTTGCATTTGCAATAAAAATATCCCAATCCATAAACAAGGCCACATAAAATTGGGAAAGATTTTCGGTCGATTTGTTTATCAGCGAAAACCTGTGAACGGTTGAATTGCTCAACGAATTGTCCGTCCATGCGTACGCATCGTGAACAACCTCTATATCAAATTTATTATAACCTGCTTCAGCATCATTAAAAATAGTTTGAATGTGCATATCGGCAATTTTGTCATTAACAAGATGAGGAGAAACAATGCCGCTCATTTCTCGATTGCCATAAATATTATCCGAAACTCTGTTGCCATTGTTTCCAAAAAGCAAACTTCCGTATGATAACAAAGGTTTTGTTTGAGGTTTCAGTTTTATACCCTGACCGTAACGGAATTGATTGTCTTCATATGCAAATCGCCCGCAATTGGTAATGGTACAAACCTGATTGTTGGTATCCAATACCATAAAAGTATTTATTCTTAAGGAAATATGTTGTGAACCGACACAATTGGTATCGCTAAAAAATTGCACATGCACAATAAAATCTTTACTTTCAACAACATCTTCATTTAACCGCAAAACAAACAAGGGACCATTGGAAGAATAAACCTGCATAGAATCAAGATTTCCGATAGATATCGGTATTTTTACAAAATCCAATGCCGTACTATTTACCACAGAGGCTTTTACCGTAACATTGGGAGCAAAAGAAAAATAATTGATAATATCACCATATACCTTTATTTGTTCGTTTTGTTTTAACACATGATTATCAGCAACAATATTTTGCAAGGCAATATATGGAGAAAAACTTTCACTTAAAGCACGATATGCGTTTACTTGTCCTGCTCCGACTTTGTTTTCCATGTCTGTACCGACAGCAGTCAAAACCGAATCGGCAGTGGCTTTTATTCGGGCGGCTATTTGTTGGGGCAACATTTGTGGATATTTAGATTTCACCAATGCGGCTACACCTGAAACAATAGGACATGAAAAAGATGTGCCGTCAGAAGTTAGATAAGAACTTCCACTGGTGGAATATATAGCCTGTCCGGGGGCTGCAATATCCACAGAATAATCATAAGTGGTAAAATCGGCCATATCTCCCGATGATTTGGTGGCAGCAACACTGAATACGTTGTCGTATGCGGCAGGATACAAACTCAATTGCATTGGGGTATTGCCACAAGCAGCAACCACCAAGGCATTTCTGTTATATGTTGCATAATTGACAATATCTTGTCCAAATTGGTCAAAAGGAGAAACGCTCCCCCAAGAACAATTAATAATATTACAACCATGGTCGGCGGCATAAACAATGGCTTCGTATCCATTGATAATACCATAGGAGGAATGATGTATTCTTACAGGCAACATTTTGCATTTAAAACCGACCCCAGCCACCCCATTGTTGTCATCGGTGGCGGCAGCGGCCAAGGCCGCCACAAAACTGCCATGGATACTCACTTGAGACACATCACGGTTGTTGTCTCCTATATTCCAACCATAAAAATTATCCACAAATCCGTCATTGTCATTATCGACCCCATCAATTGGATCATCGTAATTATATTTGATGTTTGTTTTCAAATCGATATTGTTTGTATCAATACCAGAATCAAGAATGCCGATTACAATATTGCTGTCGCCTTGGCAAATGTCCCAAGCCTCATAGGCTTTGATGGCACTCAAATGCCATTGAGAAGCAATATTGGGGTCATTGGGAATATAAAGATATTGATGCGTATATTTGGGTTGAATATATTCAAAACAACCGCTTTGCATCAATTCCGACAATGACTTTTCCGTGAGGCTATCCGAAACAGAAACAGTATAAATAAGCGATAAATCCACTAATGATTTGTTAGTTTTTTGTTGAGAGGTCAAACTATGATTGGGAAATGTTTGCGTAATCTCCATTGTATTATTCAATGTTGTCTGCAATAAATTCAAAGCCGTTGATTTGTGGGCATTATTACGAAGTTTTACGATATATGTATTGGGTAAAACCTGTGCTGTAACACTCCAAAGGAAACTACAAGTTAATACAATTAAAATATATTTTTTCATGGTATCAATATTTTTTTTCAGGATAAAGACTATTCCAAAGTTGCGGTTGATTTTTCAGATATTTGTCAAACCATGCTATCATGGTGTTTGTCCAAGCCATTCTTTTTTCATAGTTGCTTATGCCGTGGTTTTCTCCTTCCACTTGAATAAATTCCACCGTTTTTCCCAATATTTTCAAGGCATTATACATTTGAATACTTTCTCCAATGGGAACATTGGTATCGACAGTTCCATGCAACAACAAAAGCGGTGTTTTTATTTTATCTGCCATAAACAAAGGACTTTGTTGTACATAAAAATCGGGATTGTTCCATGGATAAGTATCCGCATTGGCAATGGAACAATAGCCTATACCCCAATATCCTTCACCCCAGTAACTGCTAATGGCACTAATACCTGCATGCGAAACGGCGGCGGCAAAAATATCTGTCTGCGTTTGCAGATATTGTGTCATAAAACCGCCATAACTTGCTCCGAAACAGCCGATTTTTTCTTTATCAACAAAAGTATGCGTATTACAAAACTGTTTCACCCCAAAGATAATTTCATCTGCGGTGCGTTTGCCCCACGCATTTACATGACGGGCACTGAATTCTTGTCCAAAACCCGTACTGCCCGAAGGATTGAGCGTATAGACGACATAGCCTTGTGCGGCAAAAAGTTGCGGAGAATAGCTGAATTCCAACATCTTGTTGGTTGGAGAGGTGCCTCCATAATAATATACCAACAAAGGATATGTTTTGGAACTGTCAAAATCGGGAGGAAGACAAAAATATCCATAAATGGTGTCTTTTTCATGCATAAAATTCCAATCGTAAATTTGCCCCAAGGCAACATCTTTCAGCCGTTCTGCGGACAAATCAAGCAGACATTTTGCCGTTTGTTTCTTGAGATTGACAATATACAACCTGTCTGCATTGCAGGCACTTTGTCCCAAGCATAGCAACAAGGGAGCGGTTTGTGCCATTTGAAACCATTTGATATAATCTTCTTGCACATCAAGTTTTTCCGCTTCATGGGTTTGAGGGTTAAGAGAAAACAAATGCCTGCAATTCTTATCTTCTGCCAAAACATATATTTGATTGTTGTCCTTATTCCATTTAGCCGAAACTATCGAAGGATTGAAATACTTGGTAAGGGTTTGTGCCGACCGTGTGGCTAAATCAAATACAAACAATTGGTTGTCGTATGCATTGGCAATAGGTTCCCTGCCTATATTCCTGCCGATTCCGTCAAAAGCATCGGGACCGCCTTTTACCAACAGCTGTTTGCCATCAGGAGAATATGCCGCTGATGAAAAATAAGAAGCCGATTGCAAAAGGGTATCCACCTGTAAGGTTTGCCAGTTGAGCTCATACAATGAAGTGGTGGAAAAAGGACGTTGTGTATAGTCCCACTTTGATACAGAAAACAGCAAACAAGTTGCTTGGGGGTGTACATCATGCAATGTAACTGATTGGTAGCCGAATGTCAAACGTTGCAAAGTGCCGTTTTTCAAATTGTACAAAGACAAATAATATCTTTTTCTTCCATTGGCTTGTCTGTCGGAAGGATCTAAAATCTGTTGCATAAAATTTGCCTCTTTTTTGGTGCCTTCTTCCGCCAAAGAAAAAATAAGGGTTTGTTCATCAGGACAAACAACAAAATTACCATTAGGAAGATTTTCATCCAAAACTGTTTCCTTCAAGGTTGAAGGATCCAATACAACCCACTCTTTGCCTTTAAGCCCTTGCCGTGAAAAATGCAAAAGCGAACTTTTGGGCATCCATGAGGCTGAAGTCAAATAAGACTGGTCTTGCAAAACAACTTGCTGTTTATCTATATCAATAAGTTGTACATAGTTTACCATAGTAGATTTGTCTTTCCGACAGAAAAAATTCACCAAAGCATATTTTCCGTTGGGCGAAAGACTGACAGAACGGATATGTTTTCCGTCAAGCAAAGTATGAATATTGTAATAATGTGTTGATGAAACCTGCGTTGCTGGTAAATTTTGTTTGTCTTCTGTAGCATAAACTATTTTTATTTTATGCTCTTTAACACTATCGTTCAAACACAAGAACTTGATATAAAAGTCATTTTTACCCGCCTGCAAGGTAACAGCAACATTGACGGAATCAGATTTTAAGGTAAGTTTTTCTTTTATCTTCTTTTTTTCGTCCGAAAAAACCTGCATCATATCTGAGGTATGGATAAGCAGTTTGCCTTTTTGATAATTTGTGCTTTGCAATGAAAATTTCAATACATGCAGACTGGGGACTGCGGTTGCAGGAATGGAAAAATCACTGTCATTATCAATGGAAATGATATGTTTTTCCATAAAAACCTTGTCAAAATCCATTCTTGTATTGAGCAGTTTTTTATTGTCAAAATGTTCCCCCAAAATATTGGAACTATCCGTCAGAACAGGCATTAATAGCGGTACAGGCCGACTATAAAAGCATTGTTCTATCATAAGGGATTGAGATTGGCATATCAGCACAATCCCCCATATAATCAGTGTCAAAAGGTGTTTTTTCATCTTTTTGCAATGTAAGTTTTTTGCAAAGATACAACTTTTTTGGTTGAGAAACAAGAGATGAGAAAAAGAAAGTAGAGACGCCTCATGAGGCGTCTCTACAAATTCCCGACAAAAAAGAGCCGCAATAAAATTGCGGCTCCAAATAATTTGTCTTTTTCAATACTAACTATTTAGCCAAGGTATTCAAAACAGAAATCAAAGCATCGGTAGTTGAGGTTGTTGTTGCATTGCTAACATTGTTTTTCGTATTGGTCACCAAAGAATTAAGATCCAACCCCGCAACAGTATTAATAAGAGTGTTTACGTTTGAATTTGTAATCATTGCCGTTGATCCTACAGCGCCTGCTGCAAAATCTTTATAGAAAGCGGTATTTTTTAAATTGCCTTTAATGGCAGCCGCATTTGTGGCCAACGTTGCCAAATTCAACAAATTGTTTGCATTGTTCAAATCCAACTTTCCTGCCGACTTGTACGCCGTGTACAACGAAGTTAAAGATGTACCAAAACCCTTACCAGACAAATAGGCTTGTGAATTTGTCGATACGCTCGAAGCAGCTTGGTTCAAACTGCTACAAGCCGAAACCATTAAACCCACAACCATAACTGTTACCATCAAAAATTTTACACTTACTTGTTTCATATTTATTTGTATTTTATAATTCTATTGCTGCAAAAGTATAACTTTTTATAAAACGAAAATAAAAAAAATATAATTTTTTCTACGCTCATGCCAATCAAACAAAATAAAATATTCTCCAACTTAGAACGAACATTCAAAGACAATATTCCCGCCTTTGCAGCAGGAATATGGTCCATATGATTAGTTTGTAACCTACAAACTATTGCGGTTTTAATCCACAACGTGTTTCAAATAAGCGGGCTGACATTCCAAGCCATTTTCCGTAGTTTTATAATCAGAGATACAATCCTGATTTCTGTGATTTATTTTTTCACGCATCGCTTCACGGACAGAATTGTCATATTCGTTCATTTTATCTTGGTCCAAACTGCGCAAAGTATCATTGGTTACGTTCTGTTTGATAGGTTTCTGTTCGTATTCTTGTTTTATTTCAGTTCTATTATTCACTTGTTCTTCAGAGCTCTGCGGTTCTTCTTTGGGTTGTATCGGTTCTCCGTTTATATGTATCTTGCTTACGGGCACATCAGGGCAAGAATTGTGCAACCCGGTTGCAATAATCGTAACCTGCACATCAGCTCCCAAAGATTCGTCATAACCACAACCCCAAATGAACTTTTCCTTCATTCCACAAGTTTTGGTTTCCAATTCATTTGTTATGGTTTGCAATTCACTGACCAATATTTCATATTCTGAACTATAAGAAACGAACAACAACATTTTTTCAGCGCCATACACGGAATTGTTATCCAAAAGCGGACTTTCTATGGCTTGGGCAACCGCTTCCATGGCTCTGTTTTCACCGGAGGCTCTTCCGCTACCAATAATAGCGGTACCGCTATTTCTCAAAATAGTGTCCACATCTCTAAAGTCTATGTTTATATTGGCAGAAGAAGTAATAAGTTCAGCAATACTCTTGGCTGCAATCAACAAAATATCATCGGCTTTGGCAAAAGCATTACTCAATTTCAAATCGGGATAATAAGATACCAAAGATTGATTTTTGATGACCAAAAGAGCATCAACATTTTCTTGCAATTCACGTATTCCGTTTCTTGCAGAAGTGAATTTTTCATCTTTTTCAAAATCAAAAGGGAAAGTTACAATGCCTACTGTCAAAATACCCATTTCTTTGGCAATGCTGGCCACAATAGGCGAAGCCCCTGTACCAGTACCGCCGCCCATACCTGCAGTAACAAAAACCATGTTTGCACCTTCGATAACCGCTTTGATTTCTTCTTCCTTTTCAAGAGCCGCCTCACGGGCAACATCGGGAACAGCGCCTGCCCCCAAGCCCTCTCCCAATTGAATTTTTACAGGAATAGGACTATCATCCAAGGCTTGTTTGTCTGTATTGCAAACAATATAATCCACATCTTTTATTCCTTTGTTGTACATGTGTCTTACGGCATTGCAACCACCTCCGCCAACACCGATAATCTTAATAATTGTTTTGTCCTTTTTTTTGACTTCTGTAACATCTGGCTCTATTTCCAATAGTATTCCGCTCATAATATTATCTTTTATATTTTTTCTTATTCTTAATTTTTATTCCAATTTTACAAAGATACTAATTTTATCTAAAAGACAATGCCGTTTTATTATATTCTATCGTCATCATCAAATTCATCATCATCGTCTTCATCAAGATTGTCATCTTCTAAAATCCGACCTAAAAGACTATTTAAAATCTCTCTGGAAATGCCTCTTCTTGTTGGAACTTTTGTTGTTGTAGATTCAGTTTTTTCTTCTTCTGGGCTATCAGCCGGAGTGCTTATTGTCGTTTGCGTTTGATAGTCGGCATCATTATAACCATACTCCTCTTCTTGCTGTTCCAAACCCATCACCATTAAACCCAAACCTGTAGCAAAACGAGGGTCAGACAAAACATCATCTTCTTTGAAAAGAATTTTTTCTTCAGGATTGCCTATACGCACTTTCATGCCCAAATTTATTTCCGCAAATTCTTTAAGTCCATTCATTTGAGCACCGCCACCTGTGAAAACAACACCACAATTAAGTCTGTCTTTGCAACCGGAATTTTCCAATTCTGTATCTATTCGGGCAATTATTTCTTTCATTCTGTAATTTATAACAGAGGCAAGGTCATATTTAGAAACTTCAATAGGTTCTCTTCCTCGAATACCTGGAATAGAAATAATCTGTGTCTTGTCTGCCACATTCGGCAAAGTTGAACCGTGTTCACATTTCAAACTTTCGGCTTGTTCCTTTGTAATGCCTTTAAACAAGTATTTGATATCTTCGGTAATCACATCACCTGCAATTGGAATAACAGCCGTATAACGCATTATTCCATCAATAAAGATAACTATATCGGTAGTTCCTCCACCAATATCTATCAATGCAACTCCAATTTCTTTTTCGTCCTCGTCAAGCACCACCTCTGCCGAAGCAATAGGTTCTAATTCAAGACCTTCTGTTTTCAAATTACATTTATTGACACTTTGCAAAATATTTTTGATATGCTGGGTTTTGCAGGTAATAATATTAAACTCCGAACTAATTACCGTTCCCGTCATACCAATAGGATTTTTTTGAGGAGGATATTTGTCCACCACATATTCCTGAGGAATAACATCTATGATTTGCGTCCCCGGATCAGTAGGTGTTTTAAACATATTGTCTATAAACTGCTTAATATCTTCTTTTGTAATTTCACTGTCAGCAGCCGCATGTTGTCTTTTCATATCACTAACCACTTTGATGTTATTGATATACTGACCGGCAATACCCACCATAACAGTATCGATATCTATACCGGCGGCATTTTGCAAATCTTGAATAACCCTTTGAATAACATTTGCCGTATGGGCAATATTTATAACCAAACCCCGCTGAACACCAATAGATTGATGTTTGCCATATCCCAACACTTCTATTTTTCCATTTGCACTTCGTCTTCCGGCAAAGGCAACCACTTTTGTCGTACCAATATCCAAACCGACAGAAATTCCGGGTTCGTGTTTAACAGGTTCGATCGGGGTCTTTTCTTTTTCTTTCCCTCTTTTAAAAAAATTCAAGTTCATTTTTTCTTTTTACTTTAAGTTATCGTTTTTTACAAGGAATTTCCTTCCCATATTTTAAGTTTATTATTTTATATTTATCCCAACCCATAATCTTAAATCCATTGATATAAATAGACTTGAGATTATTAAATCGGGCATCTATAACTTGTTCTATTTGTGTGCTTTTTGTCAATTTTCCAAACAAAACCACATGATTACCCACAAGAGTACTCATCTGAAAATTATTATCTTCATCAAGATATATCTGGCAAATTTGCGATTTCAAAAAATCATCATTATCTATATATTGTGCTATTTTCCAAATATAATACAAATTCAAATATTTTTGGATAAAATTAGAATCTTTCCGAGTGAATAAACTATCTTCGCAAAGATACATATTTTTCCGATATTGATTGTCTATATTGCCATTTACTATCAAGAAACGCCCGTGTATCAAACTATCATAGGGCAAAATTCTGCCTGTTTTTGCCAAATAAAATATTTTGTCAGCCCGGTTGTAAACTTTTGCCAAAATTTCTTCTTGCTTTATTTTTACAATTAATTTATCTTTAGAATTTAACACTTCCACTTGTTCAATATAAGGATATAATTTTAGTGTATGTTCAATTTTTTGCTTATCCACACTATCTATCACTTGCCCGATTATATCTATTTTGTTGTCTTTTAAATACTTGTTCAAATCCTCCCTACGCAAAATAGTATCTTGTTTATAATCAATTTGATAAATAATCTTTGAAAAAGTCTTTTCCCGCAAGGATATCCGATAAAAAACAAATACTACCACAACAAGTATGGCAACAACAATACCAACTACAATATATTTTTTATTCATTGTTAAATTTCTCTTTTATTTTGGGCACCAGTCTGTCTATATCGCCCGCTCCCATTGTAATCAACACTTCCAAATGTTGGGTTGTTAAAAAATCAGGCAAATTTTCTTTGGACACCCTAATTTTATTGGGATTTTTTATCTTATTCAACAAAAATTGGGCATCTATTCCCTCAATAGGCTCTTCACGAGCAGGATATATCTCCAACAACACAATATTATCCAACAAATCCAATGCTTGTGCAAACCCATCGGCAAAATCTCTTGTTCTCGTATAAAGATGCGGTTGAAAAACACCACATATTTTCTTATTGGGATACAAATGTTTTACAGACATAATTGTCGCTTCCAATTCTTTAGGATGGTGAGCATAATCGTCAATATACACAAAATCGGGTCTATTGATAATATATTCAAATCGCCTTTTTACCCCTAAATATTGATTGAGATTTTGTGCAATTTTACAAACATCGACTCCACAAATATCTGCAGCAGCCGTTGCAGCTACAGCATTTTCAATATTGTGTGTCCCCGCAACAGAAAAGGCAACGGCAACACTTCTATTTTGCGGACAAACGATGTCAAAGCATTGTTTATTGTTCTCTACTCGCAAATGTTGAGCAAAATAATCGCACGTGTTGTCATTCAAACTGTAAGTAACCACATTACAATGTGGTTTCAGAGCTTTCAAAAGCGTTTTTTTAGTGATTAAATATCCGTTTCGGGGTATTTTCTCAACAAAATCTTGAAACGATTGTTCCAATTTGTCTTTTGTACCATAAATATCCAAATGATCTGCATCTATCGCCGTAACAATAGCCACGTATGGATTCAAGGTTAAAAAAGAGCGATCGTACTCATCTGCCTCTACTACCAAAATGGAAGATTGCGCATCATCAACATAATTGGAGTTAAAGTTATTGGCAATGCCCCCAATAAAAGCAGATATCAATCTGTTCCCATGTAAAATTTGTGTCAGCATGGCGGTTGTTGATGTTTTGCCATGCGTTCCTGCAATAGCATAGGTTTCCTTGTCGGCACTGATAAAACCCAACATCTGAGAACGTTTAATACAAGGTAGCCCCATGGCTTGAATATGCTTCCATTCAACAAGACTATGTGGAACGGCAGGTGTATAAACAACCATATCAATATCTTGTGGTATCAATGATGGATTATCCTCAAAATGAATATTCATTCCTTCTTGTTGCAATTGTGTTGTCAATGGAGATGGTGTTTTGTCATATCCCCACACCGATACTCCTCTTCGACAAAAATACCTTGCCAAGGCACTCATTCCAATACCTCCTATCCCTAAAAAATAGATTTTTTTTATGTCAGTCAGCGGAAGCATATTTTCTTATTTAATTATTTTAAC
This sequence comes from uncultured Bacteroidales bacterium, assembly GCA_905233585.1. Taxonomy (GTDB): domain Bacteria; phylum Bacteroidota; class Bacteroidia; order Bacteroidales; family WCHB1-69; genus UBA1205. The sequence goes on from CAJOFD010000034.1 coordinate 12,153, forward strand.
GACCTCTTTTACAATCAAATCTGCTGCATTTGGTTGAGCAAGTTTTAACAAATTGTTTTTTTGTTGCCTTAATCTTTCATCATCATTAATAAGCGAGAGAACAGCATCTTTCAATTTTTCTTTAGCCTCTACATCTGGCACCAAAACAGCAGCCCCTGCTTCAACCAAAGCATTTGCATTCTTTGTTTGATGGTCTTCAGCCACATTGGGTGAAGGTACCAAAACACAAGGTTTGCCTATCGTACACAATTCCGTTAAAGACAAGGCTCCTGCCCTTGAAACAACAACATCGGCGGCCATATAAAGCATATCCATACGATGAACAAAAGGTAAAACCTTTATTCCCTGCAATTGTTTCAAATGCTCATCTAAGGAATTATAATAATATTCTCCTGTCTGCCAAATTAATTGAATGCCCTTTTGCGACAACTCCTCCACAAATGTGCTTATGCTTTCATTTATGGTTTTTGCTCCTAAACTGCCACCAATAACGGCGATGGTTTTCTTGTCTTTTTGCAAGCCAAAAAATTCCAAGGCTGCTTCATGACTAACAGACATATTGAGAATATCCTTTCTGATAGGATTTCCCGTTTTGACTGTTTTTTCTATTGGAAAATATTTTTGTACACTATCGTAAGTAATACAAATACAATCGACTTTATCGGCAAGAAGTCTGTTGGTCATTCCAGGGTAAGAATTTGCCTCATGAATCAAAGTAGGAATGTGCATTTTTGCCGCCATTTTCAAAGCGGGACCACTAGCATATCCACCTACCCCAATAGCAATATCAGGTGCAAATTCACGAATAATTTTTTTCACCTCTAGCATACTATTGAAAATACGGAAAGGCAGTTTAAGGTTTTCTATCAGATTTTTTATGTTTATTTTGCGTTGTAAACCATAAATATTCAATCCTTTTATCTCAAATCCGGCCTCAGGCACCCGTTTCATTTCCATTCTGCCATTGGCACCAATAAACAAAATATCCGCATCGGTATAATATTCTTTTAATGCATTGGCAATAGCAACGGCAGGAAAAATATGTCCCCCTGTTCCTCCTCCTGAAATTAATATTTTTTTACTCATAACTTACTCCTTCTGTTGTCTTTTCTTTTTGTTGTTCCATTTCTTTCTTTGCCTCTTGGCTAATATTCAACAATATACCTATTGATATAGACGTAGTGATAATAGACATACCGCCCTTGCTAAACAATGGCAACGTTTCACCCGTAACAGGAAACACACCCGAACAAACACAAATATGCACCAAAGCCTGAAAAGTGATTAGAAAACCTATCCCTACAGCCAAATACGCACCAAACGAGGTATTTATCCTTTTGGCAATAAGCATTGCCCGATAAAACAAAATCAAATAAAAAACAATCAATATAATTCCAAAAAGAATGCCATATTCTTCAACGAAAAACGCAAATATATAATCTGAATAGCTTTCTTTTACACCATAACTATGAATAGATTCACCCGGACGTGGCAACAATGAACTTGAAGCAATGGCCGCTTCTGTTGTCAATATTTCCCTATGCACCTCATCTTTATTGTTAAATGCCTCCAATCTTGTTTTGGCTGTACCCAAACGCTTGAAAAAACTTTGGTCGCTTTTAGGATTTACGGCATCTGACATCAATATCGAAATCCCGATAGCCGCAATAATACCCAATATACCTACAGTGGCAACAAAATACTTGAATTTTAGTTTGGAAACAAACAACAGCACAAAACAAGTTGTACCCAAAATAATACTTGCCGACGTTTTTTGCGACATAATCAACCCACAAGTCAAAAAAACAAACAATAGTTTATAGATATAATCATGCTTTATATCGTTAATGTTATCCTTGGTTCTGACCAACCATGATGAAAAGAAAATAATGACACACAACTCAATAAAATGAATTGTCTGTATTTTTATTCCGAAAACAATCAAACTTCTTTTTGCTCCATGTTCTGCAACACCCAAAAACAAAGTGGCAAACAACAAAACTGCACCCAATATCAAGCCTATTTTAGATAACTTATGCCACCATCTGTAGTTAATGTTTTGAACAAAAAACATACATACAAGACCAATAAAAAGATAAAAAACATGTCCTTTTATCAAAAACAGCAAACTTTGCTGATGGTCAGCATTCAATTTTGAACCTGTGCTATAAACCGCCAAAACAGAAAATAGCATAATGAATAAAACCAAGGTCCAAATAATACTGTCACCTTTGTTTTTTGCAAAAAAAGATTTTATTTTCGTTGTGTCTATCATAATTGTGCTATTGCATTTTTAAACGCATCACCACGTTGTTGATAATCTGCATACAATTGTCCACATGGACAAGCCGAAGAAAACATCACCACTCCTTCTCTTTGTGAAGCATAAAAGGCTTCTCTTACGGCCGTATTTATATCTTGACATTCCACAACAAGCGGAATATAGCCTTTAAAAATTTCTATCAATCTTTCGTTTTGCGTACCAAAACATACCAATGCACGAACCTTGGAAGAAACAATAGGAAGCAATTTTTTATAATCCGTCTGCGCGTCATCTGAACCTATTATCCAAACCATAGAAGTTTTTATTTGTTCTATGGCATAATATGTGGAATTGATGTTTTCCGATTTGGCATCGTTGATAAACGTAACTCCTCTAAAAGTCGTTATCGTTTCCAATTTGTGAGTTTCGTTAGGCAATTTTGATAACATTGTCCCACGATTCCGATTACGAACAGCAATCAATCTGTTTTCCAACAAACGATTTTTTTCTATTGTTTGTGAATTGTCTATAATCAAATCTTCAAATTTCATATCGCTTTTGGGTTTAATTTAACGTAATTTTAATGTAACTATCGTCAAAACTGCCAACAATATACCTACAATAATAAACCGTTGTACTATTTTTGACTCATGATAACCTTTTTGTTGATAATGATGATGAAGCGGTGTCATCAAAAATGGTCGTTTGGCAACAGGAACGGATTCATTTGCCGCCAAATGATATTTTTTTCTATAATATTTACAGTAAACTCTTTGAATAATAACAGTCAAACTTTCAACCAAATATATACCGCACAAAATAGGTAACAATAATTCTTTGCGAATAATGACAGCAAACACCGCAATAATGCCTCCAATGGCCAGAGAACCAGTATCTCCCATAAAGACTTGTGCCGGATGACAATTCCACCAATAAAAGCCCAAACAAGCACCCAACATAGCCCCCGTAAATATCATCAACTCACCAGTATTGGGTATATACATAATATTTAAATAATCGGCAAAAATGGTATTACCCGACACGTATGCCAAAATACCAAGAGCAGCCACAATTATCGCAGCCGTACTTATGGCCAAACCATCTAAGCCATCGGTAAGATTTGCTCCATTACTAACCGCACAAATAATAAAAATAATAATAGGAATATAAAGCAACCATGCCCATTTTTCATATCCTTCGCCCAACCATTTTAACAAAGAAGCATAGTCAAACTCATTATGCTTTACAAAAGGAATAGTCGTTTTGGTTGATTTGGTCGGTTCTACACATTGGTAAGCACTTGTTCCATCCACACTTTCGTTTTCTACCATAAACACCGATTCCGTTGGAACGTATGTTTTGACATCGCATTTTTCTTTAATAACCACATCTTGATGAAAAAACAAAGTTAAAGCAACCACCAAACCCAATATACATTGCCCTATCAACTTGCCTTTGGCCGGCATTCCCGCTTTGTTCTTCTTAAAAACTTTGATATAATCATCACAAAAGCCCAACAATCCCAACCAAACGGTAGTAAATATCATCAATTGAATATAAATATTATCTAAACGGTTGAACAAGAGTACAGAAATTAACAAACTAAACAGAATAATAATACCCCCCATGGTTGGTGTTCCTTTTTTCTGCATTTGTCCTGCCAAACCAAGATCGCGGATATCTTCTCCTATTTGTTTCTTTTTCAGAAAATTAATTACATATTTACCTATTATCATAGACAAAAACAATGACAACAATGCCGCCATCGCTGTTCTAAAGGAAATGTATTTAAAAACTCCTGTCCCTGGTAAATTAAAATTTGTATCTAACCAATTAAAAAGAGAATATAACATAATATTTCTGTTTTTTTAGTGTTTATTTATCTTTCAAATATTCTTCTGCTACTTCCACATCATCAAAATGATGTTTTACACCGGCAATATCTTGATATTTTTCATGACCTTTGCCTGCAATCAAAATCACGGTATTGGGAGAGGCCTGCATAATAGCCGCTTTGATGGCCTGTTTTCTGTCTTCTATAACCAACAAATTACGTTCGTATGCCTTACTTACCCCTTTGAGCATATCTTCGATAATATCGTGAGGATTTTCGCTACGCGGATTATCTGACGTTAAAATAACGCGATGACTCAACAAGCAAGCAATTTCTGCCATTTCCGGCCGTTTGGTTTTATCTCTATCTCCTCCACAACCGACAACGGTAACAATTTCTTCTTCTTTGCTAACAATATTATTGATTGTTTCCAATACATTTTTCAAAGCATCAGGAGTATGGGCATAATCAACAATGACTATTATGCCCTTGCCTCGCAAGGTAAAAAACCGGCCTTCGGCTGCTTCCAGATTGCTCATCTGCATAAGCACTTCCTCTCTATCAAAACCCAACAAAACGGCAGTACCATAAATAGCCAAAAGATTATATGCATTAAATTTTCCTATCAGCCTGAACCATACATCTTTGTTGTCTATTTTAAGATTTAAACCGTTGAAATTACATTCCCCTATTTTTGCCTTAAAATCTGCTCTTGCATTTTGCAAACTATATCTATATTGCTTTGCCTTGGTATTTTGCAACATAAAATCGCCATTGGCATCATCGATGTTTGTCAATGCAAAAGCGGTTGTTGGCAATTGGTCAAAAAACATTTTCTTTGCATCTCTATAGGCAGAAAACGTCTTGTGATAATCCAAATGGTCATGTGTCAAATTGCTGAAAATGGCACCTTTGAAATGCAAGCCCACAATTCTATCTTGAACAATCGCATGCGAACTAACTTCCATAAAACAATATTGACAGCCTGCAGCAACCATCTCCGCCAACATTCTGTTGAGGGCAACACTGTCCGCCGTAGTATGGGTTGCAGGATATATTTTATCATTTATACGATTTTCTATCGTACTCAACAAGCCTGTTTTTTTATGCATAGCCATCATTAAGCGATACAACAGCGTAACTGTTGTTGTTTTGCCATTTGTGCCGGTAATGCCTATTAATTGTAATTTTTGAGAAGGATTGTCGTAAAAATTAGCCGCCATCAACGCCAATGCGAATGATGAACGTTTAACTTGTATATAACAAACGGTATCAAGCAATTGTTTGGGCATTTTTTCTACAACAACAGCCACCGCTCCTTTTTCTATAGCCTGACTCACAAATTGATGCCCATCTACTTTTGTTCCTTTTTGTGCAACAAACAAGGATAATGCTTCCACTTCTCTTGTGTCAAAGCATATCTTTTTTATTTCAACAGCCGTATTGCCTTTTATTTGTACAACTTCAACTCCTACCAATAAATTATCTATCGTCTTCATGTTTTTAATTCTTTAAATAAATATAAGCCTTTTTTTCTGCATATTCTATGCGTGCCACTTTTCCTACACCGCGAACAAAAGTTTTATACCCTTTTTTCTCCAACAAAAACACCACATCTCGCACATTACAACCATCAAAAGATGGCATACCTTTTTGTGGAAAGTCAAAAGGTTTTGAGTGTATTTCGTTTTCAGCGTTCACTTGTGTTTTTACAAAAGCATTTTCTTTCAATTGATGGGTTTTCATTCCCAAGGTTTGATAAAAACAAGTTAAATCTTGTCCATAAGCCAAAGCACAACTTGGATACTTATTGGTAACATTGTTTTGATTGTTCTGTGCAAAATCGTTCAAGTGGGCAATTAGTTTTTCTGCAATTTCTTTACAAACAGGAGCGGCTGCAGCACCTGCATCTATTGTTGAACCAGAAATTAATACATAACATGTATATTTAGGTGCATCAGCTGGGAAATAACCTATAAACGAAGAATTTTTGGTTTGTACATATTTTCCTCCAATATTTTGATAAGCCGTTCCCGTTTTACCTGCAATTAAAGGAGCAATGGGTTCCCGTGTCGTATCGTGCAAACTGGCTAAATACAAAGCATCACGCACACGCCTTGCCGTTCCATGAGTAACAACGCCTTCCAAACATTTTTGCACTTTTTTCACCGTTTTATACGAACAAAGTTGCTCCTTAACAATTTCTGTTTCCATCACTTCATCATTGTCTTTATCAAAGTTGGGATTCTCAATCTTTTTTACCAAACGGGGTCTAATATAAACACCATCATTTGCAATAGCATTATAATATGCCAACATATACATAGGTGGTACGTTTATACTGTATCCATGCGTAATATTTTTAAAATCAGCCAATGAAGATGTTCTTGTCTTTAATGTCGGTTTTTGGGCTCTACTCACTTCCAAATTCAGATTCAGTGTCAAACCCATTGTTTTTAAGGCAAACCCAAAAGCATTCAAATCTCCGTAAGAACGTTTTACAGCCTCAAAGAGACCCTCATTATCTGATATTTCAAAGGCTCTTGCCAAAGAAAAATCACCCTTTTCACAATGAACTATATCGCCGGTATCTATTTTCCCTGTTTCCAAGGCCGCTATTAATGAAATCATTTTAAACGTGGAACCAGGTTCATATTTTTCTATCATTGTGTGTTCGTTCTTTTCAACATAACGACCATTTCTTAAATCAAGATTTGAGATGGCCTTTATTTCTCCTGTTTTCACCTCCATAACAATAGCCGCACCAAAATTAGCACCCAAAAGATTCAATTGTTTTTCCAAAGCCGATTTTGTAATACGCTGAATATCACTATTGATTGTTGTTATTACATTTTTCCCGTCATTGGGGTCTATATGACGATTTTTCCGCAAACGTATGGTATTATTATTCACTTTAAGTATTTGTTTGGGAATAACTTCGCCCGAGAGTTCATTGTTGTAAAAGCCTTCCAAGCCACTATGAAAAACCATTTCATCAACACCATATTTGTCTGGTTTTATATCAAACATACCTAAAACAGACACAGGAAAACCACCCGACAACTGTCTTCTAACAAAACGTTTGTCTTTTTGACAACCTCCTTTGAATGCACTTCTTGGGTCACTCCATTCTGCAAAAAGTTCATCAATAGCATCTATATGTCTTTGCCTTACCCATTTTTTATTATTATTCAAACCGGAAACCCTAATCAACAATTTTTGTTTGCTAAGTTCCGCTTTTTCTCTCAATCCTTCTGCTTTTACGTTTTTGTCCTTACTTTTTATTTTTGCTTCTGCCCTATTATAGGCCTCCCGATAAAGGGGATATGCCTTTTTTACCTTTGTTTCATAATATGAACGTGATTTTTCCGGTGTAATCTGACAAAATATATCTATCAAACTATCTGCTTTGTTCATAAAAAGAGCGGAATCTGCCTGGGAAACCTTTGAAGGATACCAATATAAATCATAAATATAAATATTGGCTACCAATATGGTACCATCATCGGAACAAATATTGCCACGGCGACCTTGCTCTTGCAGGTTGTCTAATGAAAATGCCCTGTTTTTAACAACAATGGTGCTATCTTTAGGAATGCCTATTCCTTTGTAATATTTTCCAAAGACTCCTTTGATATAAACCATTCTTATTGAAGCCCATACGGCTAATCCAAACAACAAGAAAAACAACAATCTAAGCTTTATCCGAAACATATCTGTTTATTTCTCCTTTTTATTTGTTGCCGATTTTATCACAAAAGGAATATAGCCCCCCAAATTAAAACCTTCGGCAACGGCTTCTTCCTCCAATTGTTTCTCAACACTATAATCCATGTTGTACAATTCTTCTTTCATATTCATCACCTCATCTTTACGAAAGGTTATCTGTTCATTCAATTTGTTGATTTTCACTTGTTTGGACTTATAACTCAAACTATTGTAACCCAAGATGATAAGCAAAACAAACAAAAATGCAATAAAAGACCAATTTTTTCTTGTGCCGATTTCCTTCAAGGCTTTCCCATTGAAAAGCAAAGCAAAAAATTTTCCAATGATATTTCTTTTTTTCTTTCTCGGCTTACGCTTCGATTGCTCTTTCGGAGCAGTATAGTATTTATTTTGTTGATTTTCAAAATTATCAACATTTTTAGGAGATTCTATCGGTCTAAAAGAATTACTCATAAACACTCCTTTCCGCAATACGTAATTTGGCACTCCTGCTTCTGTTGTTCTTTTCCAATTCTTCTTGACTCGGAACAATGGCCTTGCGATTGACAGCCACAAAAGGACTTAACACATTGCCATACATATCTTTTGCTATTTTATCTTCAAAATTACCGCTTCTAATAAAAAACTTTGTCAATCTATCCTCTAATGAATGATAGGAAATCACCACCAAACGCCCCTTGGTTTTAAGCATTGTTTTGCTTTGCATCAACATCGCTTCCAATGCTTTCATTTCATCATTCACCTCTATTCTCAAGGCTTGATATACTTGTGCCAAATATTTAAAATCCCGTTTGGCAGGAATACAAGATTCTATTCTGTTCTGAAAATCCATAGAAGTATCAAATTCTTTTTGTTTCCTTTCGGCAACTATCAGTGCGGACAATTTATTGGCATTGCGTATTTCTCCATAATTATAAAATATTCGCCTCAACTCCAGTTCAGAATAGGTATTGAGAATATCTTTTGCCGTCATGATTTTGCGGGTATCCATCCGCATATCCAATGGACAATCGAACCGAATGGAAAAACCGCGATGTTCGGCATCAAACTGATGAGAAGACACTCCCAAATCGGCCAATACACCATCAACTTGCTTGACACCATACACATTCAAATGATTTTTCAGATATTTGAAATTTGCATTTATCAAAGTAAAGCGATGGTCATTTATTTTATTTTGCAGACTTTCTTCATCTTGGTCAAAAGCGAACAACCTACCTTTTTCATTCAAATGTTCCAAAATAGCCTTGGAATGTCCACCTGCCCCAAAAGTAACATCTACATAAGTTCCTTCTGGGTTGATTGCCAAGCCTTCTATGCTCTCTTTTAATAATACGGCACTATGATATGTTGAATTCGCTTCCATCACCAAAAATTTCATTTGCTATCATAGAAACGTCCTCCGGATTACATTTAAGCGTTTCTTCCATTTGCTTATTATACAATGTCGGATTCCATAATTCAACAAAAGGATTGAGACGGACAGCCAGAATCTCTTTTTCAAAACAAGCGTATTCTTTCAAGTCTTTCGGTATCAACAATCGATTTTTGCCATCTAAAGAAATTTCTGTCGCACTGCCGACAAAATAACGCACCAAAGCCCTCTTTTTCGGGTCAAAAACGTTGATTTTGTCTAATTTGGCACGCACTATATCCCAAACATCTCCCGGATATAATGTTACACATTTATCGGTACTTCTATTGACAACATAACGGCCATGGGCACGCTCATCCAACTCCCGAAAGATGTCTGCCGGCAACTGAAATCTGCCTCTGTCGTCCAATTTTATCAATCCTTTAAATGCCATTTTCTATCCAAATAATCCGTTTTTCAACACAACAAAATCCCCATTTTTCCCATTTTTCCCCCACTTGATTTTTAAAAATAAGCAAGACAATAACTGACAAATCTTGCTTAAATTTTTAACCAAAATAGAATAAGAAAAAAAAGAACTTTTTAACGATAAAATCCTCAAAACCAATGGTGGATTTCAAAATTCACCATACATTATTTTAAGGTAGATTTTCGCATTTGCAAAGATATAATATATTTGTAGATAAACCTAAAAAGTCAACAATATACTTATTAACAGGAATATTTGTTTTTTATCTGTTAATATTATAAAAATACATTTATAATTATTTGATTATAATATATTTACAATATAAATTTTTCTACAAACAATTGTTAATAACTTTTCCTGATAAGTAAGCGTAAATATTATCCAACACAATATTGATACGATGAGCAAAAGCCTCTTCTGTAGCATAACCTACATGGGGTATCATCACGCAATGCGGTGCTTCAAACAAAGGGTGATTGGCTGGCAATGGCGGTTCTGTTTCAAAAACATCAATTCCAGCACCTGCCAATTTACCTTCTTTTAAGGCTATAGCCAAAGCTTTATTATCTATCACATTACCTCGTGCTGTATTGATAAGTATGGCCGATGATTTGCACAATGATATTTTTTTCGCATCTATCAAATGATAGGTTTCATCTGTCAATGGCACATGCAACGAAACAATATCAGCAATAGACATCAAGTCTTCCAAATCCATATACTCAACACCTTTGTCTATCAATTGTTGTTTTTTTGTTCTGCTCCATGCCACTACCTTGCAACCAAACGCCAACAACAATTCGGCTGTTTGACAACCTATGGCTCCCGTGCCGACAATACCTACCGTTTTTCCGAACAATTGTCTTCCCAAATACATTCCTCTTGAACCTCCTTCGCGTATAGATATATCAAATGAGGTAATATTTCTATAAACATCTAACATCAAACCTATTGCCAACTCCCCAACAGCCTTGGTGGCATAACCTGAAGCATTACAAATGGTAATATGATGTTGCCGGCAATAATTCAAATCGATATGGTCTATACCCGTAAAAGCAATTGACAATAATTTTAAATGAGAGCAACGTTCTAATACTGCACTTGATATTTTGATGTTTGAAACAATAACAATATCAGCATCTTGCATTCTATCAATAAGAGTAGGTTCATCTTCTTTTCTATCGGCATAATAGACAAACTCATGTCCCAAACCCTTGAATTTTTCCACTAATTGTTGTGCCAAATTGACACTGATTCCAATCGGTTCAACCGCTACAATCTTCATCGTTATTTATTTTTTACGTTTTATACAAATAATAATTTGCAAAGATACAACTTTTTGAGAATAGACCCGAATTGAGTAATTTTGCGAATAACAAACGGAAGAAATTGATAAATGATTTTGCAAACAGTAAAATGCAAAAAACAAAGCCGATATATTGTATATCGGCTTTGTAAGTATAATATTATTGTAATCGTTGTCTTACTGTACATTTCTCACAAGGCGGACAGATCGACCGTAGTCGCGGCTGCTGTTGTACGAGGGAAGGAGACTACTCGAATTGAAGTACAAGCTGTACGCGCCGTGGCTATAGCTGTACGTAGCCGACCAATAGCGACCGCTGGAACCAACAGTGTTGACCGAGGTCTCATCGCGGTAGCCAGCAGCAGGAAGGAAGACACAACCCGCATTCTCCATGTTCGTCCAATCATCAGAACTGATATTATTATTCGTCGTAAATGCAGCTTCTGCTGTATTCGTACTTT
>CAJOFD010000035.1:0-12473 GCA_905233585.1 uncultured Bacteroidales bacterium
TGAAGATAAATGGTTTTACTATCATTGGGGCATCAATCCTATTTCTATCGCACGGGCTTGCAAGCAAAACATTAAAAATCACCGCATTGTAAGTGGAGCAAGCACCATTACCATGCAAACAATAAGACTTTCAAGACAAAAAAAACGTACTTATTGGGAAAAACTAATTGAATTTATTTTAGCCACACGCATGGAATTATCTTATTCCAAAACACAAATTTTAAATCTATACACAGCCCATGCTCCTTTTGGGGGAAATGTTGTAGGCTTAGAAGCAGCTACATGGCGGTATTTCAATCATCCCTCAAATGAACTATCTTGGGCAGAAGCGGCAACATTGGCGGTATTGCCCAATGCCCCTTCTTTTATTCATCCGGGCAAAAACCAACAACAATTAAAACAAAAACGCAACAATTTGTTAAAACGTTTGTACATCAAGAATAAAATTTCCAAAGAAGATTACGAACTCGCTCTAGCAGAAGATTTACCCCTACAAACCTATCAACTGCCCCACAATGCTTCTCATTTGGTAGATTTTTTCAATCAACAGAAAAAAGGACAACAGATAACAACCACCATTGATCTGAATATACAAGAGCAAATAGAACAGACTGTTCTGCAATGGTCTGCCACCTTGTCAGAACAAAAAATAAACAATATGGCCGTTTTGGTAGTTGATGTAACCGACAACGAAGTTGTTGCCTATTGTGCTAATGCATTAGGCTTGAAAAACGGAACTCAATCCGTTGATATTATACGTTCCAGACGTAGTACAGGCAGCATTCTCAAACCTTTTTTATATTGTGCTACTCTACAAGAAGGGCTGATACTGCCTCATACACTTTTACCTGATATTCCTATCAATATCAATGGTTTTTCGCCTCAAAACTACAATTATAGTTACGATGGTGCCGTGCCCGCCAACGAAGCCCTTGCCCGTTCGCTAAACATACCTTCTGTTATGCTATTGAAACAATATAGCGTGCCTAAATTTTATAATTTTCTAAAAAAAATAGGCATATCCACCTTGGACAGAACATCTGATAACTATGGTTTATCACTTATTTTAGGAGGGGCTGAAGCCACCCTATGGGATATTGTGCAAGCTTATGCAAAAATGAACAACAGCCTACAAGAGAAAACTATAAAAGATTTGAAAATAGAACAATACGAACAACCTACAACTTACAAAGAATTGTTTGACCCCGCTTCTGTTTGGTTCACCTTTGATGCGATGAAAGACCTAAATCGTCCCGATGAATTGGATATAACCGCCATTACTTCTTTACAAACTATTGCATGGAAAACAGGGACAAGTTATGGTAACAGGGACGCTTGGGCTGTAGGAGTAAACAAAAAATACGTTGTGGGAGTTTGGGTGGGTAATGCTACCGGCGAAGGCAATGTTGCCCTCATTGGGAGACAAACCGCTGGTCCAATATTATTTAACGTTTTTAATCTCTTGCCAAAATCCAAATGGTTTGCCATACCTGAAAAATATATGATAGAAGAAAACATATGCCAACAATCGGGACATCTGTGCAATCGTTTTTGCCCCGACAAACAAAAACAATTAATTCCCGCTAAGGGTTTGCAAAGCACCATTTGCCCCTATCACCAATTGCATATAGACAAAGAAAACAACGAACAAGGCTCTGCTGTATTTGTACTTCCACCCGTGTGGGCTTATTTTTACAAACGCAAACACATTGATTATCAATCAGACTACTCAACAACTCAAACCTTAGAAAACCGACCTATGCAATTCATATATCCGACAAATACCTTTTCAAAAATCACCTTACCAGAACAAGCAGACGGACAAAAAGGTGAAATAGTGTTTGAACTGGTACACCAAAACAATGATGCCGAAATATTTTGGCATATTGATGGTGAATATTTTACAAAAACCACCGATTTTCACAACATTTCCGTCTATCTTCCCAATGGCAGACACAATATAACAGCTATAGACAATGAAGGCAACTCACAGACGATTGTTGTAGTCGTAGAATAACCCGAAAAAATAATTCCAGAAAAAGATGTAGAGGCATAATGATTGCCTCTACGTTAAAATATGAAAAAGAAAAACTTAATAACAATCAATTTAATTTTTCAACTCACGCTCTATTTGTGTGATGAAATTAAAAGTCTGTTCGTACATTTTTGCTGGAGTCATATCAGACGATGGAGAGAAACGCACATATTCGCACATTTTCAAGGTATCCATAAACATCTCTATGCTTTGAGGTTTCATATTGTGTTGCAACAATTTCTCTTCTGCCGTATCCATTGACAATTGTCCGATTGGAATATGAAATTTATCGCTCACATATCCCCATAACACTTGTGATATTTCTTCATAAAATTCTTGTTGCACATTTGCTTTAAGTAATTTCTCGGCTTTTTGCAATCGTTTTTTTGCAGTTTTTGCGGCTTGGCGATCTTTAACCAAAACAATATTTTGATTATCCTTATGCTTTTTGCGAACAATTATATAAAACATCAACAGACAAAGAAACGGCAATGCCAACAACAAATAATACCAACCCGTTTCCATGAATGTATGATGTTGTTTGCTTGGACTGACATCCGTCTTAATGTGGCGAATATCGTTGCCCAACATTTTTATATCTTTCTTGTTGTTTATACTATTATAAACGATTTGCCCCCCTCCTTTTGACTTATCCACATTAAGAGTAAACTCTTGTCCCTTGAGGGTAACATATTTTTCTTGAGCCTTGTCATAATAGACAAATTCAGCAGCAGGCAAGGTGTAAGTACCCGGGGTTCTGGCGATGAGAATATATTCAAATGTTCTTGACCCCGAAACACCATTAAGACTTGTTTTGATATTATCGGTAATTTTGGGATCATGCACATCTATATCTGCAGGAAACAGCAATTCAGGAGCATTAATATATTGCAAATTGCCATTGCCAGAAATAGTTATTTTCAAATTAGTCGCATCATCCGCCGACACCTTTTCACGTGTCAATGTCGATTGTATAGAGAAATTGCCCACCAAACCACTAAAATTATCGGGTTTGCCAGTATGAGGAAGCTCTTTTACATTTAAATTCACCACATTGGAAGCAATTTTCAAATCAACATTCTGTGCATGCGTTGTGGTACCACCAAAGAAAGCATCAAAGAACGGGTCTCCTGTGGATTGTTGTTGCTGTTGCACCAATACTTGAACCACTAAATCAGCCTCCAATGGACTAATTTTTATCTGCCCGCTTTTTTGTGGATAAACTGCAATGGTTCTAATATCTGATACATGATAGCGTTTGCCGTTAAGGGTTTCAGTATAACGTTTGGGTTCGGTATTTTTGTCGCCTAATTCATATGTCCAACAATTGCTTGCCGAAGGCATACTTGTCAAACTGGCTTGGTAGCGATAAGCCTGTTCACTAATATACATTTTGTAGCGAATAACAACTTGTTGTCCTACGTATGGATTGGCATTATCAACGGTAGCACGAATAAAATAATCGTTTTTGTTGAATGAACTATTGGTATTTTGTTGTCTGGATTGCGTATTTTGCGTAGCATTGGAAGCGTTTTGTGATGTATTTGGGGGCGTAGTATTTCCAGAAACAACTCTTATAGTCAAAGCATTGGATTGAGTCTGCTCCTTGCCTGACGAAAATGTTACGGCAGGAAAAGTATAGGTTCCTTCCTTGTTAGCAACAAACACATAAGTATAGGTATATGATGAATTGGAAGTCATTCTCCCGTTCACAATAGATATAGACGAAGATGAACTAACATTGGGACCATTGATAAGGGTGAAGTTGGGAATATTCATTTTCGGCAAAGACGATGGTTTGTCATTCAAGACAAAACTCAATTGGAAATATTCTCCGACCTCCACCTCACTCGGAGCTTTGAGTGTACAAGTGAATTGTGCGTAAGCTTGGGGAGTTGCCCAAAAGCATACAAGTACACACAACCTAAATAGTATTTTTTGAAAAAATGTTCTCATCTTACCAATCCTTTTCTTGTTTTACTGGTCTGCCTGTTTGCGTTTCTTTAAGTTGGACTTTTTCTTGCGTATTTTTTTCATTTTGTTGCAAGGCGTCCAATTGGCGTTTCATTTGTTCTCGCTTTTGTCTGTCTGCAGGACTTTCTTGTTGATTATCTTTTTTATTATCCTTGTTTTTATCTTGTTTGTCTTGATTGTTGTTGTCTTTATTTTTATCTTGATTGTTGTCTTGATTGTTGTCCTGATTTTTATCTTGATTGTTTTGATTCTGGTCTTTTTTATCTTGATTTTCTTTATTATCCTTGTTATTTTGATTGTTCTGTTGATTATTTTGTTGGTTTTGTTGTTGCATCAACAACATTTTCTTGGCATATTCCAAATTATATTTGGTATCCATATCTTTAGGTTCAAGTTTCAATGCTTGTTTATAAGCCTCAATACTTTCCTGATATTTTTGTTGTTGCAACAAACTGTTTCCTAAATTATGATAGGTTTTGGCTTTGGTCGTTTTATCTATTTGCGTATTTTCCAACACCGAAGCCCATTTTTTTTGTGCATCTTCATATTTTCCTTGCCTATATAGGGCATCTCCTTGATTGAACAAACTCTTATAGTAATTGCCCGTAGAAGTATTTGCCTTGATATAATTGGTGTTTGCATTATTGTACAGAGCCTGTGCTTGTCTATTTTTTTCCGCTATCTCATTTTGATTGCTTTGTCTTTGCTGACTTTGCAGTTTTTCCGCTTCTTGGTTTAATTTTTCAGCTTGTTTATATTGTCTATTGCCTGCTCTCACTGCCTGCAACTCCTCTTTTGTTTGTCCAAAGGCAATATTAGCAATTGACAAGATTACTATTAGCAAATAACATGGCAAGATATTGTTTCTTTTTATTCTTTGCATTATTTTTATATCAAACAATTTACGACTGAACAAAAACAATTCAACAATTGTCAAGAAAAAAGCAATCCACAATGGAATATAATATTTGCTTTCGTAAATAGAAAAACTAACCTCTTCCATTTCTGTTTTTTCCAATTTATCCAATTGATTTTTCAATTCTTCAAAACCCATATAGGCATTGTTGGCATAAATATAGGCCCCATTGCCTGCTTGTGCAATATCTTTCAACACCTGCTCATTCAAGCGAGTAATGACAGTATTTCCATCTTTATCCTTTTTGTAATCCACTCCACTTTTGGTACGTATAGGGATAGGCTCTCCCTGCGTGCTGCCCACGCCAAGCGTATAAACATGAATACCTTGCTTAGCCACTTGCTCTGCAACCTCTACGGCTTCATCAAAATGGTCTTCTCCATCTGAAACAACAATAATGGCTTTGTTGGTTTTCTTTTGTTTTGCCAAGGCTGCATTGTTGGACAACAAGCCTGCCTGCGGCAACATTGATGCGGCTGCAACATCAATAGCTCCGGCAATATCTGTTCCCTGCGTATTGATTTGTGTGGTGGAAATATTATTGACAAACATCTTTGCAGCAGCATAATCAGAGGTTATCGGCAATTGTACAAATGATTTGCCCGCAAAAATAACGATACCAATCTTATCACCTTGCAATTTGTCTATAAATGACATTACAGAACGTTTGGCTGCCTCAATACGATTGGGGACATAATCTTGTGCCAACATAGAATTTGACACATCCAAACAAAACATTATTTCTATACCCTTGCGTTTTTCTTTGGCAAGTCCCATACCCCGTTGCGGATTGGCAAGAGCAAACACCAAACAACACCATATCAAGCATAACAAACTGAATTTTAAATGTTGCATAAACATAGATACATCACTTGTCAAACGAGTTATCAAATGTTTTTCGCCGTATGCATATATACGTTTTTTATATCTGTAATATAAATAAACATATATTACTATCATTATCGGAATCAACAGCAAAGCATAAAGAATCTTTTCGTTTTCAAACTGCAACATATACGTTTTATTTTTTGTTCTCTTAACGTCTATTCTTTACAATTTATTGTGCTATGAGATGTTTTTGTTGAATCAAGTTGTGTCAATATCAAACCTAAAATAATAACACACATACCGAATATTTTTATGGGGCTCATCATTTCGCCTGTCAGCAAAAATGCGGTTATGGCAGTAACTATTGGAATAGCATTTGTAAATACGGCCGATCTGGCAATGCCTATTTTTGAAATGCTGATAGAATACAACATATAGGCTATTGTAGATGAAAATACAGACAAAATAACAATTGACCCCCAAAATACAACTTCAGGCGATAGTGTTGTCAATATCACTGTTTCTCCTGATATTTTATAATCTATCGGTTGTCCGGAAGTCAACCATAACGGAAAAAACAAACCTAAACCTATTGTATTTTGAAGTGCTATCAACCAAATAGGGTGAATACGTGCCGACAAATCATTGATGATTAATCCATAACCGACCGAGGCAAAAACAGCCAAAAATATCAACATTATGCCCCAAACATCAACATCTATTTCCATATTTTTATTGACAACCATAAACACGATGCCCAACAACGATAAGATGACACCAACAATATTTTTTACAGGCATTTTTTGTTTCCAAAATACAATCATCGCCAACATTGTAAATATCGGTATAGTGGCTACTATAGTAGAAGCAATAACAGGGCTAATCCTATCCAAAGCGTATGTTTCTCCTATATAATACAAAAAAGGTTCGCACATCGCCAAAAAAAACAAATATAGCCAATCTTTTTTTTGTATTGCATATTTGCGGAAAAATATTAGTATAATTATCCATAACAAAATATCGGAAATCAGCAAACGCAATGAAACCAAGGTCAACGGATTGGTGCATTCCAACACTATAGACGTAAAAACATACGAGGTTCCCCAGCATATCATTGAAAAAACAAGAAAAATATATGCCCAAACAACAGATTTGTGTTTATTCATTGTAAAAGGATTTGTGTTTATTTTCGACCAAAGTCTGCAGGTATTTCACCCCAAACATCTGTATGCCATTTTAATATTTGATTGGAATAAGTATTGGTTTGCAACCAAATTTCAGCCTTTTCTATCAACTCAAAAAGTTTTCCATTATTGATAGTCCTTTGCATTTTTGTATTTGCTTTTTTAGCCCTCACCCATTTCATTGCATTGACACTGTCAGAATAGATGGGACATTGGAGATAATGTTTTTTACACATAGCCAAAGCATGTACTAATGCCAGAAACTCCATCACATTGTTTGTGCCGTCCAAAAATGGACCATTTCTAAAAATCAAACGCTTGGTAGCCACATCTACACATTGATATTCAGCCATTTTTGTTGAAGAGCTGTAAGCCCCATCAACCGCGATACTTGGTACTATTGGCTCGCCGTAAAGACTTTTCATAATGGGCTGCATAGGCGATTTGCGGGCAGACAAATATTCATCTGCAGTAGCAGCATAAGCGGATTGGGCTTCTTCTAATGTTGAAAAGGACTTGTATTTTGGATTGGAAAAACCATTCACTTGTTTTTTGCAATCTTCCCAATTGTTATAAATACCGGGGGTTACCCCCTTCCAAACCACATAGTATTTCTTTTTCATTGTTGATAAAAATATAATAGTTTATCTTTGTTAAACATTTGAATATCAGAAGGCTGAACATTTATTACAGGAGCCTTCAAACCCTTGGCAAACCATTTATTGCCCACCAATACCCGCATTTCGTCCCAAAGATTTTTTTCCATGAAATGATTCAACGTTTTTTGACCGCCTTCTATAATCACAGATTGAATTTTATTGTCGTACAAATATCTTAACATATTTTCCGCCCAATCTTTTTCCGTCAAACGAACATATCGGGTTTGTGCTATTTCACATTCACGGTCCGTATTAAAAACCCAAGTCGGTTGGGAATTATCAAAAAAGCATAATCCTTGATGACCTATATCTTTGTTCAAAAAAGTCAGTCTAATGGGATTTTTACCACCTACCAAACGACAATTCAATTGGGGATTGTCATTCAACAACGTGTTCGCCCCACAGAAAATAGCATCTTCTTCTCTTCGCCAACGATGTACTTCGTAGCGTAATTTTTCATTGGTAATCCAATATGGTTGACGTTGTGTTTCCGTTCTTGCATTACAATCCATATAGCCATCCAAAGTCTGTGCCCATTTCAAAATAATATACGGACGTTGTTTTTCGTGATACGTAAAAAAACGTCTGTTCAACCATTGTGCTTCTTTTTCTAAAACACCGACAATAACTTCAATCCCTGCATTTCTTAATTTTTCAATACCTTTTCCCGATACCTTAGGATTAGAATCCAAGGTTGCCACCACCACCTTTGATATTTTATGCTGAATAATCCAATCAGCACAAGGAGGTGTTTTTCCAAAATGCGAACACGGTTCCAAGGTTACATACATTGTTGATTTTTCCAACAATGACTTATCTTTGACACTATTCACCGCATTTACTTCTGCATGGGCCTGCCCATATTGACGATGATAACCTTCTCCGATAACCAAATTATCATACACAATAACACTGCCTACCATAGGGTTCGGAGACACATTGCCACAACCATGTTGTGCTATCTCCAAGGCTCTCTGCATAAATTTTTGATGACACATTGTTGTTTAGAATGTTACACCAAAAGTAATGGGTATTTCTCCCAAGAATTTTCCAACCTCTTTTCGGGCTGAAGGATAGCCCATCATTCTGTATCCTACCCCCAATTTTAAAGAAACATTTTGGGAAACAAACACCCCAAATTCCACATTCGGTTGCAAACCATAAGCAAAACCGAAACCTCGGCAATAACCTATCATCAATTCCATACCTACTGCTGTTCTAAAACGCTTGATTTGCCATTCATAGTGATAATCGGGGATAAACAAAACCTGCCCACCACCATTGCGATAGGTCAATTCCACACCACCTGACAATCTGTGATTGTCCTTAAAAAAATGAGAATAACCGGCATATAAGCCAAAACCTGTTACAGCATAGGAATCGCCTAGATAATTGTGTCCGCAAAATTGACCGACTATATGCACATCTATTTCACCCAACCTGAATTCTTGCTCTTGACCTTCTTCTTGTTCTTGTATTTCTTGTGCATATCCCCAAGCACAAGCCCATATCAACACGGATATAACAAAAAACTTTTTCATATTTATATACAACTATTTTACCAAGGACGTTCTTTTACGTTTTCTATATAATTGATAAAGGATTTGTTCAACACCTTAAAACCTCCCGGTGTCGGATAGTTTCCTGTAAAATACCAATCACCTTTATGATTTGGACATGCCTGATGTAAGTTTTCTATACTGTTGTAAACAACCTCTATTTCGGCATGAATATCATCGGGGCGAACCAATTCCGCTATTTTTTTGGAAATTTCAGCGGCATGAAATGGCTGATATATTTCTTGTACATAATTCACAATTTCTTCTTTAGGATAATTTTCTTGTGCTTTCGCTTTTTTATACACATCGTTTATCACATATTCCATATTGCGTTCTTTTAACAATGCAATTGCGGCTTGAAAAGCGACAAATTCGCCCAAACGGCTCATGTCTATACCATAACAATCAGGATAACGAATCTGTGGAGCGGAACTTGCTATAACAATTTTTTGTGGGTGTAATCTGTCAAGCATACGGATAATACTTTGTTTCAAGGTTGTTCCCCTAACAATGGAATCGTCTAATACGACCAAATTATCCACATTTTTATTGACAACACCATAGGTTATATCATAAACATGTGCCACCAAATCATCTCTTTGATTGTCCTGGGTGATAAAAGTCCGCAATTTCATATCTTTCACCGCCACTTGGTCAAAACGTGGCATAATGGACAATATTTTGTCTATCAATTCGGGAGTCAATTCTTCTTTTTTTTCTAATAATTTGCGTTTTTTTACTTCATTGCAATGGTCTCTAAGAGCATCAAACATACCGTTAAATGCCACCAATGCCGTATTGGGAATATAAGCAAAAACGGTATTTCGCAAATCATTGTCAATCGATTTCAATACTTCGGGCAACAACAAGGCTCCCAAACGTTTACGTTCCTGATAAATATCCTTATCGGTTCCTCGTGAAAAATAAATGCGTTCAAAAGAACATTGTTTCAATTCAGGCAAAGGTTCATGACATTTTTTGATAGAAAAATCACCGTTGGCCTTAATAATAGCGGCATGACCCGCAGGAAGTTCGTTTATTTCTTCCGCTGGCACATTAAAAGCCGTCTGTATAGCAGGGCGTTCAGAGGTAATAACCACCACTTCATCATCATGATAGTAAAAAGCGGGTCTTATTCCCGCCGGATCTCTCAAGACAAAGGCATCGCCATGACCAAGCATTCCGCAAAACACATAACCACCGTCCCATTTTGCAGAAGCACCTTTTAGAATATCCAACACATTCATTTCTTTTTGAATACGTCTGGATATATCATATTTGTACATACCTTCAGCCTTAAACTTACGATACATATCATCATTGGCTTTATTCAAATGGTTGGCTATCGTTTCCAAAATGGTAATGGTATCACTTGTTTCTATGGGGTGTTGTCCTAAAGCAACCAAATCTTTGAACAATTCATCGGAATTAGTCATATTGAAATTGCCCGCAACAACAATGTTTCTTGATACCCAATTGTTGGTAATGATAAACGGATGTACGGTGCTAATATCATTTTTGCCGTATGTTCCGTATCTTAAATGCCCCAAAAACAATTCCGAGGCAAATTTGACATTATTTTTCAGCCATTGGGCATCCATCAACTTTTCCGGATTTTCATCGGCCAACTTCTGCAAAGAATCATATACGGGTGTAAAACAATCCTTTATCGGAGTAGCGGAATTGGAACGTTGTCTGTCTATATAACCAATACCGGGAGCAGCATCAAATTTGATAGCAGCAAAACCTGCCCCATCTTGTCCCCGATTGTGTTGTTTTTGCATCAATAAATATAGTTTGTTCAACCCATAAAAAGCAGTGGAATATTTTTCTATATAATAATCCAATGGTTTTAACAACCGTAGTAAAACTACACCACATTCATGTTTCAACTGCTCACTCATATTGATTTTGCGTATTTTTTGTTTTTGGTATTTTGTTTTTGATTAATGATTAATATTGTTCATTATCATTTGGGAAATTTCTGGTTTTTACATCTTTGATATAATGTTGTACGGCTTGTGTAATTTCCGTACTCAAATCATGATATCGCCTTAAATATCTTGGAGAAAATTGTTGGGTTATTCCCAACATATCGTGCAATACCAACACTTGACCGTCAACAGCACCACCGGCACCAATGCCGATAATAGGTATTTTTACCGTTTCTGATACTTGTTTTGCCAGCAAAGCCGGTATTTTTTCCAATACAATGGCAAAACAACCTGCCTTTTCCAACAACAAAGCATCATGCAACAACCTATCTGCTTCAATAGGATCTTGTGCTCTAACCGTATAGGTACCGAATTTATTAATGGATTGAGGCGTTAGCCCCAAATGTCCCATCACAGGAATACCTGCAGTGAGAATCCTATCTATCGACTCCAATATTTCTTTGCCGCCTTCCAGTTTCACAGCATCAGCCCCCGATTCTTTCATAATACGTATGGCCGAATGCAATGCCTCTTTGGAATTGCCCTGATAGGTACCGAATGGCAAATCAACCACAACCAAGGCTTTTTCCACAGCAGCCACTACCGATGTGGCATGATATATCATGTGGTCCAGCGTGATAGGCAAGGTCGTTTTATAACCCGCCATAATATTGGCGGCACTATCCCCTACCAATATCACCTCCACACCTGCCAATTCCAATAATTTGGCCATGGAATAGTCATAAGCGGTAAGCACGGCTATTTTTTCATGATTGTTTTTCATGCGTTGCAACACATGCGTAGTGATTTTTCCTGCTGCTTGTGAAATACTTGAAGACATTGCTTTTATGTGAAATAAGTTTTTAGATAAATTACAAAGATAACACTTTTTTTAATACCATAAAAAAGAAAAAAAAGGATTTTTCTGCAGGCAAAACACGGTTTGTTTTTACACAAAAACAAGCGTATGCTTATTACATGCCTTTTCTATAGGGCAAGGCGGAAGCCGAGAGCGTAGTTGCGAAGGCCAGGAGTGCCGCCGTTACGAGTGCCTACACGGCAGCCCCTCGCAATGCTGCGCCAACCGCCACCCCGATACACGCGGTAAGACCCCGACGACGGTCCCTTAGGATTGCTCGCTCCTGCACTCTCACTATAGTAGGTGCTGCTATACCAATCACTGCACCATTCCCATACATTACCACTCATATCATACAAGCCCAATTCATTGGCTTGTTTTTGCATAACCTGATGGATAGTATTATTGCTATTGTCTGTGTACCACGCTACATCTCCTAATGTATTGCTTCCGGAATAAGTATAGCCTTTGCTCTTGTTGCCTCCCCGTGCCGCATATTCCCATTCCGCCTCCGTAGGCATACGA
>CAJOFD010000035.1:12571-35997 GCA_905233585.1 uncultured Bacteroidales bacterium
GTAGGCGTGCTACCCATCACTGCCTGCCACAACTCCTGCGTAACCTCATACTTGCAGATATAAAAATCACTCAAAGTTACATTGTGTTGTGGCTTTTCACCATCGTACGCATAGGTATCGCCACTTGTAGATCCCATCAAGAATGAGCCACCCTGTACCATTATCATATCATTGGCTAAAGCATCTATAACGGGTATGCCCGTGTTAATATCCAATCCAGTCGGCTCTTCTCCGCCACCACCACTTTCTTTGGCAAATGTCGCTATATATGTTTCATTCGCATTCACCGTAATACTTCGCGGATTGTCGGTATTATTGTCTTGCCATGACACAAACTTATAACCACTTTTGGCTACCGCTGCTATGCTCACCGTTGAACCTTTGGCGTATGTGCCGCTTCCCGTAACACTACCCCACGCTTCGTTGTTGCTTTGTACCGTAATGGTAAACTCTTTCTTGCAAGCCGTAAAGACCAATAGACTTGCCGCAACTGAAAATAATAATAACTTTTTCATATCTCTCATTTCTGTATTTGTTTTAAAATTTCGTAAAGATACAACTTTTTATAAAATCAATATTGTCCTAATTTTAGGAGAAATGTTTCACAAACATTAAACATTATATCACTGTTTCTTGCATCAAAAATCCATTCTTCTGAACAAAATAAATGATAGCAAAATTGATTTATTATATCAAATCACAAGCCATATATGCTTGTAAGACCTTTGGTATTATAATATGCCCATCTTCCGTTTGACAATCTTCAATCAATGCAGCCATAATTCTTGGCAAAGCCAAGGCCGACCCATTTAATGTATGTGCCAATTGTGGTTTTCCGTTTTCTGATTTAAAACGCAATTTCATTCTGTTGGCTTGGAATGATTCAAAATTAGACACCGAACTTACTTCCAACCACTTTTGTTGCCCTTTGGAAAAGACTTCAAAATCGAATGTTAGAGCAGAAGTAAAACTTATATCACCACCGCAAAGTCTGACAATACGATAAGGCAATCCCAATTCTTCAAGCAAGTTTTTTACATGTGCTTTCATTTCTTCCAAAACTTCGTAAGACTTTTCTGGGTGAACAATTTGCACAATTTCCACTTTATCAAACTGATGCAAACGGTTCAAACCACGCACATCTTTGCCATACGACCCCGCTTCTCTACGGAAACAGGCAGAATAAGCACATTGTTTTATCGGGAAATCGCTTTCTTTAAGAATTACATTCCGATAAATATTTGTCAAAGGCACTTCTGCAGTCGGAATAAGATAAAAATTATCTTCTTTAACATAATACATTTGTCCTTCCTTATCAGGCAATTGTCCCGTAGCATAAGCAGAATCTTCATTGACCATATAAGGTACTTGCACCTCATTATAACCTGCTTGAGCGGCTTTGTCCAAGAAGAAATTGATTAAAGCACGTTGCAGTTTAGCACCTTTATTAATATAAATAGGGAAACCTGCTCCTGTAATTTTTACACCCGTTTCAAAATCAAGCATTTTCAAGTCAGCAGCCACATCCCAGTGTGGTTTCATAAACGATTGAACACTTGTATCGCCCCAAGAATATACAATTTCATTATCATCTGCCGATTTTCCTTTGGGGACAGAACTATGAGGCAAATTTGGCAATAAAACAAGGGTATTGTTCAGCTCCCGTTCTTTTTCCGAAAGTTCAGCCGACATATTTTTTTCGGCAACTTTCAATTCTGAGGTTTCGTCTTTTAACGCTTGGGCTTCGGCAACATTTCCCGATTTAAACAATTGCCCTATCTGTTTGGCTATCTGATTTTGACGAGCCAAATTGTTATCCAAACGTTTTTGAATATCTCTCCGTTGTGTATCAATAGCTAAAATAATTTCAACGTATTGTTCAGCGTCAAAATTTTTCACTTTTAGCCTATCGATAACCTCTTGCGGGTGTTCTTTTAAAAAATTAAGTGTAATCATATTTTGATTTTTTTGCAAAAATACTTATTTTTGCAAAAATAAAAATATTTCTCAACAAAAAATATAAATGTTTATCTATCTTATTATTACAATTTTTATATTTGCATTTTCCATCTTCTTTTTGTTAAAAAAAGGATTATTTTGGCATATCTTTCGGGAAAAAGGAGTTGTTTTTCTCACCTTTGATGACGGTCCGCAAAAAGAGGTAACCGAACAAATACTCGCCATTCTGGCTGCCGAGAAAGTAAAAGCCACTTTTTTTTGTGTGGGTGAAAACGTACAGCGTTACCCCGAAATATTTGAAAAAATAAAGGCACAGGGGCATGCTGTAGGTAATCATACTATGAAACACCTCAACGGCTGGCACACTCCTTTTCAAATTTATATTCAAGATGTAAAGAACGCCAATCAGCTCATAAACAGCAAACTATTCAGGCCTCCACATGGGCGAATAGGTTTAAGGCAATGGTGGCACTTGAAAAAAACATTCCGTATTGTTTTTTGGACAAATTTGAGTTACGATTGGGTGAGAACCAATAGCCCTGAAAAATGTTTACGCTTAATAAAAAGTGTAAGCAAATATGGCGGAATTGTCGTTTTTCATGACAATCCCAAAGCGACCGACAATATGTTGGAGGCTTTACCTGTTTTTATTCAACAAGCCAAAAAAAACGGACTAACTTTTAAAGTTTTGTCCGTCTAATTTATCATTTATATTGCCGTTTTTTGATTAGTTTGGTAATTAACTTATATACCAAAACAGAAGCCAAAACATCTGAAGATTTGTCAGCAGGATTTGGACATAATTCCACCACATCAAAACCGACAATATTTTTTTGTGCAATCAATTTATTGAAAAAAGTCCACATTTCATACCACATCATTCCACCCGGCAGAGGAGTACCCGTAGAAGGCAGTATAGAAGGGTCAAGACAATCCAAATCTATTGTAACATAAACATTATCAGACAATCTATCTATGGCTTTTTGCATCCAATCATCATTATTGTACATCAAATGTGCATAAAAAATATTGTCTGCCACAATATTTTTGCGTTCCTCTTCTGCAACCGAACGGATACCAACTTGTACAATTGTTGGAAGTATATCTTGTACACGTCTCATTGCACAAGCATGATTATAAGGTGAATTTTGATATTCATCTCTCAAATCAGCATGAGCATCTAATTGCAAAACAGACAGATTCTCATATTTTTCGGCATAGGCTTGTATGGCTCCACAACTAACGGAATGTTCTCCCCCCAAAACACAAACCATTTTATTGTCTTGCAAATAAGTTTTGGTTCGTTGATAAACCGCATTGACCATTGTTTCCGGCGAACGCATATCCTCTATAGGTTTTGCAGTATGAATACCGCAAGTGTATATTTCTATATCATCTTCAATATCATATAGTTCTATACTATCCGAAGCATCTATAATGGCTTGTGGACCAAGATCAGCCCCTTTGACAAAAGTGCTTGTGCCATCGTAAGGGACAGGTAACAAAACAACAGCAGCATTCTCATACAAAGAGAATTGTCTGTCCATATCCAAAAAATATTCCATTACAATCGTTCGATTTGCGTTTGAATTTCTTTGGTTTCTTTTTCGTAACCGGGTTTGTTCAATAAGGCAAACATATTGGTTTTGTAGCTTTCAACTCCCGGTTGGTCAAACGGATTGACCTCAAGCATATAAGCACTAAGACCACATGAAAATTCGAAGAAATAAATCAATTCTCCAATAGTTTGTTCATCAAGTGTTTCTATTTCAATTTTCAAAGTTGGAACTCCCCCTTGTTGATGTGCCAGGATTGTTCCCAATTCCGCTTTTTCATTTATTTCTTTCAATGTTTTGCCTGCAATAAAATTCAGTTTATCCAAATTATTTTCATCAAACGGAACTTGACAAATATTTTCAGATTGTTTGACAGACAAAAAAGTTTCAAACATTATTCGTTGTCCTTGTTGCATATATTGCCCCATAGAATGCAAATCTGTAGTATAAAGCAGTCCCGTTGGGAACAAACCCTTATTATTTTTGCCTTCACTTTCTCCAAAAAGTTGTTTCCACCACTCTATCAGATAATAAAAGCGAGGTTCAAACGAAGCCAAAACTTCTACAGACTTACCATTTGCCAACCAATAATTTCGTACTTTAGCATACAACAAAGCACAATTGTTTTCATTAAGTACGGACAATTTTTTCTGCATTGCCTTTGCGCCATTGAGTATATTTCTGATATTAAATCCGGCTACAGCAATTGGCAGCAAGCCAACAGGGGTAAGCACAGAATAGCGACCGCCCACATTGTCAGGAATCACAAAAGTTTCATATTGTTCTTGGGTAGCCATTACTTTCAAAGCTCCTTTTTCTTTATCAGTAATGCAGACAATACGTTCTTTAGCGTTTGCCTTGCCATATTTTCGTTCACAATGTTGTTTTAACAATCTGAAGGCAACGGCAGGTTCGGTAGTTGTTCCCGATTTGGAAATAACAATAATCGCATAATCTGTCGTATCCAACAAATGCAATAAATCTACCATATAGTCTTGCGACAAATGATTCCCTGCATAAATCACTTCATGTTTTGGAGTTACAAAATTGGTTTGCAGAGCCGAAATAACAGCACGTGCTCCCAAATAAGACCCACCAATACCGACAACAACTATTTTTTCTGCAATCTTTTGCAAGCGTTGAGCGGTATTTTCTATTGCTACAACAATATCTTCAGACAAATCTTGAGGCAAATGGAGCCAACCTAAAAAATCATTACCCAAACCGGTTCCTTCTTGCAAACGGGAAAATATTTCTATATCCCTCTTGCCAATTGATTGCAATTTTTGTTGCAATTGTTTATCTAAAACAACATTTACCATAATAATACATTTGTTTTTACACAAAAAGGCAGAGAAACCTCTACCTTTTTGTTTTGTGTTAAAAAAATATTATTTGCTATTTTATACCTATTTTCTTTTTTACCAATTCAAAAATATTGTCACTTTCGTCTTGATAGAGCAAAACACCAAGTCCGGAATCAAAAACATAGGAATAGCCATTTTCTTTGGCGACTTCTGCAATAGCCTTTTCCACCCGATCTTTAATAGGCTGCAACAATTCCATCTGTTTTTTCTGATAATCTTCTTCGGCATCTGCTTGAAATCGTTGAATACGTGCTTGCAAATCTTGTATTTCTTCTGTTTTTACCTTCTGCAAACTTTGACTCATTGTCGGCAGTTTATCTTGATAATCGGCAACTTTTTGTTGATATTCTGCTACCATTGCCTTTACCTCATCTTCCAATTGCGTATAATAAATTTCCAAGGCTTTTTGAACCGTATCCACTCCCGGCATTATTTTCATCAATTCAGTTGAACTAACATGAGCCAATTTTAGTTTTGATTGGGCATTAACACCTAAAAACAAAGAACTTGCTATCAATAATGCTAATAATACATTTACTCTTTTCATCTCTTTACGTTTAAATTTTTGCAAAGATACAATTTATTTTTATACAAAATAAAAGAGAGCAAAAAAATAAAAACAATAATTTATAATAGATTTTAGTTTTTTTATTATCTTTGCAAAATTGGATTATTATTATTTAAAATATGCATAGAATTGAGATTAAACGTGTTCATACTATATCATGGCTTATCGCATTGGCATTGGTAGCCGTTTTGTTGAATCCTCAAAATGTATCAGGTCAAATAAATCGCCGTAACCACAAAAATAATTTTTCAAGTTTAGGAAAAAGTATGTCTGTCATACGCCATGGTTTAACCATACAAGCATTTGGATTCGCTCCAGACAATTTCAATCCATTCAAGCCAACTGTGGCCATTGGTGTTGGATATTCTGCCACACAATATTATGGGGTTGGCAATCGTTTTATGCAACAATCTGTTGTTTATTCTTTAGGATTGTGTATTGACAAACGGCAAGATTACTTTATTCATAGTTTAAGCGGAACCTTTCATTGCAGTTTTATTGGCAATGTGGACCTTAACCCTTTTATTTATGGAATTGCCCTGCAAATTGTCTATGCACCCAGAACCCAACGTGCAGACTATTTGTACAACGAGGCAAGTGCCAATTTTTATATTCGTCCGGAAATAGGATTTACCTTTCCCGCCAAATACCGCAATCGTACCAAAGAGGTGCAACGTGTTACGGGTTCCATTACATACGGATTTAGCATAGGTACTTTTTACAATACCTTTAACAGAGAGTTTGCGGAAAAGACAGAACAAAGTATTTGGGAACCTTTCACCTACAGAAATCATCATGTGATAACGCTTCGGTTAAATATCAACTTTGCCAATATGCGTGAAATGAGAAAATAATCACTATCCATATAAAAACATCATTATGAAACAATTTTTTAAAATGGCCTTTGCTACCGTAGTAGGCTTATTCTTATTTCAGATTATTGTATTTGTTTTATTTTTAATATTTGTCATTGGAATGGTGGGATTAAGTTCCACTCAAAGCGTTGATGTAAAATCCAACACCCTGCTTGTGTTAAATTTAGAAGGAACCATTGTTGAACGTTCAGTGGACAATCCCTTTGAAAAATATATGGGCAATGGCTTTGGTTCTACTAAAGAAATTGGCTTGAAAACCATTGTGGATAACATAAAAAAAGCCAAAAACGATGAAAATATTGCTGGCATCTCTTTGAGATTGGACAAAATGAACGCTTCTGTTGCCACTTTGGAAGAAATACGTGATGCCTTGACAGATTTTAAAGAATCAAAAAAATTCGTGTATGCTTATGGTGATATTTATTCTCAGGGAGCCTACTATTTGGCCTCTGTGTCAGACAAGGTCTTTTTCAATCCACAAGGCTTGTTTGTGTTACAAGGTCTATCTTCTTCTGTCTTGTTTTTCAAAAATCTATTGAACAAGATGGACATAGAAATGCAAGTAGTCAAAGTCGGCACCTATAAAAGTGCTGTAGAACCTTATATTTTAGAATCTATGAGCGATGCCAATAGAGAACAAATGAGCCGCTTGCTCAACTCTATTTGGGAAAAAATGAGTACACAAATTTGTGAAAGCCGCTCAATGGAAGCAAATACATTCCAATCAGCCTGCGACAACCTAACTTTATTGGGCGACAATAACAAAACACTTGAATTAGGTTTTGTCGATTCGCTTGTTTACGCTGACCAATATATCAATTTTTTGAAAAAACAAATGAAAATTGCTGATAATAAAGATATTTCAACTATTTCATTAAAACAATACAACAATGTTTCCGTCAAAACGCAGTCTTCACAAAATAAAATTGCCGTCTTATACGCTGTCGGAAATATCATTATGGACGAAGGTTCCTCTTCTTCAATAGGAGAAAATATTACTCAAGAATTAATTAAATTAAGAAAAGATAAAAAAGTCAAAGCCATTGTTTTGCGTATCAACTCAGGTGGTGGAGATGCTTTGATGTCTGAAAATATTTGGAGAGAAGTTGTCAAAACAAAAGCGGAAAAACCTATTGTTGTTTCCATGGGCGATTTGGCCGCTTCAGGCGGATATTATATTGCTTGTGCTGCCAATTATATTGTTGCCCAACACAATACGATAACGGGTTCCATTGGTGTTTTTGGCATGTTCCCCAATACGAAATCTTTTTTAAACAATAAAATAGGGGTCAATGTAGAAGTTGTCAAAACCAATGCCCATAGTGATGCTCTTGGCATATTCCGCCCGATGGACGAAGTGGAACGGGCAACTATGCAAAGAAACGTCAATCACACCTACGATGTATTTCTAACCCGCGTTGCAGACGGCAGGAACCTGACAAAAGAAAATGTTGATTCTATAGGTCAGGGTAGAGTTTGGTCTGGAATTGATGCTCTTGAACTTGGTTTGGTAGATACACTTGGAAATCTCGAAGTGGCAGTCAACAAAGCAGCCGATTTAGCAGGCATTAGTAATTATACCACAAAAGATTATCCTGTTTTGAAAGACTTTTACACAGAATTGTCCGAATCGTTTTGGGAAAATATGATGATAAAATATATAAAAAACAGTACTTATCTTCAATATGCGGCACCATATCTTGAAGCAATGAAAACAGCCAAACAAATAGAAGGCATACAAACACGTTTACCTTATCAAATAACAATACAATAAGTATGCTTACACAAAAGAAAAAACAACACATTCTGTTTTTTGCCTTAGGTTTATTTTGCGGAATATTATTATCTGCAATTGTTGCATATTTTAGCATTATCAAACAATTTACAAAAACGCAAATAGAAAAGATTGACAATATCTATTCTTTCAAGGAAAAAGATAGTATTGCAATAACACCCTCTCCCTTA
The DNA here is from genome assembly GCA_905233585.1 of uncultured Bacteroidales bacterium. Taxonomy (GTDB): domain Bacteria; phylum Bacteroidota; class Bacteroidia; order Bacteroidales; family WCHB1-69; genus UBA1205. Next base: position 20,862 of record CAJOFD010000035.1, read on the forward strand.
AACAAAACACAACAAAAAAACACAACAAAAAATAAAAAAACCGAGACGGAGTCCAGCAACGATATAACTGATTATATCAGCCCCATAGACTCCACAGATGAAGACTTTGAAATACAAAGCGACAGACTCATCCAAAAAACAACAATGATTGTTCATCATCAAAACGATAGTTTATCTAAAGATATATCTGAAGAAATTACCGTTGAGCAATGGGAAAGTCCGATGCAATTTATAGGCTACAAACTCAATAAAAATACATTGATATTATATGGGCTTGAAATTGCTGATATTGATTTGTTTTTTGAAAAAAAAACCTTGTTTTTGATAGTTGGAAAAAACAAAGTTGCCTTGCAAAATAACAATACATTTTTACATTTTCCCACCGAATTTCTTAAACAGAATATTGAAGTTATAGAATAAATAAAATGTCCGAAGAATATCACAACAACAAAAACAATCGTTTGTTGCCCATAATTTTTGCCATAGTCTTGGCAGTAGGTTTTGTGGGCGGTTACCAGTTAAACCCAAGGCGACAAATAGCACAAGAAATACATATACAAGCAGATAAAATAAAAGAATTGCAAAGTCTTATCAAAAATTATTATTTTGATACAATCAACAATACCCAACTGACAGACAATGCCATTAAAGCCATACTTTCAGAATTGGACCCCCACTCCTCGTATATGACCAAGGCTGAAACCCAACAATTTGAAACCACGATGAGAGGTGGAATAGAAGGCATTGGTATTCAATTCAATATTATTAATGATACAGTTGTGGTAATGAGTATTACCAACAATGGTCCCGCAGAAAAAACAGGCATTTTGCCCGGAGATAAAATCATAGAAGTGGATACTACAAAAATTGCTGGGATAAAAATCCAGAACAATGATGTAATTCAAAAAATACGAGGCAAGAAAGGTTCCACGGTTAAAATAGGTATCCTCCGAAATGAAAATGACAAACTTTTATACTTTACCATCAAAAGAGATGCCATTCCTATCAATAGCATTGACTATTATTATATGATACGCCCTACTATTGCTTATATTAGTATCAATAGTTTTACACAAACCACAGCCGATGAATTTAGTAAGGCATTACAAAAAATGATCAATAAGGGAGCCACAAGCCTTATTTTGGACTTAAGAGGCAACACTGGAGGATTTTTGGGTGCGGCCGTAGAAGTTTGTGATGAACTGTTGCCTGCAAAAAAAATGATTGTCTATACCAAAGGGCTACATTATCGTACTCAAGAAATAAGAGCAACGGCAAAAGGAAAATTCCAAAATGACAATCAACATATTGTAGTGTTAATTGATGAATATTCGGCTTCTGCCAGCGAAATTGTTTCAGGGGCGATACAGGACCACGACCGCGGAACAATTATCGGCAGACGCTCATTTGGCAAAGGATTGGTGCAACAGCAATTTGTTTTAAGCGACTCTTCCGAAGTCTTGCTAACCATTGCCCGCTATTATACACCCGTAGGAAGATGTATTCAAAGACCTTTTGATGCTGGCAACGAAGAAAAATATATGAGCGACTTCTACGAACGCTATTTAAACGGAGAAATGGAAGAAAAAGACAAAAATACTTTTAACGATTCTTTAAAATTCATCACCCCATCGGGAAAGGTTGTCTATGGCGGTGGCGGCATTATGCCCGATGTTTTTATTCCACTAAAAACATCTGAAGATTTTATCTTTTTTAATCGATTAAACAACAAAGGCATTGTTTTTCAATATGCAGCAAAATACGCCACCGACAATAGAAAAACACTGCTCAAACAATACCCTACCGCAAAAGACTATGTCAAATATTTTTCTGTCAATGAAGAAATGATTGCTCAAATGCAAGAAAAAGGAAGACAAGATTCCATTACGGGAACACTTTCGGACATTTCCAAAAAAGAACTCTGCAAATGGGCCAAAGCATATATCGGAAGAAATATATACGACAATGCAGCCTTCTACCCTGTTATACACCAAACAGATGATATGATAAAAGAAGCCATTAAAGTGTTGGAAAAATAAATTGATTTTTCTTTCTCTTTTGTAATTCTATTTTTTTTTGCTATCTTTGCGGAAAAATATTTTCCGATGAAAGATTTATCCCTGCATGTGATGGATATTTTGCAAAACTCAACAAGAGCCAAGGCAACGTTGATAAAATTTACCATCATCGAAAACGAAGAACAAGATATTTATGAATTAATATTTGAAGACAACGGGTGTGGCATGAATGAAGAAACGCTCCAACGGGTAACCGACCCGTTTTTCACAACCAGAACTGTCCGCAAAGTCGGTTTGGGCATACCTTTACTTAAACAAAACTGCGAAAAAACAGGAGGCAGATTTTCCATCAATTCACAAGTTGGAGTCGGCACTGAAGTACATGCTGTCTTTTCACATAAACACATAGATAGACCCGCTCTTGGTGATATTGCTACAACAATAGTCTATACCGCTTCGGCTTATCCTGATATTCATTTTATTTACAAGCACATACACAATGATAAGGAATATGTATTTGACACGCAAGAAATAGCCGAAGTTTTAGACGGCATATCCATTCAAAATCCAGATATTATCGCTTATTTGGTCGAAATGGTTAGAGAAAACCTAAAAGAAATAAATGTTGAGTTTTAAAACATCCAGGTCATGATTCTTGCAGATAAGAATTTTATTCATGCTTGTTATCAATATTTGGCAAAAATGGATAGCGAAGCCATTAATTTGCTCAAAAATAAAATTGCCAATGGTGTTTTGAACGATATTCTCCAGAAATTTCCAAAGACAACTTCTATCTATATTTTTTGCGGTAATAGTTTCAAGGGAAGTATTGGTCTTGTTTTGACTCAAATGCTATCGGAACACTATCCTGATACTTTAGCGGTTTTGTTTCACAATGAGGAACAATATCAATCTGAAAATGCACAAATCATTAATTCGCTAAGAAAAAAAAATTTATTGTTCACCTATACGAAGTTCAGTCATAGTTATTTTAAAGACAATAGTTTAATTGTTGATGCCATAGAAGATTGCACCAAAATTTTCAGCGATATAGAAGACAAAAGAAAAATAAGACATATCAATCAACTTCAAGCATATACTTACAGCATAGATATGCCATCGGGAATCGCCGTAGATGAACCTATTGCAAAAAGATGCATTTATGCTAACTTTACACATTGTTTGCTATTGCCGAGAAAAGCTTTTTTCTTACCCGAAAGCGAATCCCGATTTGGGCAATGGAAAATATTTACCCACGATATTGTTTTGCCTGAAGAATTGGCATTACAAGTTTCAACTATGAAATTCCATACCACAAGTCCCGAAAACCTGACAAGATTGAATGTCGCTCCTTCCAAGTGGATACATAAATACAGTTTGGGACATGGTCTGTTGATAGCCGGCAGTTATGGCATGGGCGGGGCTGCTGTACTTGCTGCCCGAGCAGCAACACGGGCTGGATTAGGAACATTAACTTTGCACATACCCAAATTGTTATACAACATTATGCAAATTTCTGTACCAGAAGCACGATGTTGGGTTGATACCCATGCGGCGATATGTTCTTCATTGGAAACAAACAATCTAGATAAATATACAGCCATAGCCATTGGGCCCGGTTTGGGTATGCATCAATTGACCGAACAAACATTAACCTATCTATTACAAAACTGCGAGGATAAACCTATTGTTTTTGATGCCGATGCCATCAATATACTTGCCCTCAACAAAGATTTGCTGAAAGACTTTAAAGGGAAAGCCATTTTTACACCTCATGAAGGTGAATTTAAACGTTTAATAGGCAAATTCAAAAATGATATGGAACGACTGCAAATGCAACTAATGTTTTCACACCAATATAATGCTATTGTTGTCTTTAAAGGTGCATTTACATGCATTTCTTTGCCTGACGGAAGATGTTATTTCAATACCAATGGAAATGTTGGTATGGCCACAGGCGGCAGTGGCGATGTTTTAACGGGTATTATACTTGCCTTGCTTTGTCAAGGTTTTACTCCGGAAGAAGCAGCTATTTGCGGTGTTTATATGCATGCCGAAGCGGCAGATATTGCCGTTAAAAGCCAAACCAAAGCCTCTCTTACCGCTTCTGATATTGTTGAAAATCTAAAATTTGTAAAAAGATACGAATGAATATTCAAGATAGAATAAACGCTTTTTGTCAATTAGGGCATCACTTGGAAATTTTTCTTCAAGGTGAGCAGGACAACGCCACCTTGTCTTATATTATTGAAAATGAACAATATACAAACGCTTGGTTCACTCCTTTTTTTGTTCGGCATCGTTTGCAATCCATTGCAACATGTCTAAGAGAACAACAATTGCAAATATGGCTGAAGAATTACAAAAAACTACACAATCATCAACCGGAAACAATTGGCGTTATCATGGCAGGTAATTTGCCTTTGGTAGGGTTTCACGATTTTCTCTCTGTCTTGATAGTAGGAGATAGTCTTGTTGCCAAATTGTCATCGCAAGACAAACATCTTTTACCTACGATTGCCCAAATGTTGATAGCCATAGAGCCCCGTTTTGAACAACAAATTGTTTTCACCGAAGAAAAAATTGGACAAATAGACAAAGTCATTTCTACAGGAGGAAGCAATTCGGCCAAATATTTTTCCTATTATTTTAAAAATATCCCCCATATTATTCGCTCCCATTGCAATTCCGTCGCCTTGCTTGATGGTACAGAAACGGAAAAAGATTTAGAGCATCTCGCTGATGATATTTTCTTGTATTTTGGATTGGGTTGTCGTTCGGTATCCAAAATTTTTGTTCCGCAAAATTATAATTTTGAAAAACTTTTCAAAGCCATGGACAAATACAAACCACTAATGGAACAACATCACAAATATCTCAACAATTTAGAATATCAAAAAACTATGCATTTGATCAATATGATACCTTTTTTAGATCAAGGTTTGTCGGTAGTGAAGGAATGTCCCGATATCGCCTCCCCTATTGCCGTACTTCATTATGAATATTATCAAGACAAAGAACAAACTATAAAAAATATATTTTCGTTAGGCGACAAACTACAATGTGCTGTTGGCAACAACAATGTCCATCAAAGGCTAATACCTTTTGGCAAAGCACAATATCCTGCTCTAAACGATTATGCCAACGACATTGACACTATCGCTTTTTTGTTAAATGACGAATAAACAAATACGAAAAAACAAATTTATTCGTTATCATAGAGATAGTCTATGAAGAAGTTTATTAAAATTTTCGTTTTATTACTATTGTCCTTGTGCAGCAGTTTTGCCCAACGTAAATCGGATTTTTCCATTATGGAAGAATCAATTGCGGCATTACATAGCAGTATGCTTGTCGAACCAAGTGCGGAAATGCGTTATCAAAAAAATGAAGAATTATTGCGTTTATTGGAAGAAACGCTGACAATGAAAAATTCGTTCAATTACAAATTTGACTCTTTAAAAACCATTTCTATTTTAACTTCTCCAGACAAAAAAGTCAGAATTTTTACATGGTATGTTTTAGACAAAGATAATAATTGCGACTGCTTCGGCTTTTTACAAGCATATAGCGAACAACAAAATCGATATTTACTTTATCCACTGATTGATAAGAGCAAAAAAATACTCAATCCTGCCATTCAACCGTTATCGCATAGTTCATGGTTTGGAGCCATTTATTCTCAAATTTTAGAAACAAAAACCTCCGCACACACCTATTATACACTTTTGGGCTGGAATGGCGGCGACCAATTTACCCAATACAAAGTTATAGATGTTTTATCACTAAATGCCAGAGGATTGCCAACTTTTGGAGCCACAATTTTCAGAAAATACAGCAAAACAAAATACTATCGTATTATTTTTGAATATGCCAAAGGTGCTCGTTTGTATATGTATTACGGCAAAGAATATTACGCAAAACGTTCAGAGAAAAAAAACAAAAAAACAAATCGTTACACCTACGATACCATACCCATGGACATGATTATTTTCAATGAACTAATTCCATTAGATGAATCTTTGGCAAAAGTACCCCAATATTATGTTCCGGAATCTTCTTTAAATAGTGCTTTTATAGAAAAAGACGGATTTTGGGAATTTAAAAAAGGTGTTATCGGCAAAAACAAAACCACAATGCCAACACCACCCGCCAATAAAGAAAAAAATAAACCCAGAATTTTTTATAGACCCGAACAATAACAACATGCGGGTTTGTAAAAAAACAATTAATTTACTCTATATCAAATATTAAAACTATTCTCAAACAAACCATATTATTGTTTGAATTTTTTTATATGCTAGTGAAAATAAATTTTACTTACCTTGCTATTAATTCAAAAAAATAATATACTTTTGCAAAAAATAATAGTATATAGAAATATATGGATATACAAATAGAATATCTTGAAAAAAAGGTAAAAAAATACAAGAATCTGTCTATTGTTTTGGCTGTTCTTGTTGTTGTTTTGGCGATAGTTTCCGTCTATTCCCTCACCCATGTAAGAGAATATGTTGTAGCCGCCGAAGAATCTGAAAACACACAGATAGAATTGCAACGGGAATTGGACTCCATCTTGCGGGAATATGAAACCATGAAAAACGAATATGGAGAAATCAATGCCGCCCTTGCAGAAAAAGACAGTGCTATCTTGGCACAAGCAGCAGAAATTGAAAAATTGATAAACAGCCAAGCGGATTATCGCCGTATCAAGAAAAAATTGGAATTACTACAGAATCAAGGCAAAGAATACGTTAAATTATTAGATTCTCTTTATACTGTCAATGCCCAACTAACAGATGAAAATAAGGGTTTGGCACGTGAACTTGGGCAAGCCAATCAAGAAAAAGAATCACTGAAACAAGAAAGAGAAAATCTGCAACAAAAAGTAAATATTGCAGCCAAACTAAAAGCCTATAATGTTTCATTGAAAGCATATACCAACAAAGATTCTGAAACAGACAAGGCTAAACGTGTAAAGAAACTCAAAGCACATTTTCTTTTAGGAGAGAACAATCTTGCAGAAGTCGGCAATATGAATATATATGCACGAATTTCCTTGCCTGATGGACGTGTTTTAGCCATTGGCAATGAAGATGCTTATAGTTTCTTTAACGATGGAAAACGCTTGCAATATACAGTAAAAGAAGTTATTTATTATGAAAAAACATCAAAACAACTTACTTTGAGTTGGTCATTAAAACCAGATGATGTTGCCGTGTCCGGCACCTATCATGTACAATTGTTTACCGATGAAGATTTTATCGGTGAAGCAAGTTTAACTTTGAAATAAACAATAAAAAATATAAAATATGGCTTTAGAAATTTTAGATAGCACATGGGAAAACCTTATAGCAGGAGAAACTCCAGTTGTGATGGATTTTTGGGCAGAATGGTGTGGACCTTGTCGTGCCATTGCTCCAATTGTAGAAGAAGTTGCACGCAAATATGAAGGTAAGGTAATTATCGGGAAAGTCAATGTTGATGACAATCCTAATATTACCATGAATTTTGGTATTAAGAACATTCCAACTCTTATTTTTATGAAAGGGGGAGAAATTGTGGACAAACACGTTGGTGCTATTCGCAAAGAAGATTTGGAAGCAAAAGTGAATAATTTATTATAAACATTTTGTTTATGTAATCAATATTGAAAACGAAGAATATGTTCTTCGTTTTTTATTATATTTCCATTGGGAACATATATTTTGTAAAAAAAATGAATAGAATAAACCATTGGTTGCTAACGATTGTATTTATTGCTGTTGCGGGAGTGGCTCTTGCCCAATTTTCCGAACCCGTAAAATGGACTTGTGCCGTAACAAATAACTCCAACAATACGGCAACAATTACTATCACCGCCCATGTGGATAAAGGGTGGCATTTGTATTCCCAACACAACACACTGGGCTTGACACAACCAACAGTTTTCACTTATTCTCCCTCAAAAGATTACCAACTGATAGGCAAAACAACTGAACCTGCCTACATAGAACAAACCAATGAATTTGGAACGGATAGATATTTTGACAGGCCTATAGTTGTTTTCACTCAAAAAGTAAAAAATCTGAGCAACAAAGATATTGTTATTTCTATAGAAATAGATGCTCAAGCCTGCACAGAAGGCAAATGCGTATTGGCAGGAGCATCTCTATCGGCAAACATAAGAGGAAATGTCCTAACAGACACAAACACAACAGACATCGTTGCCATAAACACAATTGAAGAACATAAAGATAGTGCAGCAGAAGAAGAAAATACAGCATTGTTGTCCACAAACGAAACATCAAATACACCTTCCCTGCCCGAAAAATCGATGATGGCAGTATTTTGGATTTCGTTTTTGGCAGGTTTACTTGCCTTAATCACGCCTTGTGTATTCCCAATGATACCAATGACAATAAGTTTCTTTATGAAAGAAAAAAACGCACAGCAAGGCTTAAAAAAATCTTTATTTTTTGGCGGTTCCATTATTTTTATTTTTGCCGTTTTAGGTCTTCTGCTGACATTGTTATTGGGCAAAGATGCCATGTATATTATCAGCACCCATTGGATACCCAATTTGCTATTCTTTATCATCTTTATGGTTTTTGCTTTTTCGTTTTTCGGGTTGTTTGAAATAACCTTGCCAAGTTCGTGGATAAACAAATCGGATAAGCAATCGGAAAAAGGCGGTTATTGCGGTGCATTTTTTGTTGCATTGACAACAGTTTTGGTATCATTTTCGTGTACAGGTCCCATTTTGGGGGCAGCTTTGATTGAAATGTCATCCGGAACAAGCAATTCCTTTGTTTTCTTTATATCCATGTTGGGGTTTGCTATTGGTTTTGCTTTGCCATTTACCCTATTGGCATTGTTCCCTTCTGTTTTGAAAAAAATAAAATCAGGTTCATGGCTCAATACGATAAAAATAGTATTTGGCTTTTTGGAAATTGCCTTAGGGTTAAAATTTCTTTCTATGGCCGATTTAAGTGCCGGTTGGGGCATATTAGACAGAGAAACCTTTTTGGCATTATGGATTGTCATTTTCTCTTTATTAGGCTTTTATATATTAGGCAAATTGCGTTTCAAAGGAGATGAAAAACTTGAACATATAGGAATTATTCGCTTATTTTTAGCCATTATTACCTTCTCTTTTGTCGTTTATATGATCCCTGGGCTTTGGGGTGCACCTCTAAAGGCTATTTCCGGATATATTCCACCCAAAACAACACAAGATTTTGATGTGGAAAAATTGATACTTGACCATCAAACATCTGTAACTAATGCTGACCTATTGCCGATGAATAGAAAATATGCCGATGAATTACATTTTCCTATAGGATTTGACGGCTTTTTTGATTTGGAAGAAGCAAAAACATACGCTAAAAAAGTTAATAAGCCTATTTTTATTGATTTTACAGGCAAAACTTGTGCCAATTGTCGGGAAATGGAAACCTATGTTTGGACCCATCCTATCATAATGGATTTGCTTAAAAACAAATTTGTTATGGTGGCTTTGTATGCCGATGCAAATACCATTGAACTTGATGAAAAAGATTGGCAGACATTGGCAGACGGCACCATAATAAAAACATTGGGCAAAAAGAATTTGCATTACCAAATGTCTCAATACAAAATGAATGCTCAACCCTATTATGTTTTAATAGACGCAGAAGGCAATAGGCTTACCAAAGAACCGAAAGCATACGATAGAAATATTGATAATTTTTTGCAATTTCTACAAGAAGGGCTGTCTAATTTTTACAAAAACTGATAATTATGGCAAAAACAAAAGACAAAAACAAAACTATCAATATCAAATATCGTAAAGCAGAGTTTGAGTATTTTCTTTTAACCCGCTATACCGCCGGTATTGTTCTCACTGGTACTGAAATCAAATCCATTCGGGCTGGGAAAGCAAGTTTTACCGACTCTTTTTGCTCTTTTACCAATGGGGAATTGTGGTTACACAACTTACATATTAGTCATTATTTGGCAGGAAGTTACAACAACCATGAACCCAAACGCGACAGAAAATTGTTGCTCACCAAACGCGAATTGAGAAAAATACAAGCAAAATTAAACGAAAAAGGATTTACGGTTGTTCCTATTTCATTATATATCAACGAAAATGGATACGCCAAAGTAGATATAGCCATTGCAAGAGGCAAGAAAATGTATGACAAAAGAGAGGCTATTGAAAAAAGAGATAATATGCGAACAATGAATGTCGAACTTTGATTAAAAAATATCGTTAGTAATGAACAATTTAGAATCTACACAAAAAGTTGCCGTCATCGGTGGAGGCAGTTGGGCTACTGCCATTGTGAAAATACTGACAAACAACTTGTCCTGTGTTTATTGGTGGGTGAGAGAACCTGAAATAAAAGAAGGAGTTGAAACACATGGACTTAATCCTCTTTATTTGAGTTCTGCCCGTTTAAACACCAAACGGATAAGAATCTCCAATTCATTGGAAGAGGTTATTGCAAATGTGGACACGCTTGTTTTGGTTGTTCCATCGGCATACGTGCATACTACCTTACAGCATTTGTCCAGCAATGCTCTAAACAATAAAAATATTGTTTCTGCAATTAAGGGAATTGTCCCCGAAACAATGGAAACCATTTCTTCCTATATAGAAAATCATTTTCATGTGTCAGAAGACCGCATGTGCGTTGTTTGCGGACCTTCACATGCAGAAGAAATAGCCAGTGAAAGACTGACTTATTTGACTGCAGGTAGCCAAAATATGGACTTGGCAACTTATGTAGCACAATTATTCGCCTGTGAATATGTGAGAATCAATACCTCTTTGGATATGAAGGGTATCGAATTTTCTGTTGTATTGAAAAACATTTATGCCCTAGCAGGAGGTATATTCCGCGGTGCAGGATATGGAGACAATCTATTGGCTCTTTTTAATGCAAATAGTATCAATGAAATGATACATTTTTTGAATATTGTTGTTCCTAATGGACAAAGAGAATTTTGTTCAGCCTCTTATTTGGGCGATTTTCTTGTTACCGCTTATTCCCAATACAGCCGCAACCGCTCTTTTGGAATGATGATAGGGCGTGGTTATTCGGTAAAATCGGCTCAATTGGAACTGAAAATGATTTCTGAGGGTTATTATGCTTCCAAATGTATTCATGAAATAAAAAAGAATTATTCCATCAATACCCCTATTGCCGATGAAGTTTATAATATTTTATATGAACATGCTCCAATAAAAGCCAGCCTTTCTAATTTGTTGAAAATTATGAAATAAGAAGAATTACTCAATTTTTCGGAGTAGTTCACCCTAAGAAGAAAACCTTGCCTGGGCCTTGGCTAAATGCAATGCCGATGACATGATTGGAAAACTTATATCGCTATAAAAACATTTTTTAACGATAACAAAATATGAAACAGATAGATAAAAAGTAAGATTTTTTAAGCGAAAAAACGCCTTGTTAAATCAATATCGGCAAATTAAAATATATGAACAACACTTTAATTGATAATTCTTCAGAACAACTTTCGATGCTACAAACATTGAAAGCATGTTTGGATTCCGAGGATATTCTCACTGTGAGAATAGCTACCGGTTACTGGGATATTCCGGGGCTTGCCTTATTGGCAGATGATATTAGGACCTTTCTTGAAAAAGACGGGACAAAACTATTTCTCCTTATTGGTAAAGACCCATATGTGTATGCCTCCCAAATAAAGAATCCCAAATACAAAGACAAAAACTATCCTGCGGATTTTATTCGTACTGACTTATATGAATTACAACCAAAGGAAGAATATGAAAATGCCGTTCGTCTGCTTCTTGATTATTGTACAGAAGAGAGCGACTCTAAAATACAAATTCGTATTTTTCACAAGAATGAAGAAGATGCGAAGCAATTCCTTCATTCCAAATGTTATATCTTTGACGGTTTCAATGCCGGAAAAGGATATGGCTTGATAGGAAGTTCTAATTTCACGGAGAAAGGGCTACAAGGTAATGCGGAATTAAACTATCTGGAAACAGATGTAACGAAAGTGTTATCTGACACACCTATACCGAATCACAAAACCCATATACAATGGTTCAACGAGAAATGGAACATCTCTGAACCTTGGAACAAAGAGTTTTTAGAGCAAATTCTTCGTCCTTCTCCTATAGCAATACAGGTTCAAAAAAATAGTGAAACATTGTCACCGTATGAAATTTATGTCAAATATTTGCAACTTCAATTCGGTGATATAACGGATGAAACCGTAACGGCTCAATTGAAATCGTATCTTCCAAAATCCTACAAATCATATAGTTATCAGTTGGATGCTGTAAAACAATGTTTCTACATTATGAAATCCCATGGCGGGTTCTTTTTATCGGATGTTGTGGGACTTGGAAAAACGATAGTCGGTGTTTTGATAATCAAGAAATTTATTGCCGAAGCGGAATTGTGGAATAGAAAACCTCATGTTCTTATAGTTACGCCACCGGCCATACGAAAAGCATGGGAGGGTACTATAGAACAATTTGATAAAGATTCCACTTTTAAAATTGCAAAACATATAGAGTTTATCACCACAGGAAGTATAGGAAGCCTTATTGAAGACGACAATGATGATTTGCAAGAAGATGACGATTCTTTTGACGGAACTGCGAAAAGTAGTGACTATGGACTTATTCTTATAGATGAAAGTCATAACTTTAGAAACAATTGGACACAGAAATATCTTGCCTTGGACAATCTGATAGACAGAATACAATTGCAGACCGGCTACCAACCTCTTATAGGCTTGTTGTCGGCTACTCCGCAAAACAATTCTCCTCAAGATTTGAAAAACCAGATATATTTCTTCCAACGTTCCCACAATTCTACAACGCTTCCGGATATTCCCGGCGGAAAGTTGGATTCTTATTTTAATGACAAACAAAAACTCTTTAACGAAAACAGGAATGTAGATACTCCGGAGGCACGTGAAATTATCAAAGAAGTCGCTGCCGACATACATAACAGGGTTTTGCAATATTTGATGGTGCGTAGAACAAGAAACGACATCAAAAAACAATATGCCGATGATAGCGAACAACTGAAATTCCCATCGGTAAAGGGACCGAAAGCGGAGAAATATACAATGAGTGCCAAACTGTCAAAATTGTTTTATGACACAGTGTTTGCTATAGTTGGCGAAGCAGATGACGGAGAAGAATTTCTCGGTTACTATCGTTATGCTGCTATCAATTACTTGCTCAAGAGTGAAGACAGAAAACTTTTTGAAAAGCGTAATTTAACGGTTGATAATATTTCTGCCCGTTTGGCTAAAATTATGAAACTTCTTTTAGTCAAACGTTTGGAAAGCAGCTTTTCTGCATTTAGGAAATCTTTGGAGAATCTGAAAAGAAACACCCAAAACATGATTGACATGCTGAATGCCGACACCGTTTTTATCTGTCCCGACTTTGATGTAAACGAAATCATTCAGAAAGAAGGCGGATTGGAGAAGGCTGTACCTATTATTCGTAAAAGAATTGGAAACAAAAAAGGGAATAATAGGGAATTTCGGGCAAAGGATTTGAAGAAAGAGGAGTATCTTCGTTTGTTGGAGCAGGATATGAAACTTCTTGAAAAACTATGCAGTCGATGGGAAAAGAATACGGAAGATCCTAAGTTTGACAAATTCAAGGAGATATTAGATTCGGAATTGTTCAACGCTACCATAAACAATCCTCATCAATACGATAGTCCGCGTGTTGTTATCTTTACCGAGGCACTTGACACGTTGCAGGTGTTAAAGTCGTATGTAGCGGAGGCAGGGCACCGTCCGTTGGCCGTTTCGGCAAAAACCAGAGATAATTTACAGACTGAAATTGCCGCTAATTTTGATGCCAATGTGCCTGCCGATGAACAACGAGATGATTACGATGTTATTATCACCACGGAAGTATTGGCGGAAGGTGTGAATTTGCATCGTGCCAATGTGATACTTAATTACGATGCTCCTTGGAACGCCACCCGGCTCATGCAACGTATCGGGCGTGTAAACCGTATCGGCTCAAAGGAAGATTTTGTACATGTATTCAATTTTTATCCTTCGGAAGACGGTGAAAAAGTCATCAAGTATTTGCCTAAAGCATACGCAAAACTACAAGCTTTCCACACTATGTTCGGTGAGGATAATAAGGTGTTTTCCGAAATGGAGGAACTCTCCGAAGCGGATTTGAACAATTTGGTGGACGGTGATACATCGCCATTTGCACCATATATCAATGAACTGAAACAATTTGCCAAAGAACAGCCGAAACGTTATCGTTTTATTTGCGATACCGAGGCAAAACAATTAGGTTGTGCTCGAGAAAAACTGCCGCAAGATATGTTTTATGTCGGTGCCGACAATCACCAATTTGTTCATATATTAGCAGATGAAAAAGGTGATTATCAAATAGTTTCTCCTTTGCGTTTTATTCAGGCATTTGCAATGGAAGAAGATAAAAATCCTAAACCCCTGAATTTGGACGGCAAACAATACAAGGAGAAAGCCCAATCGGCTATCAATACATTTAATTCTTTTGTCACCCAATCGAAGAGAGCCAAGGATGCAAAAAAAATCCTGAATAGTTTGGAACAATGGAAATTCATATTGGACAGGTTGACTGACAAAGATGCAAAACAAGCCATGAAGAAAGTTCGTAAGGCGATTGAAAACCAAAATACAATAGCCATCAAATTGACGAAACAACTTTATGATGATTTGAAACAAGGACAGCAAAGTTTGTTTGGGCTTGATTTCGATGCAAATGAATACGTTAAGGCCACATTTGCACATATATCAAATGAGGTGAAACAAAAATACGGTAAGCCGTATGTATCTATTTATCAAATTTCAAATAAAGAATAAAAACAAAATTACTATATGACTAAAAAAGAATCCTTACAACTATTTGAGCAAAAAAAAGTTCGTACTGTATGGGACGACCAAGAAGAAAAATGGTATTTTTCAATAGTGGATGTTTGCTATGTCCTTACGGACAGCAAAGATGCTACCGCCTATTGGAGAAAGTTAAAACAACGACTTAAAGAAGAGGGAAATGAAACCGTGACAAATTGTCACGGTTTGAAACTTCGTGCTGCGGATGGAAAAATGCGTATGACAGA
>CAJOFD010000036.1 GCA_905233585.1 uncultured Bacteroidales bacterium
AAAAAATGTTGTAATTTTGTAATTAGAAAAAATCATATACATGAAAGGTATTTTATCGGGGACAGGAGTTGCTTTGGTTACTCCATTCAAAGCAGATGGAAGCATAGATTTTGACAGTCTTGCCAACGTAGTGGACTTTGTGATAAAAGGAGGTGTCGATTATTTGGTTGCATTAGGGACAACAGCCGAAACTCCCACTTTGTCGTTTGCAGAACGCAAACAAGTGTTGGAAACGATTGTAGAACAAAACAACAAACGGGTTCCTGTTGTTGTGGGCATTGGTTGCAATAATCCTATTGAAGTAAAAGAACAATTTCATTTGTTTGATTTTTCACAAATTGAAGCCATTCTGTCGGTAACACCTTATTACAACCGTCCGCAGCAAAGAGGTTTGATAGGGCATTATGAATCTATTGCAAGCCAAAGTCCACGACCTGTCATTCTTTATAATGTGCCTTCCCGAACAGGTGTAAACATAGAAGCCGAAACCACATTGTATATGGCCAAGCATTTGCCCAATGTTATTGGCATAAAAGAGGCTTCGGGCAATATGGGACAAATTATGCATATTCTGCATCAATGTCCTGAAAATTTTTCGGTTATCTCCGGTGATGATGCTTTAACTTTGGCTTTGATGGCCTGCGGGGTACAAGGTGTTATTTCTGTGGTTGCCAATGCTTTCCCAGCAGCAATTGTTGATATGGTAAAAGCAGCGGGCAAGGGAGATTTTGAAAAAGCAAGACAAATACATTACCGTTTGCTGGATATAACAAACGCTTGTTTTATGGATGGAAATCCATCTGGAATAAAGGCTTTTTTGTTCAAACAGGGTTTGATAGACAATCACTTGCGATTGCCTTTGTCCCCCGTGAAGAACTCCACTTTGGAATTAATTGAAAAATTGCTCAAACAATGGTAGTTGATTTCGCTAATTTATCGCAAAGAATAAAAGAAAAACAATATGCCCCTATTGTTTTGTTGGAAGGTGAAGAGCCTTTTTATGTGGATAAATTGACAAAAGCAATACAGGATACGTTTTTTGAAACAGAAGAAGAAAAGGATTTTGATTTTCAGTTGTTTTATGGTAAAGATACAACGGTCAATCAGATAATTGATGCATCCAAGCAATTTCCAATGATGGGTTCCAAACGTTTAATCATTGTTCGTGAAGCACAAGGATTGAACAAAAAAATAGACGAATTGCTACCCTATGCTCAAAATCCGCAACAACAAACAATTTTAGTGCTTTCTTTTACAGAGGGGGAAAAATTGAACGGCAAACTGGCAGTTTATAAAGAGATAGTAAAAAACGGATTGGTCTTCCGCTCTGAAAGAATCTACGACAACAAACTGGCACCTCATGTGCTTGCTTTGGCAAAGGAAAAAAAATTGAATATCGGAAATCGTGAAATAGATTTGCTAATCGCACATGTCGGCAATGATTTGTCGCGTATCAACAATGAATTGGACAAACTGATAACGGTTGCCGCTGACGGCAAAACAATAGATACCAAAATGATAGAAAAATATATCGGTATCAGTAGAGAATATAATATCTTTGAATTGACCAAATCCATTTTGATGAAAGACGGCAACAAAGCCTTTGCTATCATAGATTATTTTGAAAATAATCCCGGAAAATTGATTAAAACAACGTCTTTTATCAACGTTTTTAATGTATTTTATCGGTTATTGCAATATTATTTCACTCCGGAGAGATTGTCGGCAGGCGAAAACGAACAAAATGAAATCTTAAAAAGATTAGGGGTGTTTTGGACAGATTATAGTGTTTATAAAATGGCAATACATACCTATCCTTTGCCAAAAATTATACATATTCTGCATTATATAAGGCAATATGATTTGTTGAGCAAAGGTGCAAATGGCTGTCAAAAAGATGAAATAATACTGCTTAAAGAATTGACAGTGAAAATTTTCGCTGTTTAACTTGTGAAAACAACCAAACACGAGAGCAAGTTATTTTGTTTTTGCGTCTCCTCTATCAACAACTATTCGGTATCCAATAGATTCCATTCTTCTGTGCAAACAAAATTTACATTCGGCGGCTTCTTCGCCTGTGCAGATTTTGTTATCATAAATTTCATATTTTTTTCTGACAGCAACAGGCGACAAATTGGGCATTACTACATTTGCTCCGGCCAAAATGCCTTTTTCCCTTCCTTGAGGATCCAGTGTACCCAAGGCTGTCGTTGAGGGCAAAAGTACGGTCGGCAACATCAATCGGAGTATTGCCAACAAAAATAAAGTTAATTGTACACTTCCTTTTTCTTTGTCCGCAAAAGGCGTTTGATGGTGGGGAATAAAAGGTCCGATACCAACCATTTGCGGTTGAAGTTGGGCAATAAATAAAAGGTCTTCGGCCAAATGTTCAAAAGTTTGAAAAGGAGAACCGACCATAAAGCCTGTCCCGACTTGGTACCCGATTTTTTTTAGGTTTTCCAAACATTGTTTTCTGTTTTTTTCAGACAGTTGGGCAGGGTGCAAAAGAGCGTAATGTGCAGCATTGGCAGTTTCGTGTCGTAACAAGTATCTGTTTGCTCCGGCCTGATACAAAGCAAGATATGTCTCGTAAGACATTTCTCCCAAAGACAAAGTTATGGCACAATAGGGATAAGCCTTACGAATGGAAGAGACAATGTCTGTCAACATTGTTTCGGTATAAAATTTGTCTTCGCCACCTTGAAGCACAAAGGTTCTGAATCCTAATTGATAACCTTCATGGCAACAAGCAAGAATAGTTTCTTTATCAAGGCGGTAGCGTTCAATTTTTTTGTTTTCTGCCCGTAGCCCGCAATAATAACAATTGTTACGGCAATGGTTGCTTATTTCTACCAATCCGCGTGTGTAAACGGCATTGCCATAATGTTTTTGCCGTATGGCGACTGCTTTTTTAAACAGATAATCACTAATTTCTTGATTTTCAAAATTTTTTATCAGTTCAATAAATTCAGATTTATCTAAAATATGTCGTTGTTCAAGGGTGTTTATTAACGATTTAATCATTGTTTTTTCAGAAACTTATTGTGCAAAGGTAACACAAAACTTTGTTTGTCGGATACAAAATTCAATTTTTTTTATTTGCATGTGGAAAAAATACGTACATTTGCAAATTTGAAAAATAAAGAGATGAGTGCAGAAAAATTTGCAGTAATAGGTATCGGCAATTTTGGTCGGGCAATAGCCTTAAGTTTGTCCCGCAAGGGTGCGGAGGTGATGGTGATAGACACCAATTATGAACGGATAGACCAAATAAGTGATGAAGTTTCGTATGCCGTAACATTAGACGCGACAGACAAAAGGGCATTGTTGTCGCAAGATATTCTTATTTTTGATGTGGTAATCATTGCCATTGGTTCCAATTTTGAACAACGGTTGCTTTGTGCCGCTGTTTTGATGGATTTGGGTATCAAACGAATAGTTTGTCGGGCTTTGGGACACAATCAACGTATGATACTTGAAAAAATGGGTATCACAGAAATACTTTCGCCTGAAGATGAAGCTGGCAAAACTTTGGCAAGAAGATTATTGAATCCAAACATGATTTCCTATCTTGATTTGTCTGATGACTATTGTGTTATGGAAGTGCTCGCCCCAAAATTGATATGTGGACTCACTTTGGGAAAAATAGACCTTCGCGACAAATACAAATTGAGTTTAATTACCATAAAACGCGATTTTACAGAACAAAAAAGCGGAAAAGATATTCATGAACAGCACGTTATTGGTGTGCCTGACACCAAAACCATTATTCAGGAGAAAGATACTTTGGTGTTGTTCGGGAAAAATCGTGATATAGAAAAATTTGTAGAAATAAACAATTGATATTTTGCTCAAAAAGAGATAGAAAAAAATAGCGATGTCGTTTTTTTACAGAATAAGGGAAAGGTTTAAATTGTTGATTTGGGACCATATATCTCCCATTCACACTTGTTTACGTTGGATAAACATGTTTGTTTCTCTCTTTGCAATGGGGATTATTGTTTATTTTTACGGATTTGCACAAACGACTTTTTCCGCAACATTCTGCAACACGGCAATTCATTGCAGTTTGTTGTTCTATGTATTGAAATATTGCATATTAACCGTTTTTAATCATCACAGTAGGGCTTATCTCAAAAAACATAAGGTGGAAGGAATTGTTTTGTTGTTTATTCTGCTTTGGTTTTTTGCGGTGTATATTTTAAAAATGGATATTTCTTTATCTATTTTCAGCAATATGCAATTGCGGCATTTCAATCATTTGACCATCGTATCGGTGCAACTTTATTTCTTTATTTTAGTGTTGATGGAATTACCCAATTTGAATCATTTGTTGGATAAATTCAGGTTAGGTCCGGGAGGAATACTCATTCTTTCTTTTTTATTGTTGATAATTTTTGGTACTGTTGTTTTGCTTTTGCCTGAGATGACAGTTAAACCAATTAGTGTTGTAGATGCTTTGTTTACAGCAACTTCTGCAAGTTGTATCACGGGACTCACTACTTTAAACACAGCTACCGATTTTACCATTAGAGGGCAATTGGTTATATTGTTGCTTATACAACTTGGAGGATTGAATATCATTTGTTTTGCCACCTATTTCACTTCTTTTTACAAAGGAGGCAATTTGCGGCAACAATCCATTCTTAAAGAAATGTTCAATACGAATTTGTCTGGTTCGAAAAAATTGACCAAAGAAATTATTATTTATACTTTCATTATTGAATTGATTGGATTTTTTTGTATGTTTTTATATCTTGTTTCTACACATGTTTATTCCGCACATTTGAAACAAAATTTTTGGTTATCTCTTTTTCATACAATTGTATCTTTCAACAATGCCGGTTTTAGCACAATTAATGGAGGTACACAAAACGCTTTGTTTATCAATAATTTCTATTTACAAATTGTTACTATCATCTTGGCTTTTTTGGGAGGTATCGGTTTTTTGACTTTGCATGATGTTATCAATGCTTTGACGACAAGAAAACACCAACGATTTTGGACAAAAATACCTATTCGTTCAAAAATAGTGTTGAAATTTTCTTTTTTATTATTAATTATAGGTGCCTTTCTTTTCTTTTTGTTGGAATATCATCATACATTGGCAGGAGTGGGTTTATCTAAAAAAATCATGTCCTCATTTTTTATGTCTATAGCATGCCGTTCCATTGGTTTTACGGTTGTCGATGTGAGTAGATGTTGTGTTTCCACTTTAATTATTATGTTGATTATGATGGCAATAGGAACTTCGGCAGGTTCTACAGGCGGAGGTATAAAACTATCTACATTTTATATTTTGATAAAATCGGCATGGGCAACTATCAAGGGGAAAAAACAAGTTACTATTTATAATCGTTCTGTTTCATACGAATTGGTGGACAAATCTTATGTGGTTTTAATTTTCACATTATTTATTTGTTTGTTTGGTAGTTTTATTCTTTCTTTGACCGATTCACAATTTTCGTTTATGGCAATACTGTTTGAGGTTGTTTCGTCTTGTGGTACGGTCGGTTTGTCTATGGGGATAACACCACTATTGAGTCCGATAGGCAAAATTACATTGATAGTTATTATGTATATTGGTAGAATTACTATTTTGACATTGGCTATTTCTATTGCCAGACGTGCTTTTAACAGATATACTTTGGTAAAAACAAATTTAGATTTGTAAAAAATGAGTACAAGCAATTATTCTTCTATGGGTTGTGGATTGGTCGTTTTGTTTCTTTTAGGACTTTTTATTGCCAGTTTTCCGGGGGCTATTGTGCTGTTTTTATTGGGATTGTTTTTATTTTCCGGAGTATTGCGTGCAGACAAAAAACCCCAAGCAATGCCCGATAATATTCTGAAAGCCATTACTATTTTGTCTTATGCAGTAATGAAAGCCGATGATAGCATGAAACGTTCAGAACTCTATCTCTTTAAAGATTTTATGCTGCAAAACTTTGGTCCAGAAGTTGCTTCTAAGGCCATAGAATATTTACAACAAACTATGGAATATCAGCAACAAAACAATAAAACACAAATAAATGTATCCTTTGCTTGTAAAGAACTGAACAAAGAATTGAACTATACGGAAAAAATGCAGATTTTGCGTTTTTTGTTCCAATTAGGGGCTGCCGATGGAATGCTGAATCAAGAAGAAGTGGATAAAATCTACGTCATTTCGCAATGGTTAGATATTCGTCAGCAGGATTTTTATTATATGCGGACAAGTTTTGAATATTTCCAACGAACACAAGGACAATACCAACAGAGCAATAATTATCAAAACCACAATCAGTCGTATGGAGAAAATCCTTATATTGATAATAAATTGGAGCAGGCATATGCAGTTTTGGGGCTAAAAAGCACCGATAGTGACGAAACGATAAAAAAGACCTACCGAAGACTTGCATTGGCCAATCACCCTGATAAAGTACAACATTTAGGTGAAACTGCCCGTCAAGAGGCAGAAAAACGATTCAGCGAAATTTCACAAGCCTACAATATCATCAAAAAAGCACGAAATTTATAGTTTTTTATAATTTTAAGAACAAATTTTCGTTTTTACTATTGTCTTAATATATTGAATTTGAGCAGACAATATTTATTTTTATTTTTTTTGCTTTTTGTTGCCCTTTGTGCCAAAGGACAACATACGGCTACGCTCAAAACAAAAGAGATTTTTATCGCTAAAGACACCCTTCAATTAGATACTTTTTCGCTGATAGACGGAAGTTTATCTATAGAGAATGTTAATAAAGAGGATTATTGTGTGGATTACCTAAACGCTTTGTTGATTATCAACAATTCCGAATTGAAAAATAAAAATTTGAGGGTGCAGTATCGTACTTATCCTTTTCATTTCGGCAAAAAACATCAGCACAAATCCGCTGATATTATGGCACCCAATCTTTATGGCTTAGAACATCCTTTCCATCTTATTGAACCTGCAAAAAATATGGACAATCTTTTTTCTGATGCTTTGCTCAACAGTTATGGAAGCATTTCGAGAGGTATTTCTATGGGAAATAGCCAAGATATGATTGTTAATTCAAATATGAATTTGCAACTATCGGGCAAATTGAGCGAAGATTTGGAGATTTTGGCTAATATTACAGACCAAAACATTCCCATTCAGCCAGAGGGTAATACGGCTCAACTCAAAGAATTTGACAAAGTATTTATCCAATTGAAATACAAAGATATTTCTAAAATTTTAGCAGGAGATATTGTTGCTGAATCCCCGGAGGCTTATTTTATGAAATTCACCAAAAAAGGTCAAGGCTTGCAGAATTTTAACAATTTTTATTGGACAGACAAAAAAGCGGATACTACAAAAATGCAAGTGTCATTGACCACAGCAGTAGCTAAAGGAACTTTTGTCAAGCAGGAAATTGTAGCAGTGGAAGGAAATCAAGGTCCTTATCAATTGCACGGGAAAAACAACGAAACATTCATTACTGTTTTGGCTGGTTCTGAAAACGTATATATTGATGAAGTTCTGTTGCAAAGAGGTGAAACAGAGGATTATATAATAAATTACAATTCCGGAGAAATAACTTTTACCTCCAAACAAATTATCACCAAAGACAAGCGTATTGTCGTAATGTTTGAATATACCGACCAAAACTATTTGCGTTCGGTTGTGCATTTCAATACCCAATTGAAATATAAAAAATGGTCGTTCCGTTTCAATTTTTACAATGAACAAGACCACAAAAATCAGACAAATAGCCTGGATTTAACAAATGAACAAAAACAATTTTTATCTCAAATTGGTGATAATATCGACAGGGCTTTTGTATATAATATGACAAAAGTTGACTATCAGACAAATGAGGTTTTGTACCGTTTGACAGACACAACCATAAACGGTGTTTTTTATGATAGTGTTTTTGTTCACTGTACTAATCCTGACAGTACATTGTATCGTTTAGGTTTTAGTTTGGTGGGCAATCATAATGGCGATTATATTTTAACAAAAAGTACAGTAAATGGTCGAGTATATGCTTGGGTGGCTCCAATAGACGGAGTACCTCAAGGCAATTATGCTCCAGTGCAACTTTTGCCAACGCCACAAAAAAAGCAAATGTATAGTTTGTTTGCCGATTGGCAGATAAGCAAAAATACTCTTTTAGGCATAGAAACCGCTTTGTCAAACAAAGACATAAATACGTTTTCTCCTCTTGGTGATAAGAATAACATCGGTTTTGCCTTCAAAACATGGATAAACAACACGACTTTATTAGGAAAAAAAGACAGCACTGCCGCTTGGAAAATGGGCATAAAAGGATTTTATGAAACAAAATCAAAAGCATTTGCTTATATCGAAGATTACAAGGATTTGGATTTTTCAAGAAACTACAATTTGAGTGACAGTTTAAGACAACAAGAAGAACATTATTTCGGGGTACAAATTGATTTTATGAAAGAGCAAGAATGGTATCTCGGTTTTTCTTCTAATGCTGACATTATTCCCAGCCAGAAATATATGGCAAGCCAAAATGCATTGAGGACAAGTATGAACAAAAACGGTTTTATTGCCCAAATAGACGCTTCTTTGTTGAACAACAGGCAAAGAGATTATTATACTTTATTTGCAAAAAACAAAGAAATTTTCAGCAAAGAATTCAAATATATTACCGTTGGTATAGAAAACGAAATGGAAATCAATTTATACCGAAACTTGTCCGACAAATCCATTCGAAGAGAAAGTTTTGCCTTCAATCAATTCAGTTTTTTTCTAAAAAATGCTTCGCAATTGGAAGAAAAATACCGGTATGGACTTAATTATCTGTTTAGGATTGATGCTAACGGACATGACAGTATTTTGGGAACCAATTCCAATGCTCATCAGGTGAATGCCAATTTTGATTTTTTGAACAATGCCAATCATCAATTGCGATTTAACGCTTCTTACCGATATTTGAATTATCAGGACAGTATAGGTGAAAATACACTGCTAACCAATTTGTCTTATCAGGCACGATGGTGGAAAAGTGCTGTTGTTTTGGGGCTTTTTTACGAAATAGGCAGTGGATTGGAACAAAAACAAGAATATTCTTACTTGCGGGTAGCAGACGGACAAGGCATTTATCAATGGATAGACTACAATGGCAATGGCATTGAAGAACTTAATGAATTTGAAATTGCAAAATATAAAGATGAAGCCAACTACAACAGAATTTGGCTAACCTCCAACCAATACATAAAAACCCATAACAATCAATTTTCTGCAAGTTTGGTGCTAAGACCGATGAATGTCTGGAGAACAGAAAAAAGAGGGTTTAAAAAATTTTTGGCGAGATTTGCCAATTCAACAACTTTTAGAACAACGACAAAAAACACATTACACGATTTGTTAAAAGTGATAAATCCTTTTTTGTTGAACATTTCCGATACGGCTTTGGTGCATAGGTCTTCAGGTTTCCGCAATGCTTTTTCTTTTAATCAAACAAGTTCAATATGGGGTATTGACATTATTTACAATAACAACAATAATAAAATATTAACCGTTAATGGTCTTGAAACCTCAACCGCTTCTTCGGTGGTAAATTCGGCAAGAGTCAATATTAAAATGTTCACCATAAATATGGATTATACACATGGTCTTAATACAAGAAAAAGTGAGTATATCAACAAAAATTATAAAATATTATACAATAGCATAGAAGGCAAACTTTCTTTTCAATACAACAACAAATTGAAAATCAGCAGTTCATATACTTATGCACAAAAAAACAACCGTTGGGGGGAAGAAGTGTCCATACATAATAATATTGGTTTGGAAATCAATTATCGAATTGCCAAAAGAGGCAATTTGACAGCACGTGGCACCTTTGTTCGTATTGATTTTAAAGGAGAAAGCAATTCTTCCGTTGGCTATGAACTTTTAGAGGCTCTACAGCCCGGAAACAATGGAGTATTTGTCATGCAATATCAGACCACATTGTGGAAAAATCTGCAACTGAATCTTGCCTACGAAGGCAGAATTGCCGCCCATACCAATATGAAACATTTGGGAAGTGTTGAATTACGGGCATTTTTCTAAATCGCCTGATATTTAGCATTTTATCATCTTCCATGCTTGTTTAATTACTTAATTATCAATGTTTTAAGTAAATTTTTATTTGGTTTTCCTGTTTTGCAACAGGGAAAGGTGGACTTGTATATTATTGTTTTACAATGCTATAAACATT
Organism: uncultured Bacteroidales bacterium; assembly: GCA_905233585.1. Taxonomy (GTDB): domain Bacteria; phylum Bacteroidota; class Bacteroidia; order Bacteroidales; family WCHB1-69; genus UBA1205. The sequence continues at coordinate 10,188 of CAJOFD010000036.1, forward strand.
AGAACCTTATTAGAACCAAAAAAGCCTTTGCTATTTGTTATACTTTTGCACCAGAAAAATTAAAGTATTAATCCATAAAAATTTATAGAAAAATGAAAAAATTATTTAAAAGTTTAGGACTTCTCTCTATGGGAATAGCAGTTAGTTTTGTTATGTTTTCGTGTTCATCGATAGATGGTTTGCTTGATGATTATGAAAAAGCATGCAAAAAAGGTGATGTGGAAAAGGTGGCTAAAATAAGCTTAAAACTTGAAGAAAAATCTGATAATAAAGAACTTACCGAAGAACAAGATAAAAGATGGAGTAAGATAATTTTGGATTGTGAGATTGATGATAAGGAATTCAATAAAGCAATTGATAAATTACTTAATAATGATTAATAATGAGTCTTCTAATTGGGGGAGTGACGATGATGACAATGATAATGACTACGATGAAGACGACTACGATGATGAATTTTAAAAACTTTAAATATAATTATTAAACATTAAAAATTTAACAAAAATGAAAAAGTTATTAAACAAATTAGGACTTCTCTCTATGGGAATGGCATTTAGTTTTATTATGTTTTCTTGTTCTGCTTCAATGGACAGTTTGCTTGATGATTTGGAAAAGGCAAGCAATAAAGGAAATGAAGAACAATTAAACAAAATCACAGAGAAAATAGCAGCAAGGGCAGATGAATTGACTTATGAACAAGCAAAACGCTTCTATGATATCTTTGATGAATACGGCGGATACTTTGACTGGGGTATTCCCATTGGTTTAGACAAAACATTAGATAAAATTTTATCCACTGAAAAAGAAAATGGACTAATTGAACCTCTTGAAGCAGAAGAACGTGAACCTTTCGATGCACTTGAAGCAGAAGACCCAATTGAATTGGATGATGACATTGATGATTATGAAGAAACTTCTTCTTCTGATGATTGGGATAGCGTTCTTGACGATTATGAAGAATATGTTGATTCTTATATTCGTCTGTTCAAAAAGGCTCAAAATGGCGACCTTTCTGCAATGAGCGAATATGCCTCTATGCTTGACAAAGCAAACAGTTTATCCAATAAATTGGAGAAAGCGGAAGATTCAATGACCTCAAAACAATTGGCTCGTTACGAAAAAATTACTTTAAAAATGGCATCTGTTGCAACATACTAAAAAAATAAAGATATGAAAATCGATTTATTTAAAACATACAATGAAGGTCAGTATAAACTTAAACCTTGGGCAGCCAACCTTATAATGGGAATATTGGAATTGGTTTTTGTCTTGGGGTGGTTTTATGGATGCATATTTATCGCATTCCAGCAAATACTTAATTTTGAAATAGTAGAGGCGTTTGATTTTGTTGGTATTACCTCTGGATTAGTATTAGCAGGACTCTTTATTGGCTGGAATTTATTAGTTTGGTTAGTAAAGCCTTTACGTACCAAATTCAATTACAAAGAATCTCTTTGGAATGTGATATTCATAATATGGACTATTGTTGATATAATACGATATGCTATGTAAGAGATTCAAATTTTATTTTTAGGAATATCTTCTTTTTCAAAACAAAGAAGATATTCCTTTTCAAGATAAAATTGTAAAAATCATTAAAGAGGACATCAATAATGGAAAATATTAAATAGTACTATTTGCTTGCATGGATTCTATGAATTCATGATATAATTTATTTTGAATAATTGTCAAGGGGAAGAGTCAAACTCTTTCCCTTCTTTTTTGAAAAAGTTCAATTTGGGAAGTTATAATTTTAGAGAAAATATGCTACTTTTGCATCTGAAAAAAGAACAGATGAAAGAACCACGGGAAAAACTTTGGAATATTAATTATATATGGATAATGATTGCAAACTTTTCCATGTATTTTGCCTTTTATCTGCTTACACCTTTGTTGCCTTTATATTTGAATGAGCATTTTGGAGCGACAAAAGACCTTATCGGGATAATTTTGTCAGGATATACCATAGCGGCATTATTGTTCCGTCCTTTCAGTGGTTTTTTTGTGGATTCTTTTAATAGAAAAAAGGTTTTATTGTTTTTTTCTTTGTTGTATTTTATCTTTTTTGGGTTTTATCTCGTTGCAGGTACTGTACTTTTGTTTGCGGTGGTTCGCAGTTTGCATGGTGCTCCTTTTGGTGCTTTTACGGTGGCCAATAGCACTGTTGCCATTGATGTATTACCGTCTTCACGGAGAAATGAGGGTATAGGTTATTATGGTTTAAGCAACAATGTCGCTACGGCCATAGCTCCAACTGTCGGTATTTTGATATACAAACAGACACATGATTTCAACCTGTTGTTTCTTTTGGCATTTTTGTTTGCTTTGATTGGCTTATTTGCTTCGGCTCGTGTGCAAATACCGCAAAGAGAGATACAACAAAGGGTAAAGAAAATCTCTTTGGACCGCTTCTTTTTGATGCGGGGATGGCTTTTGGGAGTGAATATGATATTTTTCAGCTTTTGTTATGGTGTTTTAAGTAACTATTTGGCTATTTATGGCAAACAGGTTTTGGACACAACTGATTCTACCGGCTTATATTTTATGATTTTATCTTTGGGTTTGATTATTTCAAGGTTGCAAGGAAATAAAATGCTTAAACGGGGCAAATTGATTTTTAATGCAGGTTCTGGACTTTTGTTTTCCATGGCGGGATACACAATATTTATTGCATTGCCTAACGAAATCGGCTATTATTTGTCTGCCCTGCTAATAGGATTTGGCAACGGACACATGTATCCTGCTTTTCAAAATATGATTATCAAAACGGCATATCACAACGAAAGAGGAACCGCCAATTCCACTCTTTTGACATGTTGGGATATTGGAGTCGGTTTGGGCATAATGATTGGAGGTATTGTCGCCGAATATTTCGGTTATACAATGGCTTTTTGGACAATGGTAGGTGTACATTTTGCCGGACTGGTGTTATTTTTTGCACAAACGCGACCTTTTTTTCTTAAACATCAAATTTTGTCCTGAATTTTTTATCCCAATAAAAAAACGGCAGGCTTTTTGTTAATGTCGGGAATGGACGATTTTTTCCATTCGGAAATGCGTTTACATACAATCCATTCGTCTTCCAAAGTGATTTGACTGGCAATGCAGAGTTTTGTTTCAGCATGACAATTGCTCAATAACATATTGAATATCTGAATATTGCGATAGGGCGTTTCAATAAATATTTGGGTAGTGCCAAATTTTATTAAATTGGACTCCATTTGTTTTATTTTTGTTGCCAAATCGTTTTTGTTGGCAGGCAAATATCCATGAAACATAAAATTTTGTCCGCAAAAACCCGATGCCATCAGACCCAACATCAAGGAGGAAGGTCCGACCAAAGGTTTTATTTTGATTTGTTTTTCTTGAGCCGCCGCCACTACAATATTACCCGGGTCAGCAACGCAAGGCAAACCAGCCTCCGAAAGCAAGCCTACAGAACAACCTTGTTGCAGTAAATCAATTATTTCCTGTGTTTTAAATTGGGATTGGGTATGTTCGTTTAATTCAAAAAAACGACAATCGTCAATAGGGAAAGAAGGATTTATTTTTCTTAAAAAACGTCTTGCGGTACGGATTTGTTCAACAACAAAACAACGTAATTCGTTTATTATTAACAAGTTTCCACTTGGCAGAATCTTGTCTATATCTGTTTCTCCAAGTGGGGTCGGTATTAAATATAAAACACTTTTATTGTTGAGCATTTAGATTTAATTCTTGTTTTACCCAATCGTACCCTTTTTCTTCCAACTTGAGAGCCAAAGTTTTGTCGCCAGTCATAACAATTTTTCCTTCATAAAGAATATGTACAAAATCGGGAACAATGTAATCTAACAATCTTTGGTAGTGTGTAATGACAATAGTCGCATTTTCAGGTGTTTTCAGTTTATTGACGCCATTAGCAACAACACGTAAGGCATCAATATCCAATCCCGAATCTGTTTCGTCCAATATAGCCAATTCGGGTTCTAACATGGCCATTTGAAAAATTTCGTTTCGTTTTTTTTCTCCTCCTGAAAAGCCTTCATTAACAGAACGATTTGATAATTTGGCCGTCAATTCCACCACTTTTTTCTTTTCTTCCATTTTTGCTAAAAATTCGGGAGCAGACATTTGTGGCAATCCTTTGTAGGCTCTAATCTCGTTAAGGGCGGTTTTCATAAAATTGGTCATGCTGACACCTTTTATTTCCACTGGATATTGGAATCCGAGAAAAATACCTTCTCTGGCTCTGTCTTCGATAGAATAATCAAAAAGATTTTTGCCTTTATAGATAATTTCCCCTTGGGTAACTCTAAATTTTTCATTTCCTGCAATAACTGCTGCCAGAGTGCTTTTCCCATTGCCATTAGGACCCATTAGGGCATGCACTTCACCTCTGTTTATGGTCAGGTTAACACCTTTTAGTATCTCTTTTTCTTCAACAGATACACACAAATTTTTTATTTCTAATAAAGCACTCATTTTTGTATAAAAATTAGAATTACAAAAGTAGCATTTTTTCAGAAATGCTTAGGGTATTAATGCAAAAAAAAGAGTTGTTTCATATCAACTCTTTTGGTGATTCCGCTGCGATTCGAACGCAGGACCCACAGCTTAGAAGGCTGTTGCTCTATCCAGCTGAGCTACGGAACCTTAATTATTTTACGGTCGGGATGACAAGATTCGAACTTGCGACCTCTTCGTCCCGAACGAAGCGCGCTACCAAGCTGCGCCACATCCCGTGGCTTTATGCGAATGCAAAGGTATAATATTTTTTTTTAATATTTGTATTTTACCTTTCTTTTTTTGAAAGTTTGTTAAAAAAGTTTTACTGAAATGCTCTGATAAGTATGAAAATATAATTATATATCAGAAGCAAATAATCTCCGAATTATTTGTTGTTTGCAACAATTTCTATAATATCAACAGGTGAAAGGGCGAGAAAATCTGCTCCTGCTTCTGTCAATTCTTTTTTAGTCCGATAGCCCCACAAGGCTCCGATACTTTTTATACTAGCATTTTTTGCTGTTTCCATATCAATATTGCTGTCCCCGATATAAAGGGTTTCTGCTGAAGTTACGCCACAATAGTCCATTATATTATTGACAATGTCCGGATTGGGTTTTGTCGGCATATTTTCTGTCGCCCCTGCAACTATATTGAAATTGATATTTGGAAAATATTTGGTTATCAACACTTTAGTTGCGTTGTCCATTTTATTGGAGGCTACGGCAAGCATTTTGTTCTGTTCTTGTAAAATATGAAGCACCATAGGTATTTCCGCATAAGGACGTGTTGTGTCATATTGGTGAACGGCATAATGTTGCAGAAAATCATCAAGAATATTTTGGCTATATTGTGAAGGAAAATTTTCTCCAAAAGCCTTTTGCAGCAACATTTTCATACCACTGCCAACCAAATATTTATAATCTGCAATGGAATGGGTTTTTTGTCCATATTTTTCCAAAACAAAATTGCAACTATTGGCAAGGTCTTCCAAGGTGTATAGCAGGGTGCCGTCCAAATCAAAAATGATTAGTTTTATCATATTTATTTTATAACTCTATGAGATTAAATTCTATATTGTTGCTTGTTAATAAATTAACAATTCTATTCTTATCTGTATCAGTAATAAAAGTTTGGCCAAAATCGTTGCCGTTTACCATGCGAATCAGTTCGGCAATTCTGTTTTCGTCCAATTTATCAAAAATATCATCCAAAAGCAAAAGCGGAGCCTTGTCTTTCAGTTGTCTGATATAATCTCCTTGTGCCAATTTAAGGGCTATCAAAAATGATTTTTGTTGCCCTTGTGAACAATAACGTTTGACCGTAAAATTGTTCATTTCAAACAAGAAATCGTCTTTATGTATGCCACAGGAAGTATGTTGGGAATAATAATCCTTTTGCCTGTTTTCTTGTAACAAGGTTAGCATATTTGCTTGAGCCAAAGAGGATTGATATTGAATATCGACTTGTTCTTTATGTGCTGTTATTGTGGAAAAATAATGTACAAAAATTGGTAAAAATTCTTGGATAAAGTTTTTTCTTTGCTCATAAATAAATTGAGCATAATTTGCCAATTGTTCGTCCCATACCAATAATTCGTCTTCAACCAAACGGTTATTGTCAAACATTTGTTTCAACAAGGCATTTCTATGGGCAACCAATTTGTTGTAAGATATTATTTTGTCCAAATAGTCTTTGTTTAGTTGCGAAAGAATGCTGTCAAAATATCTTCTCCGTACATCTGCCATTCCATTTATATAATCGGTATCGTAAGGTGAAATCATCACAGAGGGAATCAATCCGATATGGTCTGCCAATCGGGAATATTCTTTGTCGTTGAATTTCAATATTTTTCTTTTCCCATTCTGTTGAATGCAACTTACTCTACTTTTTCCAGCAACATCGTCAAAAACAAAATCTCCATGAATAGCAAAAAAATCTTCACCATGTCGGATATTCATATTGTCCATGTTGCTGAAATAACTTTTGGACATGGACAAATAATAAATAGCGTCAAGCAGATTGGTTTTTCCTACTCCGTTTAATCCTACAATACAATTGATATTAGGCAAAAACGAATATCTCTTTTCTTGATAATTTTTAAAATTAACTATTTGTATTTCCGAAAGATACATGATTCTAACAAAGATTTAATCGTCTATATTTCCTCCCCATTTTGAAATTTGTTCTGAAACAATAATCTGTTTCATTTTGTCAGTGGCAAAACTTTTTGTTCCTTCATGAGAAGCATAAATAAAAAAGAAACCTAAATCCGGATTGCGATGGGCAAAATCAATGGCTTTTTCATAACCCATTGCCATCAAAGCCGTTGCATAGGCATCGGCAAAGGTGGCATCGTCATGCAAAACGGTAACACTCAACAAACTGTCTTTTGCCGGATAACCAGATTCTATATCAATAATATGGCTATATCTTTGTCCGTCTATTATTTTATATTTACGGTAACTTCCGGATGTTACAACCGATTGGTTTTTAGGCACTAAAATCACATCAACGACACGATTGTCATATTTATTGACAGCAGGTTTTTCTATACCGACCCGCCAAGGTTGTCCATTTTTAGTGCCGGCAGCAAACACTTCGCCGCCAATGTCCAAGATAAAATTTTGAACACCTTCGTTTTTCAAAAAATCAGCGATTTTTTGTACGGTATAGCCTTGTGCTATTGCATTCATATTCAATTGAATGTTATTGTTTTCTTTATAAAGACGATTATTTTCAAGTTTTATTTTTTTCCAACCGACAAATTGTTTTACACTATCTATCTGTGCAACAGGTATTTGCAGACTGTCCAACTTGTCCAAATCCCAAAGATTAATCAAAGGGGCAATGGTAATATCAAAATAACCGTTTGTTTGTTTGCTAATAGTTTGTGAAAGGACAATCAAATGTTTAAAATCCTCATTTATTTGGACATCCGTATCATTGTTGTTTATTCTTGAAATAATGGAATTGGGATTGTAAACCGATGCTGTTTGGTCTATTAAAGACAGAATGCTGTCCAATTGTTGCTGAAAATCCCTGTCTTTGTCATCAAAATAAGTGAGTATATAGTATGTTCCTTGAGTTTCTCCGATTAACCGGATAGGTTCCTTGTCGGAGCAAGCCCATAAAGACATCAGGCAAAAAAGGACAAATACAATTTTTTTCAATGTATAATATTTCATTTTATGAGTTGTTGGTAAAGTTTATCGTTAATTTTTTTGTCGGAATATAAATCGTCGGTAAGGCTATCAGCAATACCACTGCGGCAATCAGCATAATGTCGGTGAATTGTATCTGTACCGGATAGGCTGAAATGAGATAAGAGCCGTCTCCATAGGAAATAATTCCGAATTTGTATTGCAAAAAACAGAATATCAATCCTATAACAAATCCAATAAGAACGCCGATACTTACAATAAGCAGACCTTCGTACAAAAATATCTGTTTGATGTGCTTATTGCTTATCCCCAAAGAAAACAGAGTTCCGATTTGATTTTTTTTCTCTAAAATCAAAATAGACATCATTCCCATCATATTAAAAGAAGCAATAAGGAGAATGAAAGACAAAATGAGATAAATAGCCCATTTTTCCGATTGCATCACTTTATATAAATCTTCTTCTTGTTGATAAGCATTTTTAATGAAAAAACGGTCTCCAAATTCATAGGTCAGTTGTTTTTGCACTTTATTGATTTGATTTTTTTTGCATTTTATTTCTATTGAAGTAAATCCCGAAGGGTAATTGAAGAGACTTCTGGCAAAATCAATCGGAACAAAAACAAATTGATTGTCATAATTGGTGTAGGTATGAAATACGCCCGAAGGAATAATGGTTTGAGACAAAACAGCATCGGTTCCCGTGGCAGAAATTCGTTTTTTTGTTCGGTCGGGATAGTATATTTTTAATTGGTTTTCTATGGGGTTGTTTATATTGCAATTTAACCGATAAGCGACACCGCCACCCAAAACGGCAAAAGGTACATTGTTCTTTTTCAACAAGAAATTTCCTTCTGTAACAATGGTGTCCATACGGGTCATACGGGCATAGTCTGTTGCTACGCCTTTCATGGTGGTAATATACTGTTCCTGATTTTTTACAAAAACCACTTTGTCAGCCAATACCCCCGAACAATATTCCACATCGGGCATGGCTATAATATTTGACAGGCCAATAGTTGTATCGCTGATGATTTTTCCCTTTTGGGGAGTGATTTCCAAATCCGGATTGAAAGCATTAAATGTTTGTCCGATAAAATTTTGCAATCCGTTGAACATAGACAAAACGATAAACATTGCCCCTGTTGCTACCGAAATGCCTATAAGTGAAATGATAGAAATGAGGTTGATGATATTATGCGATTTTTTGGCAAAAAGGTATCGCTTGGCTATCCAAAAACTGACGTTCACTGTTTGAGTAATTTATCTATGTTTTCGATGTAATCCAAAGTGTCATCAAAGACAAAAGCCAGTTCGGGAATGATACGCAGTTGGTTTTTTACTCTTTGTCCGAGTTTGAATCGTATTTCTTTTTTGGTTTGTTCAATTGATTCAAAAACAAGATGTTTGTTGCCGGTAGAAAAAATACTGAGATATACTTTTGCAAAAGACAGGTCTTTGGCAATATCCACTCTTGTAACCGTTATCATAGCAGCAGGAGTCCGATTCTGTCCCTCTTGTCTGAATATTTCGGACAATTCTTTTTGAATCAGTTTTGCAACTTTTTGTTGTCTTGTGTTTTCCATTTTTGTTCAATATATAATAAACTGTTTCGCATTATTGTATTATACATAAATATGCAAAAATACATAAAATATCAATAGCATTTGCCGTATTGAAAAAAAATAGAAGACAAACGCAGGCAGGGATATTCTAAACGCCAAAAAAACCGGTTTTTTGACCAATAAAACTATCCATACTTTTTCCCTGCCATGAAAAAATATTATCCATATTTTTTCTTCGTCTGCAAAAGCCTAAAACATAACAAAAATTACCACTATTCTTATAAAAAAATTCAGTTTTTCCGATAAAATTAGTTAGATTAAAAAGCATTGAAAATAAGGTACATAAATATATTTTTGCACCTATAAATTTTAGAATGTAATATTAACCAAAACCGACGTGCCGGATGGGATATAACACGGCATTTTTTAAGATGAAGAACATATTCGTTCTATTGGTGGTTTTCACCGCAGCAATCATTTGCAACCCTGTAATGGGACAAAACAAAAAAATATTAACCAAAAAAGAGCAAAAAGCCATTGCAAGAGAACAACTGCAGTTGGACATGCAGCGGGAACGTGAAATGCAAGCCGTGATGCATCAGATGCGGATGGACAGTCTTGCAAGAGCGAAAGCGAAAAATGACAATGCCGTTACTACGTTTAATGTGCCGTGTTTGGAAGCCTCTTATGATGATGAAGACTTTTTCCGCGATTATGGCATCGGCAATGTAGAGGGTGGTAACGAGCAACTTGCCAGAGAAAGAGCCTTCCAAGCAGCAAAAGACATGATAAAACAACGTCTGGGTGAATATGTGCAAGGTATGACCGACTATTTTTTGGAATCCTATTCCAGTTCCAAATCCGACAAGGATGCCGCAGGCAACCGTGCCAGAACCAAATTGAACGCTGTCGTTGAGGGCATGATAAATGATGCCAAAAAAATATGCGAAAGACCCGGGGTGGATATGAAGGGCAACACCAAATGGTACATCTGTATCGAAATTCCCAAAAAAGAACTGAATGACAAACTGAAAAACACCATGTCGGAAGATGAAAAATTGAGACGAGATTTTGATGCCGACCAAATGCAGAAATTTATGGATGAACGCATGCAACAGATGTTGGAAGCCAAAAAGAATGCAGGATACTAAACAATGTTATCCATGAAAAACATAATGATGATATTGCCTTGTTTGTTTTGGGTGTTGCTTGGCAACGCCCAAACAGAAGGGCGGCCTTATTGGATTGCCAATTTGCCTGCTGCCAAGGAAAACAGCAAATACTATTATCGTGTTACGCAAGGAGACGGCACGGACTATGACAAGGCATACGCCAAAGCCTTTGCCCGTGCCATTATGGAAAGTTCGTGGAAACTCGGGCTGGAGGCAAACACAGACGATGATTTGCAGACCTTGGAACAAGGGATTACGGAAAATGTTAAAGTAGCTCCCTCTCATATGACTCTGCCTATGAACAAAGTGTGTGAATATACTGAAAACTTGTTTGATACGCGGGGAGTACGGGTCTTTGTCCTGTGGCAGGTGGCCAAATACGGCAACCGTGATCCGCAATTTGATGATTTTACTAAATGCAGATAAACGATGAAAAGTAAATTAATGATTATGATTGCTGCTTTTGCAGCCCTGTCTGTTGCTGCCCAGCGCAGCCAGATACGTCCCGATTGGTTGTTGGAAAAGCCCGTGGCAGGAAACAACACCTATGAATATGTGGTGGAACATGGTGTGGGATTGACCGAAAACGCTGCCCTTGAAGAGGCCATACACCGCATACACCAGTATTACACCCGCCGTCTGGGACAAAAAATAGAATCCACGCAGGACGGCGTTGCCTTGCAAAGGGAAACCTACAACATTCCGTTTAAAAAAGTGTGTGAATATACCGAAAAACAGAAAGACGGAACTTATTGTGTGCATGTGCTTTGCCAAGTGGCTGTGCGCGGCGATATGGCTCCGCGTTTTGAAGAATACTACCAATGCAATAGTATTAATAAGTACAAAAGTTATATGCACAAAAAGAATGTTTCTGCCATTGTGGCTTCGGCTTTGATACCCGGTTCCGGACAAATGATTAAACGGCACTACGCTGAAGGTATTGCAACACTTGTAGGTGAAGTGGCTCTCATTGGTGCAGGGGCCGGTACTTATATCGCGGCAAAGAACAAAGAAAACATTATGAACAGTTATAATATTGATTATGAAACATACCAGTCCGCACAACAATCCCAAAAAGTGTTGCAGGGAATTTCTTACACCATGTTTGGGCTTGCTGTGGTGGTATATGGAATTAATCTTTGGCGGGCATATACGATGGATGTTAAGCAAAAGCAATATGTTTTTTATCCGACAATTAATTCAAATAATAATAACTATGCTCTTGGTTTGGGAGCAACAATAAAATTTTAAGGGAATATGAAAAAAGTTTTGAACATTGCTTTTATAGTAGCAATAGTAATGTGTGGATTATGTAGTTGTAAAAAATCCACTAACGGAATTGCCACATATTATGGAGTGGTAATGGATGAAAATACGGATGCTCCTTTTTCTGGTGTTGATGTTAAGGTTACAAACGGGGAAAAAATACATGCGTCTGCCAAAACGGCAGAAGACGGAAGTTTTTCTGTTGAAGTTCATCTTGCTGAAATCAATAAGGAATATTATATTGCTATTGGTAATGCTCGTATGGAAATTAAAAAAGTTGAGTTTCCTGCCTTTGGAAATGGAAGTTTTAATGTAGGGACTATTGTAGTAAAAGGTCCTACAATTCCTACTATTGAAACAAAAATAGCATCGAATATAACTTCTAAAACTGCAATAACGGGAGGAAATGTTACCAACAACGGCGGATATGCCGTAACTCGCAGGGGTGTTTGCTGGGGAGACAAACAATATCCTGATATTTCTGGTAATCATACGGAAGATGGTACTGGTAATGGAGAGTTTATGAGTAGTATAGGCAACTTGCAACCCAATACAACCTA
>CAJOFD010000037.1 GCA_905233585.1 uncultured Bacteroidales bacterium
TATTGCAGCCACCATCAATACAACCGACAATGCAACTATTACTTTTAATATTCCAGCAGTAATGGGCGGAACATCTGTTGTATTCAAGACAGGAAAAGCATCTACGGGCTATTATGTTGCAGATAAATATAAGGGACATTTGACAATGTCTGTTAGTGGACAAGAGCAAGGAAACTGCGACACAAGCATTGTGCTTTCTGCACAAGAAAATAATCAAGTAAGTATTACTCTTCCAGAAATAGGCTCTGGAAATATGAGTATTCCTGAAACAACAATTGAAAACATTGTAGTTTCAACAACAGATTACAAAGTCTTTACTATCAATGAACAAGAAATAAGCTTTACTAATCCAACAAGTGGAACTAAATACACTGGGACATTAAGTGGTAGTATCTCTGAAAGCGGTTTACAATTGAATTATTCTCTAAAACCGGGAGCAATGCCTATGTCTATTGTATTTACTTTTACTCCTCTCCAATAAAAACTTTTAATAGAAATTAAAAATGTTGAAGACTATACACAAAATATTTTGGATTATAACCATATTTTCGTTTAGTTTAAGTTTTAATAGTTGTTCCCAGCAACCTGCTAATGAGGTTGCTGGAACTTATTCTGGCGATTTAGGTATAAGTGTAATGGGCGAATCAATTAGTAATGGTGTTGCAGAGGTTACTTTAACTTGTACCGATGATAATAAGGTTACAATTGCTATTCCTGCACTTTCTAATGGAGATGAAATGGCTTTACCTGCTATGAATATTGAAAATGTAATTGTAAAAAGCAAAAAGACAGGAGGATATAAATTGGAAGAAACACCAATAAATATCAATACCGATGATTTGACTATTACAGGAACAATATCAGGGGTATTGATAGATGGAAAATTGATATTAAATGGAGCCATTAAACCGGGTGAAATGCCTATGAATATAGATATAAACTTCTCTACTAAACAATAATAATAATAACTTATTCCCATGAAGAAAATTAGCAGTATTTTTATTTTAAGTTTACTTTTAGTTTTTTGTTGTTCGTGTAATGGTATTTTGGGGAGCATTTATGACAATAAACCCATCGCTGATGAGTCAACTGGGCAACAATATGGTTTTATTGAGATAGATAAAGCAAATAATAGTGGTACTATTTATATTAATGCAAGTGATTATATGCAATGGACATACGTCAATTTACACAATAAAACCATAGACATAAAAGTAATAGATACCGCTAATGTGGACGCTCAAACAGAACCACAAGATTGGGATTTTGCTTTGCACCGATATGATGTAAAAACTAATAAAGGTGCAGTCCAAGCAACACAATTTGCTACCTTGGACGAGTTACGCAATAGTGGAACTCGTCCTGATGGTAGTGGATTTAGTGTAGATACTTTGGGTAATGTTACTGTTGATATGTCTGGAATGATGGATGGAAATATAAAACTTGTTCCTTCTTCTATCAATCGTATTTTATCTCAATGGCTTGATGTAAATACTTCTGTTATGCCTCCAATTTATACGCTGTCTAAACGAGTTTATTTTTTACAATTAGCCAATAAAGAATATGCAGCCTTGTTATTTACTAATTATATAAACGAAGAAAGTGAAAAAGGCTACATTACAATAAAATATATTTATCCATATTAGAAATTATGTCAAAAAAAAGTCTTATAAGTTTTATCCTAATCTTTCTTACTTGTTATTCTATACAAGCACAACGATATATAGATGGGTTTGTTTATAGTGATAAACAGGAACCTCTTTTTGGTGTTGCAATTATTATAAAAGAATTAAAAAGTTTAGGTACAACAACTGATGAAAAAGGCTACTATAAACTTCGTATTCCAGATAACAAAGCATATACTTTGAATGTTTCATATTATGGTTTTGAAAAACAAACTTATTCTTTAAAAGAAGGAGAAAAGGGGAAGATTGATTTTACCTTAAAAGAAGATGTTACCAAATTAGATATGGTGGTTATCACAGGTACTAGAACTCCTAAATTGCTCAAAGATGCTCCAATTGTTACTCGTGTTATTACGCAAGAAGAAATAGAACAACAAGATGCTACGGATATACGTGAAGTTTTACAAACAGAGTTGCCCGGTGTTGAATTTTCTTATGTAATGAATCAAACTCCATCGCTTAATTTAGCAGGTTTTGGAGGTAATGCTGTCTTATTTCTTGTAGATGGAGAACGATTGGCCGGTGAGACAATGGATAATGTTGATTATAGCCGTTTAACAATGGACAATGTCGGGCGAATAGAAATAGTAAAAGGTGCTGCCTCTTCTTTATATGGCTCTAATGCTGTTGGAGGGGTTATCAATATTATTTCTAAAGAATCTAAAGACAAATGGAATGCCAATTTGAATGCCCACATAGCCTCTCATAAAGAATATCGTTATGGTGGGTCAGTAGGATTTAATCTTAAGGGAGTTAGCAATTTGACGAATATACAATATACTTCATCTGCTCCGATTGAATTAAGAGGAGATGGACTAAATTTAATATATGGTTCTCATTCTTGGAATGTAAAAGAAAAATTATCGTATTCGTACAACGATATTTTTAAAATTACGGCTAAAGCAGGTTATTTTTTTCGTGAAAGAGAGTCTGCAGAGGTTGCTCATGAACGTTATCGCGATTTTAGTGGAGGTTTAAAAGGAGAATATAATATATCAGATAATGATGATATTATGCTTTCTTATACTTTTGACCAATATGACAAAAGTGATTATGCTTTACAGTCTAAATTAGATATTAGAGATTATAGTAATGTTCAACATATTTTGCGGACAATGTATAATCATACTTTTCGTAAAAAACATATTTTAACTATTGGTGGTGATTATATGAGAGATTATTTAATGACTTATCAATTTGTTGATAATGGAGCGTATATACAGCATAGTGCTGATGCTTTTGCTCAATTTGATTGGAATCCTTCTACGCATTGGAATCTCATTGCAGGTTTACGTTATGATTTCTTCTCTGCTACTAAGTTACATTATGTATCCCCTAAACTTGGTCTTATGTACAAAATAAAAGATTGGTCAATTCGTGCTTCTTATTCTGCCGGATTTAGGGCTCCTTCGTTAAAAGAAATGTATATGAGTTTTGATATGGCAAGCATTTTTATGATTTATGGAAACGCAAATCTAAAACCAGAAAAAAGTCATAATTTTTCTATTGCAGGAGAATATACACATAAATATTATAATGTTACAGCCATGGGATTTTACAATTTAGTAGATAATCGTATTACTACTGCTTGGAATGCTGCCTTAAAAGGTATGGAATATGTCAATATGGCACCATTACAAATAGCAGGAGTAGATTTATCGGCGAGTGCGGCTTGGGATTTCGGATTAAGCATTAGAGTGTCTTATATTTATACTTATGAATATATCCAAAAAGGACAACCTCTCACCGCCTCAACAAGACCACATACGGCAACAGCCCGTATTGCCTACACCAAAAGTTGCAAAGACCACCGCTTTAACATGGCCTTGAACGGAAGATTTTTATCAAAAGTTACTTCCGATGAATATACCTCTTTAACTGACTATACACAAACAGAAAAGGTTACTTATCCCGGATATACCATTTGGAACCTGTCTTTCCAATATGCATGGAATGCCATTTCTGTAAATACAACAATTAATAATTTATTCAACTATGTGCCTAAATATTATTATAGCAATTCCCCTTTCACAACAGGCACAACATTTTCGGTAGGATTATCTTTAAATATTGAAAAATTTTTCAAACAAAAATAAAACATAAATAAAATGAGCAGAAAAAAAATCATCGGACTTTCCATATTAGCCATCATTATTATAATTGTTGCCATTGTTTTTTGGAAATTAACATGCAGCACCACAAAAATTGCTTTTGTCAATTATCAGGTTACAACGTTAGGGCAAATATCCAAAAGCAATCAGAATTCATTTATCAAAATCAAAGAAGTTTCTACTGATGACTTGGAACAACTTCGCAAGTTTGATATGGTGTTTATCAATGCAATGGGTTTGCGTATCACTGCCGAACAGCGGGCAATGATACAAAAATTGGCCGACAACGGCTTATCCATTCTCACCACGGCAGCAACAAATCCAGACAACAAAATTATTTCTGTTGATGAAGAAGACGAAAACACTTTAATCGAATATCTGGGCAATGGCGGACGCAAAAACTATAGCAGTATGCTCAACTACGTAAGACGTTACATTGACGGAAAAACATTCTTTGTCAAAAATATTTCCCCTGCTATTGAGGCGGCAAACGATATGATATATCACCCTGACCTCACAAATCCACAAAATGAAGATTTAGGGTTTAACTCTGTGGGGGAATACGAAAACTTTTTGAGAAAAAACAAACTCTACAACGAAACATCCCCACGTATCATCATCACCGGTCTGATGGGCGACCCGACAGACCTGATAAAAGCATTGGAAAAAACAGGCAATATGGTTTATCCGATTCGTAATATTGTAAGTTTTATTCGGAACAATCAAATAGACAGCGTTCAACCTTCCGCCATTATCAATATGGCACACGGCAGAATGGGCGATATGGTTGTAGAATATCTGAAACAACAGAACATTCCGTTATTCCTCACCCTGTATGTTCCCCAACTGGTTGAAACATGGCAAGAGGACAAAATGGGTATGAGTGGCGGTTTTTTGTCGCAAAGTGTTGTAGTGCCGGAAATAGACGGAGCCATTCTACCGTTTGTAGTCTTTGCTCACCGCATGAACAAGGAAGGATTGCAAGAAATTTACGCCATACCCGAACGGCTAAACACTTTTGTTGCTACCATTAATAATTACATTCAATTGCAAAACAAAGCCAATCGTGATAAAAAAATAGTTATCTATTATTACAAAGGAGCAGGACAAAATGCCTTAACTGCTGCAGGAATGGACGTTTTGCCCTCTTTGTACAACCTGCTTGTCCGCCTGAAAAGAGAAGGTTACCAAGTGGACAATCTGCCTGTTTCTGCCGAAGAATTAGGCAAAATGATTCAAAAACATGGTGCTGTTTTGGGCACATACGCCGAAGGGGCTTTCAGTGAATTTATGAAAAACGGCAAACCTGAATTAATCTCCAAAGAACAATACGAAAGTTGGATAAAACAAAGTATGACTGCCGAAATGTACCAAGAAGTGATTGCCACCAATGGGGAATTTCCCGGAGAATATATGGCGACAGCAGACGGACAATTGGGCGTGGCACGTTTGCAATTCGGCAATATTGTTTTAATGCCGCAACCTATGGCCGGCATTGGCGACAACACCTTTAAGATAGTACATGGCACCGATGCGGCACCTCCTCACACCTATATCGCTGCTTATTTGTGGGCACAATATGGATTCCAAGCAGACGCTATGATACATTTCGGCACACATGGCAGTCTGGAATTTACCCCCAGAAAACAGGTGGCACTTTCTCAAAACGATTGGCCGGACAGACTTATAGGTGCAACTCCGCACTTCTATATCTATTCCATCAGCAATGTCGGTGAAGCGATGATTGCCAAACGCCGTTCTTATGCAGGAATACTCTCCTATCTGACTCCTCCGTTTATGGAAAGCAACGTCAGAGGACAATATTGCGAACTGACCGAAGCAATAAAAACATATTATCATACCTTGGAATACGGCAATCAAGAGCAACAAAACAAAGCCTCTCTGACAGTAAAAAAATTAACGGTACAATTGGGCATTCATCTTTCTTTGGATTTGGACAGCATTAGCACACATCCATACACGGAAGAAGAAATCAACAGAATAGAAAATTTTGCCGAAGAACTGTCCACCGAAAAAATGACGGGGCAACTTTATACAATGGGTATTCCCTACGAAGACAGCCGTATATCAAGCAGTGTCTATGCCATGACCACAGACCCGATTGCTTATAGTCTGTTGGCTTTGCACAAACTAAAAGGCAAGGCTTCTGCAGATATAGAAAAACACAAAGCATTATTTACCTCACGCTATTCCAATCCTGCCAAGCTGTTGGTAAGCCAATTGTTAAACGGACAAATTAAGCCGTCAGATGCCACTGTCTGCCAAATTGCCGGTATTTCTGCCAACGAATTGGAACAAGCCAGACAAATAGCAGAAGCCAGCGCCCCCAAAGACTTGATGTCTATGATGATGTCAATGGCTGACGGAGGAGGCGTTTCCATGGTAAATGTAAACAGAAATCAAAACGGAACCGCTAAAGGCAAACCGAACGGACACCCCCATAAATTACCCAAAGGTATGTCCGGGAAAACGGCTCTGAAATTAGCAAAAATGATGGGAGCCCCACCTGAAGCGTTAAAGAAAATGGAAGCCGCTTTGAACAAAAACCAGCAAAAAGAAGAATCAGCCGGTCAGGCAAAACCTCAAGACACGGCTGCAGAACACCTGTCTCAAGCCCAAATGGCAGAAGCCATGAAAACAATGATGTCGGGCAATACAAAAACCTACAGCAAAGACGAAATTGCCCTATCCAAAGCAATTATGGAAGTGGACAGAGCCGTTAAAAATGTAGAAAAATATAAAACGCTCTTGAAAGAAACACCCGAAAACGAATTGAAATCTCTCATCAATGCTTTAAACGGCGGCTATATTGCCCCTTCACCGGGCGGCGACCCGATAGTCAATCCCCACACGTTGCCGACTGGCAGAAATCTATTTGGAGTTAATGCGGAAAACACTCCATCGGAATCCGCTTGGGAAAAAGGAAAACTCTTGGCAGAAAAAACCATAGCCAATTATCGCCAACGCCATCATGACAGCATACCTCGCAAGGTTAGTTATACCTTGTGGAGCGGTGAATTTATCGAGACAGAAGGAGCGACTATTGCCCAAATATTATATATGTTGGGCGTGGAACCCGTCCGTGATGTCTTCGGACGTGTTACCGACTTGCGGCTAATACCCTCCCAAGAATTGGGCCGTCCCCGTATTGATGTGCTGGTACAAACAAGCGGACAATTGAGAGATATTGCAAGTTCCCGATTGTTTTTAATCAACCGTGCCGTGAATATGGCCGCCAACGCAAAAGACGACAAATTCGAAAATCAGGTCAGTGCAGGCGTTGTAGAATCAGAAAAGGCCTTGACAGCAAAAGGGCTCTCTCCCAAAGAAGCCCGTGAAATATCCACCTACAGAGTATTCGGCGGTGTCAATGGCGGCTACGGAACAGGCATTCAAGCTATGGTACAAGCAGGCGACCGTTGGGAAAACGAACAGGAAATTGCCGATGTTTATCTCAACAATATGGGAGCATTTTATGGGGATGAAAAAAATTGGGAAATTGTCAAACAATATGCCTTTGAAGCCGCCTTGTCAAATACCGACGCCGTAGTGCAACCCAGACAAAGCAATACGTGGGGGGCTTTAAGTTTAGACCACGTCTATGAATTTATGGGAGGCCTGAATCTGGCCGTCCGCAATGTTACCGGCAAAGACCCGGACGCTTATTTGAGCGACTATCGCAACCACAACAATTTCCGTATGCAGGAAGTGAAAGAAGCTATCGGCGTAGAAAGCCGTACCACCATTTTTAATCCCAATTATATTGCTGAAAAAATGAAAGGCGGAGCAAGCGAAGCCAACAATTTCGCCGAAATTATCCAGAACACTTACGGCTGGAACGTTATGAAACCGCAAGCGATAGACAATGAGATGTGGGACGAAATCTACAACGTTTATGTGAAAGACAAATTCAACCTGAACGTACAAAACTATTTTGAAAACAACAACCCTGCCGCCTTGGAGGAAATGACTGCCGTGATGCTGGAAACCGCCCGCAAAGGCATGTGGAACGCTTCCGAACAACAAATCAACGATATTGCCAAACTGCATACCGATTTGGTGAACAAATACAAACCTTCGTGTTCGGGATTTGTCTGCGACAACGCCAAACTGCGACAATATATTGCCGAAAAGGTGGATAAACAAACTGCAAACCAATACAACCAAAACATTAAAGAAATTCGCCAAGCATCTGCCGATGCCGACAACAAAGGCATGGTGATGAAAAAAGAACAACTCAACGAAAACGCCAACACCAAAAAGCATTTTATCAACAACCTGTTGGTGGGCATTGGCGTTGCAGCTGCCGTAGCACTGCTGGTTTTCATCGTCAGAAAAAGACGGAAAAACATGAAAAATGAGAATTGAGAAATAAGAATTAATCTTTTCCATATTGATGACAAACGTAGAGAAAAGAATGCGGTTTAGAAATATTTTTGTACAAAAATGTAAAACTTGGAGCGTATAAAAACTGCCCGGGAAAATGGGTGGACAAGTTTAAAATTAACTTGATTTGAAAAACAGTATTTGCAATACAAATCCACACGCCTATGAAACATATAATGGTGTTGCAGTTTTAGCGAGAAGTTTCTCCATTTTTAGAAAATGTTTCTCACCGCAAAACCCTTTCTTTGCAAAACTTTCTTTGGGCTTATCCAAGAAAGTTGTATAAAAAAACGGACGCACGCAGTGCGTCCTTACAAATATTATTTCTCAACTCTCAACTCTCAACTCTCAATTGGCTTCGCCCATTTTGCATCGTGTCTCGGGAGAGTTTAAACAAGTTTAAGCTCTCCGCTCGCCACTTGCAAAATTCTCAATTGGCTTTTGCTTTATTGATGAGTTCGTTTCCTTTTGCTTTGGCGTCAGCAATCAACTGGTCGGCTTTTTTTTGCGTTGCGGCCGTTTGTTCATCGGCTTTTTGTTGTGCCTGTTGCAACACGATGTCAGCCGCCTTTTGTTTGGCAATTTTTTCCAAAGGATTTTTGGCTTCGGCAATCATCTTATCAGCTTGAGTTCTTGCCTCTGCAAGAATTTTCTCATTGGCGGCTTTTTGTGCTTTTATCAAAGCATCGGCTTGTTGTTGGGCGGCAGCCAACAATTTGTCGGCTTGCGTTTGGGCTTCTTCCAAGGCTTTGTTTACGGTTGCTTTGGCTTGTTCAAGCACTTGTTGTTTGACTTCTTCCACCTTTTCTGTTACTTGCTCTGACAATTCTTTCATTGAGCGGGCCTTGTTCAAGCCAACGGAAACTTTAGGTTTTGTCATCGTTCCGCCAATAGTAACGGCAAAATCAACCGTATTGCCCAAAGACCAAGAAGCCCCCTTGGCATTGACTTGATCTATCAGATTTTGGGCAAAACCAATGGCCTGATTACCCATAATTGACGTTGGCAAGGCAACCACAGCGGTATAATGCAACGATTTGTCCAAGCCCACACTGCCGGCCTCCACGTTCACTTTGGCTTTATCGACATTAAAACCGAAAGGTTTGGTTTGCAATTGCCCTTCTTTGATGGTGTAGGTAACCAACAAATCTTTTATCTTGATAGTTTTAAGTTTATCCATCTTAATCTGTTCTATCACTTGATTGACAACATCCAAGCCCTTGAGGTCAATGTCTGTCAAGGTTAGTCTGCCTTGAGAGTTAATGGTATTGTAATCCGGAGACATTGTTTCGTTCAACGAGGTTTCACAATCCAATTTCACCGAAACGCGGCTGTCCAAATTGGACAAAACAGGCATAAACCTGTCAAACATCGTAAATGATTGACATAGTTCTTTGGTAGAAATATTCTTAATATCAATATTCACATTAGCATCTCCTCGCAAGGCATTTGGCGTATAATAGGAGCCGTTTATACCAATAGTGCCGGCAAACAAGTTGGCTTTCAAGTCGGATATTTTCAATTTTTTGTCTTTCAACTGACAATCGACAAGGGCTTTTTTCATATCTATTCTGTCGTAAACGAGTTCCCCGATAGTTGCCTTGGCATGAATATCAAAATTGTCGGGAAGAACAATCAAAGTCATTTCCGACTCTTCCTCTGTCTCAGTAGCCTCATCGGAAGAAGTATACAAATCGTTTATATTAAGATAATTTGAAGCAATCTGCACATTGCCTTTCAAAATTCCGTCGCTGAAAACAAAAGGAATGTAATTTTCTATTTTACCATTAATATGCATATCGTTTCTGCCAACATTGGCATCAAATTTGGACAAAGTGGCATAGGCCGGCGTAAAATCAAGTTGCACTTCCGAAACGGCTATATCGTTATTCAATTCCACCTTGTTTTGTTTCAATACAACATTTTTGATATTCAAACTGCCAGAAGCCTGAAATTTTTGATATTCTTCTTTCTCGATATAAGACACCAACCCTTTGATGGCTAAATCTGCCGTGAATATACCCTGCACATCAATCCCCTCTTGCAAAGGATACACCTTTTTGATGTCGCCCAAATTCACCTTGCCGTTCAAAGTAAGACTAACATTGGGGTCTGTCATCGGAGTGGACACCCGTGCCGTTAAATCAAACGGATTCTTGAGCATTTCCAAATGCAATCTGTTCACGTTTATAACCGTATTGTTCAGGCTCCCTCCAGTATTGCTAACCTTGGCGGCAATATTGATATTTTCCACTTTTTCAGGCAAAGCGGGATATTGGAAAGAAGCATTGCCCACATTCAATTCCGCCCCGAAAGCAGGATAAGTGTTTCGGGTATAAACCCCCTTGGCAAATGCCGAAAGAGCAACGTTGCCCGTTACTTTTATGGTGTTAAAATCCTTTTTATATATGGCAGGAACAAGCGACAACAGATTTTTGAAATTGTTTTGAGGCATTGTCAATTTAATGTCCATATCCATGTCGTTGTTGTCCAACAAGGCCAGCCAGCCCTCCAACTGCAAAACCAAAGCATTTATTTTAATCTCATTGTCGCCAATGGTATATTTGTTGTTTTGAAAATCCGCATTGATATGGGCTTTCAGTCCCAATTCCGCATCATTGACAAAATTGATACCGTCCATTTTAAAGTTCACTTTTTCGGAAGACAAGGCTGTTTTCAAATCTGTTGCCTCGCTTGAAAGGTCTCCTTTGAGCGAAAAATCCAAATTTTCTACGCTTGCAAACATATTGGACTGATAATCGGAATAAAATATGTCTATATCTTTTAAACGGATATTATCCATATTCAAAGCGAAAGAGGAGGGTTCGGACTCAACGGTATCGGGAGGCAGAATGTTCCAATTGCCGTTTCCATTGGTATCCACCGCCAAATTAGCCGTTAATCCGTCAATTGTTACCGTATTTATTTTATAAACATCTGAAAAGAAACTAAACAAATCAATGCTGACAAAAATCCTGTCGGCGGTCAGTAGCGTGTCTCCGTCAAAGTCGCCTTTGAGTTCAGCACAAACTTTTTCCAATTTTACTGTCGGATGGGGGAAACTGCGGAACATTGTCAATCTGAAATCTTCCAAAGAAAATTTAGCATTCAACCTTTCATTAGCCTCTTTTAAGGCCAAATCGACAATCTGTTTTTGGAAAAAAGTGGGAATAATAATCAATAATGCCAATAAAACGACAATAACTATACCACTTATAGCAAATGCTTTCTTTAATTTTTTGTGAGCCATGATTTTTTAAATATTATATTAAACAAAAGCAAAGATAACATTTTTGTACAACTTTGCACATTTTTACAATAATTGTCAAATCAACATATTACAAATTAGACAACATCACTTTCAGGCTAAGTCCGGCATCGATATTCACCGTTTTGAACTGATTGGCCAAATGTGGTTCACGTAATATATGATTATAGAAAAGTTTTACCAAGAAATTCTTCGTTATTTGATATTCGGCACTGACAGCAATATTAAGTACATTCTGTCCTGCCGATGGAATGTTGGTTTCTTCTTCCAGTTTCCGCAATACTGTTTTGTTGTTTTTGATGGAGAAATCAGCCCGAAGCGTCAACTCACCATCTGTCGTTTTTTTCCTACCGGCAAAATCAAAGGTTAGTTTCAAATCCTTAAAACGATATCCCGCCCCAAATATCAGTTCATCGTTGGTAACCTCCGTTACTTGGAAATTGGTCATCGCCAAAGTTACCGTACGTGATTTTCTCCATTCCATTTTGAATTGCAAACTGTTTTTCATTGAAAAATCAAAGCCGATAATAGGATTCATCGCCTCTGTAATAGAAACAGAGCCCACCTCTGTTGCCGGAATGAAATTTTCCAAAGCATCTTTGATGTTTTGCAAATCACCGTCGCTTTCTATATAAGCCACATTGGTGGCATATCCCCCTATTTGATAAACACATGTATAAGAGTGTGTTATATTGATATTTTGAAATACCTTGTTCACTCCGGGTATTTTGGTGATACCATTATAAGATATTCTCCAATTGGGCAGCGGAATTTTTGTAAACGGCGAATTTATATTCACCTTTTCCGCACTACGTCCCGTATAAGCAGCCAAAAACGCATGCAACAAAACATCTTGGTTAAGTTGTCCGTACCCGTCAGGATAAACATTGCTGCCAGGATTATAAGAACTGCGTTTTGACTTACGATATTCTGCCAGACGTTGAGCGATAACAAGACGATTTGCTTTGAATTTTTCAAAATTCACACTTTGATACCTGCTGCTCAAGCCCGACAAATCTGATTCCGTAACCCCCTTTTTCCTAAAATTGAACAACGCTAATTTCCCGTCTATATTCCGTTCAAATAATGTATTCACACAGATGGTTGTAATGGAAAAGCCCCCATTTTTACGTTGGGAATAATCTCTGTATATCCCATTTGAATCAGGCAGGAAATAAGATTGTTCAATTGAACTGTATGTTCTTGAAGCAGTCAAATCTATTTTCAGGTCTTTGATAGGTTCCAAAGACACTTTTGCCGAAATATTGGTGTTATGTCTTCTTACATAGGGAGTATTTAACAAATCGCTTGTTGTAAGCCATCCGTTTTGTGCTGCCCTATATCTGATATTATTATCCTGATGACCAAAAACGAACAAGAATCCCGGTGCTCCGTTATACTGACTGTTCAAGCCAATATATTGAGGTTTTAGCATAAATCCTGACATTGACGTTCCATTGCCTTCGGTATAAACAAACGAAGCATTCTTAACCAACATTACCAGACGCAGGAAGTTATCCAGTATTTCTTTGCCCACATTGGGTTTGTCTTTGTTTTCCTGCTGTTTTTTCTGAAACTCTTTTCTAACAGAATCCTGTTGTTGCTTGGTCAGACCTTTCAAGTCGGGCATTTTTAACTTTTCCTGTTTTTTCTTCAAAATAGGCTTATCTTTCAAACTGCCCCCAAAAGTACGTTGATTAACTTTTCTCAAATATTTGGATTGATTGTATAAGGTGGTAAAATTGGCAACAATATTTGCTTGTTTTGTATTTGAATTTTCTATTGAATTGCCTAAATAAGCAACAGCATCTGCACTGCTTGTCCACATATAAGTGGCACTATAGCGGGCGTTGGCCGTAATAAAACTAAATATCGGAATTTTATTGATAGGCAATTGATAATTGATATTGATGGTTTGGGAGAAGTCGTCCATGTCTCCGCCCTTGCCAAAACTTTTCCATACGATATCCTTTTTTTGTTTGGTATCTATTCTTCCTTGAGGTTCGTTAAGACGGGATTTTACAGAAGCGGAATAATCGAATTTCAACCCTTGGAAAATATCCCATTTCAGCACATAATCTCTTGACCATTCAAAAGCCTTGACAAAAGTAGGCTCTATTATAATATCGCCAACGGATTTGTTCCTGATTTTGCTTTCATTGAACAAACGATAAACTTCAGTTTGGAATGACAATGTTTTAGGATACAAATTGATGTGCATATCGGAGATAATTTTAAACCACTTGTTTTTGCTGAACTTGGGTGCTTTTTTGAAAAACTCCAACTTTTTCGGCGTTGTATTATAGTTGTAACCGATACTTCCTCTATGCGTTTTTTCGTTGTTGTATTCCATATCCACATCATAGCTTTTCAACTCGGTATAAGCATACGAAAAGTCAAGATTCTCCACGTCCCAAAAATGTGCTTTTTTATCATTGGTCTTATCTTTTCTAACATTGATAAGATTAAAATTCTGCCTTTGTGTCAAAGAACGGGTTTGTCTTTTTATGGAATCGCGTTCCTGTGCTGTACGATATGTTTTCAAGTCTTCTTTCAATTTCACATCAGGATTTAACAGATTATACTCCGGACGGGAAACATTACGGGAAAAATCATAATGGACAGGAAGATTGACCCCCCATTTTTCCGGAAGCAATTTTCCCATTTGCAAGGTTGTGGAAACAGCCAGCGAAGTTGTTGTTTCCATTTGTCTGTCGTATGTGCCCGATTCTAAAGCACCAAAACCGGCAGTGGTGATACTACCCGACACAGACACATCACCCAAATCGGCCAAATCAAGACGCATAGAACCAAGAGCAGCCCACCCGCCTTTTTCTTCAAAATTGCCCAAACGCAATTCATTGACCCATACCTCCACCGAATGTGGCTGCATATCATCATTGTCCGCCAACATTTTCTTTCTCGGATTGCGAATACCCATCATAATAATCTTCACCTCTCCGAGATTGGGGCTACCCACAACATTGATTATATTATCACCATCGGGGACAGAATAAATATCTGTCATTTTGACTGTGTTCCCATAACGGACAGCCACGTTGCGGTCTTGTTTGGCATCAATCATCTTCTGCAAATCTATTTCCATATAATTTGATTGAGGCCAAATCTGTGCGGTATCGGTTTCTCCCCATGCCGTCAAATCGAAAGGCATAACATATTCATAATAATTTTCAGAAAAATCTGAACCCAAACGAATGAAAAAGACCACATCTCCCCTGTTCAACGATTCTTCTTCATACACCTTTTCGCCATGCAAATAACATCTTAATGTATTAAATCTACGGAAATCATAAGAAGTGTTTTTATACACCGCCCGTGCATCTCCATCTGACAGATTGGTAACTTTCATTGTCAAAGATTGTTCATCAAGTTCTTTGTCGTTTTGACCCACCAATGCTTTTTCACGGGCAACCCCTGCCGGCATTTTGTATGGAATTGGGAAACGTTGGGCATTTTCTTCCAAACTCACTGTAGAAACATTAAATGTGGTTTCTTCTGATATATTAACAGGATAACCGCCATCTTCCCTCAAATCTTCCGTATATCTTCGCCAAGAACCTCTTACCAATTCCAAAGAAGCGAAACGCAAAACAACAGGAGAAGCAAAACCTTTTAGAAACATACGCATAAAACGAATGGAACTAAAACCAGAAATGCCTCCAACAACCAAATCCGGACTTTTCACAGGAACTTTAAACTGATACCATTTCACTTGTCTGACATTGCCATTAGGCAATGTTACCGTACTTTCCTGTATATCGTTGATATAACTTTCACCTATAACCATATTGGGGTGAAGTTGCATTTCGTATTGATAATAGCGTTCATCTTCACTCATTGTATTATCGTTGTTAATATCTTCCATATTAGGCGTTGTGGTTGCCTGTGTGGAATACGATTCGGTTTGGTCATTGTCTGTTGGAGAATTGCCGTCTGCCTGATTATACAATCTGTAGCGTTCCAATATGCTTGTTTTAGCGGCATCATAATCCGAACCCCTAAAATAATGATAATTATCACCTGAAGGGTCATTGTAAAACTGTTGGAATACAGCAGGGTCAAGTATGCCTTGCAATGTGGACAAATAAGAAGCGAAATGTATGCGTTCCAACGAATCGTACAAACCGTCATACCCGACATCCTGATACCTTCTTGATGACAAACTATTGTCAAAAGCACTTACAATGGACTGATTGACAGGTACCCTTCCCCATATGGTATAATCCACGCCATCATCGCTGCCATCGGCAGGCAGACCATGTTCAAACGATTTACGACCGTCCCGCAATATATCTTCTGAAATATCTCCCAAATTGATATAGAACGTACCCCCGCTATGTGATGTTGAATCCAAAAAGGGGTCTAACATCCAAAATTCGATATATTCAATATTTGAATTTTCAAAATCGGTAATATCCAATTTCCGCATAATACCGCCCCAACGGGAAGCGGGATTGGCCAAAGTACCGTTATAATTCAACCCTGCAGAATAGGACGACGGCAACGCATCATAATTGTAAGGACCTCTCTGTTGCGGATAAAAAGCCAAATCAAAAACAGAAATATAGGGATCCTCTCCCGAACTTGTCAATACGGGACGATTAGGAAACACTTCTGCCACTTTCACCCTACGGGAATACATCTGTGAACGGGCTTCTTCATCTATGCTGTTGTTGAATTTGCCTGACTCAGATTTGTCATGAAAAATGGGGTCTATAATATGCCATGCCAACATTGCCCTATTGTATCCATAAGCCAAACCTGTAGAAGGAGCACCTTCGGGAAACATTCCTATCTTGGTTTGTCCTTGCGGCGTGCTTGCCATTTTCCACATCAACATGGAACGCAAATCATAAGACGATGTAGCCGCTTCAAAATCATCAATGTACAATTCTCCTCGTTTGCCTCTACCTATCAGGCGGGAATGTCCCGGCACAAAATGGGCAAATTCCCCGTCAAATTGGAATCGGGAATCGGCAGTAGAACTATAAAACGGCAGATAATTCAATATTTTTGTAATCGCCCTTGAATTTTTCTGATACGACAAATTCATTCCCCATATTGTATTGTTGATAGGTTCTTCGCCAAAATCCACTTTGACCGTCCCGTCCGGAATACGTTCCCGCAAATTTAACACCGTAAAACCAACCAAGAAATTTTTGTTGAACTGATATTCGGCATTCAAGCCAAACATTGTCTTTTTTTGGGAAAACGCATTCTGACTTTCTACTGAAATATTGATAGGTGTTCCCGATTGCATATAACTTTCATTCGTAATACGCACGGTTCCCATGTTATAGTCCACGGTATAATCTATATTTTCCTGCAAAGTAATACCGCCTGCGGTAACTACAACCGAACCTTGTGCAATACTTGTCATACCCAATGAAACCACCGAACCCAGCGAAGATTTAAAACTCCCTTCCAAATAAAACTTATTCTTATCCGGATATTGCTGTGCCAAAACTTTTGTCTGGGTATAAAGTGAATCAAATGCATATTTTTCTGCCGCAACAGGGTCTGATGCCATGGCTTTCCGCAAATCTTTACCAAAAGGTTCTACCAAAGGCAAGTAAACCCTGCCGTTTGACGACTGCATGGTACCGCCTGCTGTGGCTGCATTGTCGATAAAGTCGTACAAACCGTCCGAAACAGCGTCCAATTGTCTGTTCAACCTATCCATACCCAACAATTTAATAAGAGCAACGCCTTTTATATCTTCAGCAACATCTGAAAAATATCCTTTGGCTATGCCCCCTTCTTCGCCTCTATAAAGAATATTCAAACGAAAATCTTCATTGGCCAATTGATAGGTATTCAAAGAATAGACATTTTTCATCATCAATTTCCACATCGGGATTTGCGTATTGACAGCAGTACTCTTCAACAATTTTACCACAAGGCAATTCGGCGTTTCCACCTCGTTGGAAAACTGCCCGACCTGATAAACGGTTGTATCACCCAAGAGTGTATATTGAAAAGCAACGGCCAAAACTTGGTCGGCATTCAATTTGGTGTTCAACGAAATGAAACCCAATTTGGTATTAACCGTATATTCCGAAGGCGACAACAAGCGTGCCGATTCTACCTTTTCAAAATCTGTTCCAGAAGACATTCCTCCTCTATATACTTTCAAATAGTTGAAGGCGGTGTTCAAATCTTTTAATTGGTCTTGATTGATACCTTCCAAAAAATCGTTGGCTTCGTTGGTGGGATATGCTCTTGATGTTTTTGTATGAATATTCCTATGGGCTGGTTTGGGTTCTCCCAAATCTGTAATCGCCACAATGTTACGGTTTTCTGTTACAGCAGAACCGACATTGGTTCTCCACACCTCTATACGGACAATATTTATTTTTGAATTTACCAAAGGTAATGTTTCCAAGGCTTCATTGTAGTGGTCATAAAAATATTGTGCTATAAAAAAGTGTCTGTTTTCTTCATAATCATCTGCTCTGAAATCAAAGGTATTCAACTCCGAACCACCCGAAAGGGTAATGTTTTTTTTCTGTCCGTCCTGTTGGGAAATAACGGTTGTCAGCAACAATTTTCCGAATTGCAGTTGCAATTTGCCACCGAACAATGTTTGGGAACCTTGTATGAGCGAACTTCGCAAAGGCATGGTTACATTACCGAATTCCGCCAATTTGATTATATCGTCTTCTTTCCCCTCATAACGGAGTTTGAACTTGTTTTCAAAATCAAACGAAGCCTTGGAGTTGTAATTAAGGTCATAATTGATTTTATCCCCGATTTTTGCTTTCAAATTCAATTGAATATCGGCATCGAAATCAAACATGTGATTTCTTCTTTGCTTTATATCCAATGCCTTGTTGTCATTGAACTGATAAACATATTTGAAAAACAACTCCACGGAACCCGAAGGACGGATTTCGATAAGATTGCTACCAAATATATTATGAAAAATTTCACCGGGAACACGTATTTGAGGAATAATGCCGGCACTGGGGTCGCCTCCGACAGAAGCACCTGCACGCTGTCGCCAATAATCTCTTTTCGATTTGTCCATATCATAATTCAAATACTCGTCCATATTGAGAGAGGCAGGTGTCCCATTGTTCAACGAACCTATTTTATTTTGAAAAGTATATGTTTTTGATTTGGGGTCATAAATAACTTCTTGTTGCATATTGGACGGCTGTGCCAAATGCCAAGGACTGCCATGTTGTTTGCCGTAAGGGTCGTAGGTTTGAGGTATTTTAACCTTAGGCGTTTCAGGACTATCGGTAGCAGAAACAAAAAACTGCCAACTAACAGCACCATGTTCTTTTTCGCTATTGTTCATCGGTCCCAAAGGCATAGCGTACATTGTTGTTGCAATCACCAGCAACAATGCAGTTAAAACAATAGAAAAGAATGATGTGCTGTTCTTCAATGTTACAATAATTTTAAGCCTTTTTTTATCAATTCTTCCACCGTCATGTCTTCAGTAGTCTCTGCAAGTAATTTATTGATGACTTTTTCTACAGCCTCTTTTTTAAATCCTAAAGAAGTCAAAGCGGCTATTGCTTCTATTTTGATAGTATTGCCTGTGCTAACTGTATTGTCTTCAAAAACAATATCCGATTTTGACAACTTGTCTTTCAATTCTATCACTATTCGTTGTGCTGTCTTGGCTCCTATTCCTTTTATACTTTGCAATGCCCCCGCATTGCCAGCCACAATACAAGCGGTCAATTCCGACACACTCATAGACGACAACATCATTTGTGCCGTCAAGGCACCAACACCCGAAATAGTAATTAATTGACGGAATAATTGCCGTTCTGCCTTGTTGGAAAAACCAAACAAAACATGAGCATCCTCTTTTATCTGCAAATGGGTGTACAATCGCGTATGATTACCTTCTTGAGGCAATTGGGCATAAGTATTCAGCGAAACCAATATCATATATGCCACTCCTCCACAATCAATAACGGCAGAGGTGGGCGTTTTTTCCATTAATTTTCCTTCTATATATTCTATCATAACTATATTTATCGGAATAAAAGAAACGTTTTTTTTTATTGTTTATTGTATTATTATAGAGAATAAAAAAAGAGCCGCAATTGATTGCGGCTCTAACCAAATTTAAAACAAATTATTCATTACTTCGTTACAACAACTTTTTTGTTGTACAATTTACCATTTGATAATTTTATCAGCAGATTGTAAACACCTGATGACAAGGTTTCCAAACCCATTGCCGCCGTCCGGTTGTTCACTACCTGACGCTTGATACAACTGCCCAACATATTGTACAAACTCATTTGCTCTATCTCTACGCCATCTCCCTGAACGTTTATCTCAAACATATCTCTTGCAGGTTGCGGATAGATAGTGATTGTGGGTTCTGTTGAAATTTCATTTTTACATTTCACCGCTATCGGAGCAAAAACTTCCGTTTGTCCGTCTATGTCCGTTTGTCTCAATCGGTAATACATCATACCTTCATTTGTGTTGATATGATAACTGTATTGTTGTCTTTGCGAGGTGGTACCTGCTCCCGATATCGTAGCAATTGCTTCGTAGTTGATGGCATCGCTACTTGCCTCTATGGTGAAATAATCATTATTGGTTTCGGTCATCGTTTCCCAATTGAATGTGGTTATACCGTTTTGGCAAACACCTACAAAGGACAACAATTCTATCGGCAGATAAGTATCTTTC
>CAJOFD010000038.1:0-2063 GCA_905233585.1 uncultured Bacteroidales bacterium
GACTTATAAATTTGCCAGCCCATTCTTTCACGCAGTTTTTATACGCTCCAAGTTTCACATTTTTTACGAAAATAACTCTAAACCGCATGAATTCTTAATATAAAGAAATATCATGGCACATTTGCGATGATATATTAATATTAATGTAAGGACGCACTGCGTGCGTCCGATTAGATAATCTCAAATAAAGATACATAAAAGCGGACACATTCAATATGTCCTTACAAAAAAAGTATAAAAAAAGGAGACCTGCCGAAGCACGTCTCCCAAAAAAATTAAATATAATTTTAAAATAAAAAGGTTATTAACTCAAGATTTTCACTTTTCGCCTCCCGGCGAGCATATATTATTTCCAAATTTTTAACTTCTCAATTCTCAACTCTCATTTCTCAACTTAAAATTATCACTTCTCCCCTCTCAGCAATCATTTGTAAATTTCCAATTCTAACTTCTCCCCTCTCACCTCTCAATTGGCTCCGCCCATTCTGCATCGTGTCTCGGAATAGTTTAACCTTGTTTCAACAAGTTTAACCTCTTCGCTCGCCACTCGCAGAATTCTCACCTCTCAATTCTCACTTCACGAATATGTAGTCCATCTGTTTCTTGGCGAGATTTACATTCTTCACGGCGATGCGGACAGGCATACCGAGTTGGAGTATTGTCCCGGAATGTTGGCCGATATATCTGTAGTTGTCCTCGTCGTAATAGTAGAAGTCGTCGGTGAGTGTCTTGACGCTGACCATGCCTTCGCACTTGGTGTCGTTGAGTTGAACCCAGAGCCCCCACTTGCTTACGCCGGAAATAATACCGTCAAACTGCTGCCCGACTTTGTCTGCGAGAAACAGCGACTGGAAGTATTTGACAGAATTTCGTTCCGCCTCCGTTGCGCGCTGTTCCATATCGGAGCAATGTTTACATTTTTCCTCCAAGCGGTCTTTGTTAAAACTGCCGGCTCCATTGATATACGCTTCGAGCAGACGGTGCACCATCAAATCGGGGTATCGTCGGATGGGAGAAGTGAAATGGGTATAGTATTTGAAGCCCAATCCGTAGTGCCCGATGTTATCGGTCGAATAGAGAGCCCTCTGCATGGTACGCAGCGCCAAGTTCTCTACCATATATTGAGAGCCTTTGCCGCGCACCTCGTCAAACAAACGGTTGATAGAATCGGTAAAGCCTTTACGCGAATTGGTTCTCAGGCTATAACCTAACTTATTGATGAAGGTCGAAAACTTTCCTATCTTCTCGTCCATAGGTTTGTCGTGGACGCGATAGACGAAGGTCTTTGGCGTTTGGTCTTTTTCCGCCTTTGCGATGAGTTCGGCGACCTTGCGGTTGGCCAATAGCATAAAGTCCTCGATGAGTTTGTGGGCGTCTTTAGACTCTTTGACATAGACGCCGACAGGCTTCTGATTGTCATCCAATATAAATTTCACCTCGTCAGAGGAGAAGTTGATGGTTCCTTTTTTGATTCTCTCTTCACGCAAAGCCTTTGCAACGGCGTCGAGGGTAAGTATTTCTTCGCAGTAAGGACCCTTCTTCTGCTCGATGATATCCTGCACCTGCTCGTAGGAGAAGCGGCAGTCGGAGTTGATGACTGTTTTCCCGATCCACTGCTTATGGATTTTTCCGGTTTCGTCTATGCGGAATACGGCGGAGAAGCACAATTTGTCCTCCTTGGGACGTAGCGAACAGACGTGGTTGCACAATTTCTCCGGCAACATAGGATACGTCCTGTCTACGAGATAAACCGACGTCGCCCTGTCGTATGCCTCCTTGTCAATGTGTGAGTTTTCGGGAATGTAGTATGATACATCGGCGATGTGGACACCAATCTGGAACAAGCCGTCCTTTATCTTGCGGAACGAAATGGCATCATCGAAGTCTTTAGCGTCTGCGGGGTCAATCGTAATGGTAAAAACGTCGCGGAAATCCTTTCTGCGTTGAATCTCCGACAGGGGTATCGTCTCGGGAATAGCCTCCGCCTGTCGGCGGGCATCGTCTGAGAACTCCAAGGCGAAGCTCTGGTCGATGAGGATGGCCTGCATTTCCACATTGTTGTC
>CAJOFD010000038.1:2088-22068 GCA_905233585.1 uncultured Bacteroidales bacterium
TTGCGTGGTCGTCCCAATCGGTAATCGCCGCCACGACCTTCTGTCCCGGCTTAGCCCCTTTGAGACTTTTGTTGGGAATAAGGATATCGACAGGCATCGAAGTGTCATCGGGAATGAAATAGGATATGTTCCTGCCCTGTTGAATAGTGCCCACGAACAGCTCCCTGTTTCTTCGCAAGACCTCGATGACCCTACCCTCCTGATGTTTGCCTCTTCGGGCGGGGAACAGATGTACTCTGACGATGTCCCCGTCGAGTGCCTTGCCGAGATTGTTGGCGGCAATAAAGACATCCTCTATCTCCGCATTGTCGCTGATAAGGTAGCCCTTGCCGGTTTGCTTGATATCGATGCGGCCTTCCAATATCTTGCTCTCATCTACGGTGATGTGTATCGGGTTAAGCCTGTACTTGCCGCGGTTGCCCTCTACCAGCAGATGGTTCTGACACATTTCTTCCATCGTTTTTTTCACCAACTCTTTCTGCGACTTGTCAGAAACGTTCAGATGTGATGATACCTGCCGGTAGTTATAAAACTGATACGGCGAACGCATAAAGATTTCCAATATGCGGTTGGTATAATATGAGTTTGGGGACTCTTTGCCGCTGTCGGCGGACGCCCTGCGTCTTCTTCGGTTATGTTTTTGCATGATATGATAAATGTTTGCTGATTAATAAATAATGTTATTTCCGCTTGTCCCAAGTACGGGTACGCGACTGATAGGTAACTTCGCTTCCGCCCCGCAACCTGAAACTGAGCTCGTAGGTAGTGCTGTCCAACAGGCGAAGGGTGAAAATCTCACAGACCTGCCTGTTGTTGTCAAAGACCTGCTCCAGACTCTGCGGATAGTAGCCTCGTTCCGCCTTGAAGACCTCTATGGAATAGACAATCTCGTCTCCCCGCTTGGTCATACTACGTTGGTAAGTGTTGTTTTGGGATATTAGGAAATACGCCGACAAGGCTGCTCCCAAGCCGACTGTCATTATAGTCGATACGATATTCTTTATCTTCATATTTTGTCAGAATGTAGTCAATTCGTTAAACATCTCCAAAGCAAAAGTATCACTCATGGACGAAATGAACAGAACGATATTGCGGGCGAACTGCTCCTCGGTATCCAGGCGGAAAACCGCATTTGCCCCGTCTCCGATGTCGGCATACTGGCGCAACCACTGCAAAAACGACTGCATCAGTTTGGGAAAAACCTCCTGCTGCCGCCCGATGTTTTGCAGCAACTTCGCCCGGTCTCTATCATAGGTCCTGAAACAGACATCGAATATATTGTTGATGACAACCTCCGCAAACGCCGAATAGTACTTCAATCGCTGGTGGGAATAGATATACTTGTAGTTGAATTCCTTTATCCTGCTGATGGTCTCAAAGCAGGGTCGGGAAAAACAGATACCCTCCGCCGGAGTGCTGTGTTGGCACAAATCGATGACAAAGCTATGTATCAGAGCCGTATTGGTACTGCCGGGCATATTGTTGCCCCAATGCCGACGCTCTATCATCATCAATTCCTCCAATTGGGACGGTTCGAGAAGCTTCAATCTGACGGCATCTTCCAAATCCCTGCCCAAGTAGGATATCTTATCGGACACCTTGACCACACAAGCTTCCCATGTAAAAGGTGCGAGGGCATTGGCTTTGTCTATCCCGGACAATGGCACAACATCCTCACGCGGAAAAATGCTGTTTTGATCCACCTCGCCGCAATGGCAGACAATGCCGTCCCTGACAGCATAGGTTAGATTCAAGTGGCTATAATCCCCCTTTTGGTTCTGCAACAGTTCTATCCTGTCGGCGAAAAACAGTCCGTTGCCCTCGTGATAAAAATGCCCGCAAGCGTACTGTCGGCACAACTTGTTGAGAATATGTTCGCCGTCATGCCCGAAGGGTGCATGACCTATATCATGACCAATGCCGATGGCCAAGGCCAGTTCTGTGTTCAATCCTAAATAACTGCAGATGGTATAACTGACCGCACAGACATGATTGACATGTTCGATGCGAGTGCAGATATGGTCGTTGCCGGCGGCATGGAATACCTGCGTCTTGTGCTTGAGCCTCCTGTAGGCTTTGCTGTGCAAAAGCCGGTTGTAGTCACGCCAGAATTCACTGCGGATTTCATACGGCCGCTGATAAATGGGCTCTTCTCTGGCAATGCAGGCTGCCCACTTGGGATTTTCCATGCAGGCTGCCTCTTTTTTAAATGTCTCTCTGTTCATATACGATTATTCTATAGTAGTTTTTGTATGTTTGAAACTTTGCAACAACGCCTTTGTCTCGCTTAGAACTGTCTTCGCATCCTGGCGGTTAAGCAAAAACCGTCTCCACGATATATGCGTATCCCGGAAAAAGAACACCAATGTCGCCGTACACGATACCATATAGGACGCACTGTTGATGGCAGCCAATATGGTTATGGCATCGCTTAAAGGCAAGGTCTTTAACAATGGTACGAAACATGCTCCCGCAACGGCGGTAACAAGCAAGCCCGACAACGAACATATGGTATTAATGTAGTATTTGCCATAACCTGAAAAATAGTGAGCCACCATGATATTGACCGAAAAGAACAAAATGCCCGGAGCAATGACATATAGCAACGGCTGTATCTGTCTGAACTCCTCCCCGAATATCCACGCAAAGCAGACAGAGGGCAACAACAACAGCAAGACTATTAATCCCAAACTGACCACAAAGGTCATCTTGGCAAACAAGAGCGTTATGCCGATAGTATAAGCCTTGTCCTCCTGATGGTTGGCTATCTTCGCATATTGGACAGGTGCCAGACTGTTGGGCAGTATCCATACCGACTCCGAGACTTTGGTGCCCACCGACAACAAGCCCACTCCTTGCGTCCCCGTACAATATTCTCCAAAATAAAATCCTAACCTATAGTTGAGCATCTGCGACAGATTGGCAACCTGAATCGTGAATCCGTATTTGAGCATCTGCCTGCATACACCCCCGAAACCACTCATGCCCTTATAGCGGACACCCTTCACGGCAGGAACAAAGGTGATGGCGGCAAAGAAAACATAGCAAAAAGTATATGCCCGTATGTACGCATAACAGTTATCTTGTCCCAAAACAAAAACAAACAACAATAGCAGCCCCAGCAACACTATCGACGGCAATAGTTGAAACAGATTGTAATAAAGAATATTGTCTTTTGCCAAAAACAGTTGTGTATTCAAAAAACAGACAGCCACCGACAAAGTCGCCGACAATAGATAGGGCAGCAAATCGGAAGATACTCCCAAATGAAAACAACACATCACGCAACTCCCCGCAATGGCTACTATGACGGTAGATATATAGGATACCAACAGCACCTGAAACTTATCGAAGCGGACAAACGAATACACCAGCGAGCCGCTGCCGAAAACAAACGAAAGAATATGTATAATGCTAACGTCCAATACAAACAAACTGATAACCCCCAAGCCTTCGGCGTGGAAAGAATGTGAGTTGATCATCAGAATAACAAAGGCAATGAAAACACAGGCAATCTTTGTCCCGAATGTACCGATAATATGTTTGAGCATAAGCCTCCTGATACTATTAATGTGCTTCCAGCCAGTTGCTGCCGGTGTTCATATCTATGGTCAAGGGTATCGGCAGATTGACGGCCGTAGTCATATTGTGTCTGACAATATCTTTCACCCTTTGCAATTCGGGCAGATAGACGTCCAGAACAAGTTCGTCGTGTACCTGCAATATAATTTTTGATTGCAAGTGCTGTCTCCGCAAATCATCGAACACATTTACCATCGCCACTTTTATCAAATCGGCGGCAGACCCTTGTATGGGCGCATTGACGGCGTTGCGTTCGTCGAAATGCCGCAAGTTGGCATTGGCATTGTTTATATTTTTCAGATAGCGTCTTCGATGCATCAACGTTTCCACATAGCCATGCTCCCTCGCATATACGATTTGACTGTCTATATATTTTCTTATTCGCGGATATTGGGAGAAATACTGTTCTATCAATTCGCCTGCTTCCTTGCGGGAAATCTGCAGTCTTTCCGACAAGCCGAATGCACTCATGCCGTACAAAATACCGAAATTGACCGTTTTGGCTATCCGCCGTTGGGCTTTCTCTACTTTGTCCGCATCAA
This sequence comes from uncultured Bacteroidales bacterium, assembly GCA_905233585.1. Lineage (GTDB taxonomy): Bacteria > Bacteroidota > Bacteroidia > Bacteroidales > WCHB1-69 > UBA1205. Next base: position 6,213 of record CAJOFD010000038.1, read on the forward strand.
CGGCAAATATCCGTGCCGCCGTTGCCGTATGAATATCCTCCCCGTTATAAAAGGCATTCATCATATTCTCATCTTGCGCCAAAACTGCCACAATGCGCAGTTCTATTTGTGAATAATCGGCCGCCAACAAGGTATAGTCTGCATTCTTTGCCACAAATGCCCGCCGCATTTCCTTTCCTTCTTCCGTGCGAATAGGGATATTCTGCAAATTGGGATTGCTTGAACTCAAGCGGCCTGTTGCCGTTACCGCCTGATTAAATTGCCCGTGCACTCTACCGTCCGCCTTTGAAACAAGCATTGGAAAACTGTCCACGTAAGTGGACTTCAATTTCGTCAGACTTCTGTAATCCAATATTTCATTAATAATCGGGTGCTTGCCGACCAATTTTTGCAAAACATCTTCTCCCGTCTGGTATTGTTTCGACTTGGTTAGCTTGGCGTTGTTGATAATCTTCATGTGGTCAAACAACACTTCGCCAAGTTGCTTTGGCGAAGCAATATTGAACACCATACCCGACATCTGATAAATGTCGGCTTGTATTTTGTCAATCCTTTCCTGTAGCACCTGCGAATAGCTATGTAAAAAATCCACATCAATACGTACCCCCTCTTGCTCCATATTTGCCAAGACAACCGATAAGGGCATTTCTATATCAGCGAACAAATGCAGGGCATCTTTTTCTTGCATTTGCTGCAAGAGTTTTTCTCTCAATTGCAAATTTTTATCGACAAACTCTCCTGCATATTTTGTCAGACTGTCTTTGTCGATATTGCCTATACCTGTCTTTTTCACCGCCCCGTCAAAATCTGACATTTGATAGTTCAGGTAAAATTGGCACAAGGCCTCCATTTGGTGTCTGGATTCCGGTTCCAAAACATAATGTGCCAGCAATGTATCAAAGCATTTCCCATTTATGTCAATATGACAAGTGTTTAATACTTTTATTTCTTCTTTGATATTATAAGCAGTCTTTTCGATATGTTCATTGGCAAAGACAGGAGCAAAAAGTTGCAACCAATCATCTTTATCCGCTTTTGCTTGCGGTAAAATCAAACAAAAAGCCTCATTTTGTTGAAACGAGAAAGCCAATGCCGACACATTCGTTGTTTCTGCCGCTGGTGCGGATATAGTCATAAATGAAAAAAGATTTGTTTTTTGCAATTGTTCAGCCAAAGCAATTGCTTTTTCTTTATCATTTATTAATGTATAATGTTGTGTATTTTTGTCAAAAGAAGTGTCAGAATCGCTTGCCTCCTCCGACAAATCAAACAAGGTATTGGATTGCGTTGTCTCTTTTTCTTCCAAACCGTCAAAAAGAGAAGGACTGGTATTGTTTGATATTGTCGTGTTTTTATCCGGTAAAAAATGTTTGCTTAAAGCCTCATCGTTCAAAAATTTTTGTGCCAAAACTTTAAATTCCAATTCGGCAAACACTTTTCTCAATTGTTCTTTGTTGCCGTGATCAAAACGCATGGCTTGTTCATCAAACTCAAGAGGGACATCAAGAATAATGGTCGCCAGATGTTTGGATATTAAAGCGCTTTCTTCGCCTTCTTTTATTTTTTGTCGGAGTTTTTCATTTTTTATAGTATCAACTTTGGCTATCATATTTTCGATGGAGCCAAATTCTTGAATCAATTTTTTTGCCCCCACTTCTCCCACTCCTTTTATTCCGGGAATATTATCAACAGCATCACCCCAGATGCCCAATATGTCAATCAATTGCTCTGGATCTTGAATGGCATATTTTTCACAGATTTCGGGCACACCGACAATAGAATATCCTTTGGAATTGCGTTCGGGTTTGTAGATGTATATATTTTCAGAAACCAACTGCCCATAGTCTTTGTCTGTTGTCATCATAAAAGTGGTGAACCCGTTTTGTTCTGCATTTTTTGCAAAAGTTCCGATAATATCATCGGCCTCATAGCCGGGCAAGGCTAAAATAGGAATGCCAAAGGCTTGCAAAATTGCATGAATATACGGCAGGGAACTGACTATCTCATCAGGAGTGGCTTCCCGTTGGGCTTTGTATTGTTCAAATTCAGCATGTCTGACCGTTGGACCATGACTATCGAAAGCCACGGCAACATGTGTCGGCGACTCTTTCTTTATAATATCATACAAAGCATTTGTAAAGCCTAATATAGCAGAAGTATTTATTCCGTTTGATGTTAGTCTCGGATTTTTGTTTAAAGCGTAGTACGCTCTAAATATCAAAGACATCGCATCTATCAAAAACAATGTTTTTTCTCGTCTTTCCATAAATATTTCTTTTATAAAAATTATTGGGCATTGTCTGTTATAGTTTGCTCAACAATATGTATTTTTTCATTTAACAAATCTTTTGTTTTGGCCTCAGCGATAAATCGCAAATATGGTTCGGTATTAGATGGACGTATATTGAACCACCAATCGGCAAATTCTATACGATATCCATCAAAATCGTACAAATGCAGACAAGATTCCTGTTCACAAAAATAATCTTTCAGCATTTCCATTATTTTGGTTTTGTTCTGTACTTTAAAATTTAGTTCTCCGCTATTTTCATATTTTTTTATTTTAGCTATAGCCTGCGAAACAGAAATGTTTTTCCGTTTGAAATCAGCCATAATATTCAGCATAAGAATAACTGCCAACATTGCCGAATCGGAATAGAAGAAATCTTTAAAATAATAATGTCCTGCCAATTCGCCACCGAACAAGCCGTCTATTTCTTTCAATTTCAAAGCGGCGTATGCTCTGCCGACTTTCCACATGTGAGGTTCTCCACCCAATTGTATTAAATATTCTTTTACATCACGGGAAGTACGAATATCAAACAACACCTTGCCCGACAAATTCTTTTTTTCATAGAAATAATGTCCTAACAAGGCTATCATCAAATCGGGAGAAATAAACTGTGCATTTTCATCTACAAACATCACCCTATCGGCATCTCCGTCAAAAATCACACCTATATCGGCATGACTATGTTGTACCGCTGTTTGTAATTGCACAATATTTTCCATCTCCAAAGGATTGGGCTCATGTCCGGGGAAATTGCCATCCATCCTTTTGTTGATATAATGAGGTTTGGCACCTAATATTTTATCCACCAATAAACACGCCATACCATTTGAACAATCCACAACTATTTTTAAATTGTCAAAATCTGGTTTATATGACAATAAAAATTGTTCATATTCCGACATACAATTGTATTGTTCAATCTTTCCTTTTTTACCAGTTGTGATTATCGGTTCGTTTTCCACCCAATGTTCCAAATCTTTCAAACCAGTATTGTACCCCACAGGTTCGGCATTGGTTTTTGAAATTTTCAAGCCATTGTGGTTTTTAGGATTATGCGAAGCAGTAATTTGAACCGATGCCTTAAAATGATGTTGTGCAGTAAAATAATAGACCATTGGTGTTGTTGCAAGTCCCAAATCATATACATCGCAACCTGCATCTGTTATACCTTGTGTCAATGCCAAAAATATTTCTTGGGAAGACAAGCGAATATCTCTGCCCACTAAAATTTTGTCTGTTTGCAATAATTTAGGCAAGAAAAAACCTATTTTGTAAACAATTTCTTTGTCAAAATCTTTTCCATATTCGCCTCTAATATCGTATGCTTTAAATGCGTTTATCATTATCTTGTTATATGTTTCAAAGTACCTTTCACCATTCTGTCTTTCCCGTTTATATCTTGTCGAAGTTGCACATCGCTATAACCATAGTCTTGCAAAAGTTGCAATATCTCACTTCCGAATTTTTCATTTATTTCAACGTAAATACTGCCATTTTGTTGTAAATGTTGCAAAGCAAATTTTGCAATGGCATCATAAAACACCAAAGGATTTTCATCGGGGACAAAAAGAGCAATATCGGGTTCATAATCAAGCACCCGCTTTGCCATCAACATTTTTTCTGTTTCACAAACATAAGGGGGGTTGCTAACTATAACATCATATAGTTCTCCTGTCCCCCTATTAGGATTACAAATATCCATCGGGAAAAAATGCACATTCGTCTCATTCCATTCTGCATTAGCAATGGCTATTGCCAAGGCTTTTTCACTTATATCACAAGCCGAAACTTGTGTCTGCGGACTATTTTTTGCCAAAGCAATTGCAATGCAACCACTACCTGTACAAATATCCAAACAAGAATACATTGATTTTTCTTGTTGTAAAATCCAATCCACCAATTCTTCAGTTTCCTGCCGCGGTATCAAAACATCGGGAGATACTTTTATTTTCAATCCACAAAATTCAGTTTCTTCTACAATATATTGTATCGGATAATCTTTTGCCAAAAGTTTTAAATCTTGTTCTATTTGGAACAATACATTTTGAGATAATATGGTTTGAGGATATAAATTGACACTAAGCACATTGTAACCTACTCTTTTTTCCAATAAAATATCCACAATGGATTTCACTTCCCTAACATCAACATACTTGGCTACTTCTGCCTGTAAATATTGCTGTAATTGTTTCAAATGCATAGACAAAAACTGGATATCTTTTAGTCAAAAACAAAAGTATGAAAAAAAATAACATCTTTTTACAAAATTTTATATTTTTATTTTGAAAAAAATTATACTTTTGCAAAGTTAGTTAGAATGTGATATTGGTATTTTTATGCAAAAATTGTATAAGTTTTTATTTTTAACATTAATACTTACATTTGTAATGGCACTACAAGCACAAGTACAAGTCATTGTACCGAATGCAGTGCCTACACTTGTAGCCAAACACGTTAGTGCTAACGGCAAACAAAACGGCAAAATGCAAGGTTTTTGCGTACAAATTTGTTTTGAATCAGGCAATAATTCACGCGAAAAAGCTGAACGCACAAGAATGGCATTTTTGTCGAAACACCCTAATGTTCCGGCATACGTTTCTTTCAAAGAACCGAATTTCAGAGTACGTGTCGGCAATTTTCGCACAAGAGCAGAAGCACGAGGATTCCGTGAAGATATATTAAATGAATTTCCTCAAAGTTTCGTTACTAGAGATGATGTAATGTATCCAATAGATAATAATAAATAAAAATAAATAGAAACAAACAATTAAATAAACATTTATGAAAGCAAGTAAATTATTTGTAATGATTTTTCTTTCTTCTGCCATTGTTTTTAGTGGTTGCGGATTAAAGAAAATGGTAAAAAAACAAAGTTCGGTTACTTATTCGGTTTCTCCCAATCCAATGGAAACCCACGGTGGCAAAATGACAATGGAAATCAAAGGAAGTTATCCTAAAAAATACTTCCACAAAAAAGCCAACCTTACCATTGTTCCTGAAATTAAAGCAGAAGATGGCACTTCTTTGAAATTGAATCCTATTTACTTAAAAGGACAAAAAGCAACAGGAGACGGAATTACCATCAACTACAAAACCGGTGGAAGTTTTTCTGTTACCCAAGTTGCAGACTATCAACCATCATTTGCTCAATGCAAATTGGTAGGTGAAGCCAATGCTACCATGAAAACCAAATCAGCAAGTTTTGACGAAATCTATTTCGGCGAAGGTACAATTGCTACTTCTGAAAGAATCTTCACCAATCCTCAAGTCGGTTACAAAGACAAAGTAAGCGAAGGTTCCAATTTCATTTTGTCAGACCACGGTTACACTGGTCAAAGTGTTGCTACCGCAACAGGTATGATTTATTATGAATTGAATAAAGACAATCTTAATTGGAATTTGGCTCTTAACAAAAAAGACGAAAACAAAGCCGCTTTAGGTGGATTGATGCAATTTATGGATAAATATAGCGAAGTTATTGGTGTGGACATCATCGGTTGGGCATCTCCAGAAGGAGAATTGAACCGTAACCAAGAATTGTCTTCCAATCGTTCAAAAACCGCTCAAAAATGGTTTGAAGGCGAATATGACAAATACATCAAAAAAGTTGCTAAAGAACAAAAAGTTAAAGCTGCTGACATTAAGAAAAACATCAAATTCAATACCTCTGACAACGGGGAAGACTGGGACGGTTTCTTGGCTGCCGTTGCTGCATCTAACATCAACGATAAAGACCAAATCTTAAACGTTATCCGTTCTCAAGCCGAAAGAGATCAAAGACAACAACAAATCCGTAATATGATTGCTATCTATAACGAAATAGACAATGAAATTCTTCCGGGTTTAAGACGTGCTATCATCAAAGTAAATTGCTCAGATTCCAAAACTGACGAACAAATTGCCAAAGAGTCTAACACCAATCCAGAAGCATTGACAATGTCCGAATTGTTATATTCCGCTTCTTTAACTCAAGATGTAAACACAAAAATGGCTATCTATCAAAAAGCAATGGATTTGTATCCTGAAGATTTCCATGCTTACAACGATATGGCATGCTTTAAAGCAAGTCAAGGTGACTATGACGCTGCAAAAGACCTTCTTGACAAGGCCAATTCATTGTCTCCAAACAATGGTGTTGTATTAAACAATATTGGTGTACTTTGCTTAGTTCAAGGTGACTATGACGGCGCTAAAAATGCTTTTGAGGCTTCTGAAAAAGCAGGTTTTGCACAATCTTACAACCAAGGTGTGATAGATATGAAAAACGGAGACTATGCTTCTGCATCATCAAAAATGGCTAACGGCAAATGCACTTACAATTTGGCATTGAACCAATTGTTGACCAAAGATTATGCTGCTGCTAAGAATACTTTGAATTGTATTGAAAACAAAACTGCAGCAGAATATTACTTGTTGGCTATCGTCGGTGCAAGAACTAACACTCCTGCTGAAATTTATTCCAACTTGAAACAATGCTGCTCTTTAGACGCTGCTTACAAAGTACAAGCAAGCAAAGATATGGAATTCAAAAACTATAAAGATAACGCTGAATTCCAAGCAGCAATTAAATAAAAAGATTAAAATATTATAACAAAATAGCAGTGGCGAAACATTTTGCCACTGCTATTTTTAATGTAAAAAGATATGAACGATACTATAAAAACCTTAATCAACCATAGAAGTATTCGGCACTATTCAGACAAATCTATTGCCGATGATGTTTTACAAGAAATATTAACATCGGCTACACGAGGTTCGACTACGGGCAATATGCAATTGTACAGTATCATCGTTACTAAAGACAAACAGATGAAACAACAAATTGCTCCCATGCACTTCAACCAAGCGGCTGTATTGGAAGCCCCTGTCATATTGACTTTCTGTGCCGATTTCAACAGATTTATCCGTTGGTGCGAACAACGGAATGCACATCACGGATTCAACAATATCCAATGTTTGATGTGGGCAATTGTAGATGCCTTGATAGCAGCGCAAAATGCAGCAATTGCGGCAGAAGCACACAATCTGGGCATTTGCTATATGGGAACGGTTACTTATAATATCAAGCCGTTGAGCAAGATTTACAATTTGCCTAAATATGTTGTTCCCGTGGCTTGCATTACCTTGGGACACCCTGCAGAGCCAGGAATGCTAAGCGACAGATTACCTTTGGAAGCCGTTGTTCACCAAGAAACATACCACAACTATTCTTCCGAAGACATTGACAGATTGTATGCAGAAAAAGAGGCTTTGCCTTTAACAAAACAATTGTTGGAAGAAAACCAAATGGAAAATTTGGCAAAAATATTTGCTGAAAAACGTTATACCAAACAAGACAACGAACATTTTGCCAAAAAGTTGTTGGAATTTCTCCAAGAACAGGATTTTCTGCCTGCCCAATCAGGCATGTAGATTGGCTCCGATAATACGGAGAAATTCCTGACGGGTGTTGTATTGTTTGAGAAAGGCACCCGTAAAATCTGAGGTGGTTGTAACTGAATTTTGTTTTTGCACGCCTCTCATAGACATACACAAATGTTGCGTTTCTATTACTACGGCAACCCCCAGCGGATCGAGTGTATTTTGAATACACTCTTTTATTTGTGTTGTCAGTTGTTCCTGCACTTGCAATCTGCGGGCAAAAGCATCCACCACACGGGGAATCTTGCTTAACCCAACAATGTAACCATTGGGAATATAGGCGACATGGGCTTTGCCGAAGAATGGCACCAAATGATGTTCGCACAAAGAATACACTTCAATATCTTTAACGATAACCATTTCTTTATAGTCTTGTTTGAACATCGCCGAGCGAAGTATTTCGGCGGGGTCCAAATGATAACCTTGAGTAAGGAACTGCATAGCCTTGGCCACTCTTTCCGGTGTTTTCAACAGCCCTTCTCTATTGACGTCTTCACCGAGCAGTTTGAGTATTTCCAAGTAATGCGATTGCAGGGCTTTGATTGTTTCTTCGTTGTATATATCTAATCTTTGATAACCTTCCATCATAAAAAAAATTTAGTCGTTAACAAAAGGATTGTAATGTTTTTCAAATTCAATGGTTGATGCATCACCATGTCCAGGCAAGACGAGGGTTTCATCGGGGAGAGTATATAGTTTTTGTTGTATTGCTTGTTTCAAGACATCAAAACTGCCACCTTGGAGGTCTGTTCTGCCGATACTACAACGGAACAAAGCATCGCCAGTAAAGACCACTTTGTCTTCTCGGGAATAAACAGACACACTACCGGGAGCGTGTCCCAGGGTAGAAAGGATTGTCAGCCGCAGATTGTCCATATCTATTTGTTGGTTGTCGGCATAGAATTGTGTAGGCTGAGGAAACTCCTGTTTTTCAAAACCCATAATCATGGCATAGTTGTTCACGTCTTGATAGAGCGGCAAACTGTCCTTATGCATCATAAAAGTAATTTTGGGATATGCTTTCATCAACAGAGCGGCACCCATGACATGATCTGCATGGGCGTGGGTAACAAGAGCCATTTGCAGGGAGGCTCCCAATTCAAGCATTTTGTTGTTCATGATATCCCATTCCTGTTGATTGGCGAAAGCGGGGTCGATAATCACAGCCTGCTTGTTTTCGGAGAGCAACAGATAGGTGTTCACCATATAACTGTTAAAGACGGTGCGATAAATTTTCATTTTTTGTTTTTTGTTTTCAGTGTCTGTTCCCACTGCCAGGCAGATGAGAGCATTTGTTCAAGGTTGTATGCGGCTTTCCAGCCCAAGAGTTGATTGGCTTTACGGGTGTCCGCCCAAACTTTTTCAACATCGCCGGGGCGTTTGTCCACAATTTTGTAGGGCAAATTCTGTCCGGTTACTTTTATAAAAGTATTGACAATCTCCAAGACTGACACAGGGTTTCCTGTTCCGACATTAAAGACATCAAAATTAGCGGTCATTTTACCGTCCATCATATATTCAAGGGCTTTGACATGAGCCCTGGCCAAATCCACCACATGTATATAATCTCTCAGGCAGGTTCCGTCAGGGGTGTTGTAGGAGTTGCCGAATATTTGCAGATATTCTCTTTTGCCTGCCGCTACCTGCGTAAGGTATGGCAAAAGGTTTTGCGGCACTCCTACGGGCAGTTCGCCGATAAGGGCAGAAGCATGGGCTCCGATAGGATTGAAATAGCGGAGCGCCAAGACATGCATATTTTTTTCACTTATACACATATCTCTCAATATTTCTTCTGTCACCTGTTTGGTGTTGCCGTATGGAGAGGTGGCCGGTTGGACTGGAGTCTGTTCGGTAACAGGCAATTGCTGCGGTTGTCCATATACTGTACACGAAGAAGAAAACACCAAGTAGGGCACCTGACGGTTTTTCATCTCCGTAAGGACATTGATAGTGGAAAAGAAATTGTTTTTGTAATATTCCAAAGGCTGTTGCACCGATTCTCCGACATATTTTCTGGCTGCAAAATGCACAACGGCATCAATAGCATAACGGTTGAACAGCTGTTCGCACAGCCCTGTATCGGAGAGGTCTATAGATTCTACGGCGAAATTTTTGCCCGTAATCTTTTTCACCGCTTCTAAAACTTGGGGGTCGGAATTGCTGAAGTTGTCGGCAACGACCACATCAAAGCCGCTGTTCTGCAATTCAACTATGGTATGAGAACCAATATAACCCGCACCGCCTGTAACTAAAACGACCATAACATGTTTTTCTGCAAAGATACAACTTTTTTAGTTGAGAATTGAGAAATGAGAATTGAGAATTTTGCCATTGGCGAGCGGAGAGCTTAAAACTTGTTTAAACTAAATGGGCGAAGCCAATTGAGAATTGAAAAATAAGTTGTAAGGACGCACTGCGTGCGTCCGTTTTGATAATATCCAAGAAAGTTGTATAAAAAATGGACACGTTCGATGTGTCCTTACAAAAAAGAAAGTAGAGACGCAGTGTGCTGCGTCTCTACGGGCAAAATTTTTATGAATGTGTCTTGCCGACTATTTTTCCGGGAAAAAGGTTTGCACTTGAAATGTTTTTGCAATCAGCTTGCGGATTTCCCATCTGTCGGCGAGCAGTCCCCTGGATTTGGCCTGCAGCAACACATTTCCGATGGCCGTTGCTTCAACGGGTCCGGCGACAACGGGCAACTCAATGGCATTGGCGGTCCATTGGTTCAGCAGATTGTTGGCGGAACCGCCGCCGATAATGTGCAATTTTTCAATCTTAAAAGGAGCAAACTCTTGCAACATATCCAAAATTTCTTTGTATCTGTCGGCCAGACTATGATAAATGCAGCTGAGCATTTCGGCGTCATTCTGCGGGGTTGGTAGTCCTTTTTCCGCGAGTGCCAGTTGTATTTCCTTTTCCATATTTTCCGGGCTTGCAAAGCGTGGGTCGTCCGGATTGATACGTCCTTTGTAGGCCTCTGCCTCTTTGGCCATAGCCACCATTTCGGGATAGGTATAGTTGCAGCCTCGGGCAATCCATACTTTTCTGCATTGTTCCACCAGCCACATGCCTGTAATATTTTTCAAGAACCGTGTTGTACCCTCAATGCCGCCTTCGTTGGTGAAATTCAGTTTTGCCGATTTTTCATTGATAACAGGTTGTGGTGTTTCTATGCCCATGAGGCTCCACGTGCCAGAACTCAAATAAGCGAACTGACCGTTAGCGGCAGGCACCGCCGCTATCGCCGAAGCGGTATCGTGTCCTGCAACGGCAACGACGGGGACTTCACCCAATCCTGTTGTTTGGGCAATGTGTTTTTGCAAGGTACCGATTTGCGTACCGGGTTGGGTTATCGGCAGCAAGAGGGAAGCATCTATGCCCAAGCGTTCCAACAAAGATTTTTCAAAATTGCGCGTCTGCTGGTTCATCATTCCCGATGTGGAAGCATCGGTATATTCGCAAATTATTTTGCCCGTGAGCATATAAGACAACAAATCGGGCATAAACAAAATATGCTTGGCGTGGCTTAATGCAGAGGATTGTTCCTGTTTTTGGGCATATAACTGAAATATGGTATTGAAATTCATAATTTGAATGCCTGTAATGCCATACAATTCTTCCAAAGGAATTGTCTCATACACCTTTTGGGGCACGCCGTCCGTATAAGGGTCTCTGTAGGCACGCGGCAGCCCCAACAGAGAACCATCTTGGGCTATGCAGCCGAAATCGACCCCCCAAGTGTCTATACCGATAGAATCCAATTGTATACCTTTGTGTCCAAGGTCGGAAAGGCATTTGAGAAAATGTTCGTAAATATTATAGACGTTCCAATACAATTTACCGCCGATTTCAAGAGTTTGGTTGGGGAAACGGTAAACTTCCTCCATATTGAATGTTCCATTGCTAAAGGAGGCAAGAACAGCCCTTCCGCTGGTTGCCCCGCAATCAAATGCTAAAAAACGATGTGTGTCTTTCATAAATATCTGTTTTTACTTTGAATATTGTTAATTATCTTAAAGGTTTTCCATCTGTTCTCAGGTAGAAATCATATTCGGTCTCACCACGTTCCACCTCTATCTTATAATAATCTTCATTGCCTGTTTTGTCTGCCCATTCCAAAAGTTCGATATCTTCCACTTTCCATGCCGCATATTGGGAAGACTTAACCGCCTGTTGTATCTGTGCAGGCAATTGGCTCAAAGTCCTGTACTCTGTTTTTCGTTTAAACCACTTTGCCTCCATGTCAAAATACACTTTTATTTCTGTGTTGTCCAAATGGAATTCTGCGGAATAATATCCATCGTCAAAATCCCAATCCACATGGCTTGCCTTGGGATACATGGTCTGCAAAGCCTGTTTGTATTTTTGCGGAACAACAGGGCCGTTACAAGCACAGACACCCAATGAATACGTTGCCCAAAGGCACACTGATACTACATATAAAGATATTCTTTTCATTTTTGATATTGTTTTAATTTATTTAACGGAAAATTTGTAAGCAACATGACTGTAATATTTTTCACCGGGTTTCAGGTAAGGCTGCACCCAGTCCTTTTTGTTGGGTGAATCGGGATACTTTTGGGTTTCCAAACAAACAGAGGCTTGCTTGGGATAGGCTATCGCATTTTTCCCGATTGTTTTGCCGTTGAGAAAATTGCCCGTATAACATTGTATGCCTGGTTCATTGGTATAAACCTGCATAAAAATACCAGTTTTCGGAGAATACAAAGAAGCCGACACAACGGTATCATCTCCCTGCCCGTCTTTATAAGTGTTCAGACAGAAATTGTGGTCTATACCCATCGCATTTTTAATTTGAAGCCCATGTGTGCCCGTTGTATCGGCCAAAGCAGAGTGTATTGTTTTAGGAACAGTGAAATCAAATTGGGAACCGGCTACCGGCCACACCTCGCCCGTTGTCATAAAAGTGGCATCTGTCGGAGTATAATTATCCGCATTAATATACAGTACCATATCCGTTCCTGCCGCAGATGGATCGCCATGCAGATTAAAATAAGAATGGTTGGTCATATTAATCACGGTTTCTTTGTCGGTAACAGCCTCAAATTTCATATCCAAAGTATTGTCGGCGGTAAGTGTATAGGTAACTTTCACCTCCACGTTGCCAGGAAAATTGTTGTCCCCGTCTTCAGAATGCAGGCCCATAACGATTGTAGAATCATTCGAAGCCTCTTCATCCACCTCATATATCTTGTATTGCCAGCCCAGCGGCCCCCCATGCAGGCAATGCGAAAAATTGTTCTGAGGCAATTGTATGGTATCCTCTCCAATGGTAATCTTACCTTGATTGATACGATTGGCATATCTGCCAATAGCAGCCCCAAAATCCGAGGCGTTGTGTTCTATATCCATAAATTGGGCAATATTGTCAAAGGCAAGAACCACATCGCGGAATTCGCCCGCCCTGTCTTCTGCCATAATAGATACGACTCTGGCTCCGAAATTGGTTACACAAACCTCCATACCATTACTATTAATTAACCGATACAATTTTACCGCTTGACCATTCACAACAGTATCAAATTTGACAGGGTCCAATCCCGATTGGGTGAGTCTTGCCGGCTCCTTTTGACCGCATGAGGTTAGCATAACCATAGATACAATACTACAAACCATAAGAATATTTTTTATGTTCATCATTACTACTTTATTTACAATTCCATTTAGCAAACCTTATGTCCGCCGTCCCCAATATGTACAGGGATGATTTGAGGCGCCTTGCCATATCGGGCTTTGAAATTCTCAATAGCCGTTTGTACAAAATTATCATAACACTCGTCCTTGACAAGATTGATAGTGCACCCGCCGAAGCCGCCGCCCATCATACGCGAACCTGTTACGCCGCAGGCCTTGGCCACTTGGTTGAGAAAATCAAGTTCTTCACAAGAAACTTCATACGCTTTGGACAAACCCTCATGAGTTAAATACATTTGTTTGCCGACTTCTTCATAATCTCCCCGTTGAAGAGCCTCACAAACAGCCAGCACTCTGTCTTTTTCTCCCAAAACAAAAGTAGCCCGTTGCAAGTCTTCTGCACTGAGTCCGGCTTGTACCTCCTGAAGGTCTTCCCAAGTGCAATCCCGCAGGGTATTTATGTTTCTTTCCGTATGCTTGGCGGCAACGGCTCTTGCAACACGTTCGCACGAACAACGGCGGTCGTTGTAAGGCGAACCGACCAACTCATGCTTTACACACGTATTGACAAGCACCAACTTATAGCCCACTGGTGCAAAAGGATAATATTCAAATTCCAAGGAATTGCAATCCAAACGCATCAATTGGCCTTTTTTGCCAAAAGCCGATGCGAATTGGTCCATAATGCCGCATTTTACACCAACATACTTATGTTCCGTTGCTTGTCCGGCAAGAGCAATCTGCCATGTGGTTATCGTATTGCCGGCAAAAAGGTCGTTGAGGGCTACGCCGAAACACACTTCCAATGCAGCCGAAGAAGACATGCCTGCTCCAAGAGGCACGTCACCGGCAAAGGCAACATCAAACCCGCCGACCTTTACTCCCAAAGCCTGAAATTCCCGTATCATTCCATATATATATTTAGCCCATGTGACCTGCGGAGACTCTGCATCATCAACCGCCCATTGGGCAGAATCGTCCAAATCTATCGCATAGGCTCTGATTATATCCGTATTGTTGGGGCAAACTTCTGCCATAATACCACAGGTAACCGCCCCTGGAAATACAAAACCGCCATTATAATCAGTATGCTCTCCTATCAGATTAATACGACCGGGAGCAAAATAAACATTCCCTTTTCTTCCTTCAAAACGCTTTGCGAATATCTTTCTTACAACTTCTATATCCATATATCATCATTTTTTCTAAATATCTATTCTACTTCTTGGTTGGGAGTTACTTTCGGCTTGCAACCTGCCAAACCGTAAAACAACAAAAAGACAAGCATACCTATCACTAACCAATAACTTTGTATATCCCCTACTCTTGTTGCCATAAGATTTTGAATGAGCGGCATTATTCCGCCACCGACAACCATTGTCATGAACAAACCTGAAGCCGAAGCCGTATATTTGCCCACACCTTCGGTAGCCAAATTGAAAATCACTCCCCACATAACAGAAGTACACAAACCGCAAAGTATAATAAACAAAACTTTAGTGGGGACAACAGCTCCCTTAAGCGACATGACAACAGTCTCCGGCATAAGAATGGCTATCAAAAGCAATACGATTGCCAAAGTTGATGTTACAATCAATTGCACACGTGAAGAAACCTTTCCGCTAATAAATGCACTCGTAAACCGTCCTACCAACATCAGCAACCAATATATGCCCGCAATACCACCGGCAATAGCCATACTACCCAGCACACCGCCTTTATCGACAGGCTCGCTGAGATAAAACAACAATTGCCCCGGTATGCCCACTTCTATACCAACATAGAAAAAGATAGCAATAATACCTAACAGGAGATGTTTGTATTTTAATGCCCCCTTAACACCTTCCCATACATTGGTCTTAATAGTGTCGGGTTCACTTATATTAGTAAAATAGATAATAACAAACGATAAGGCAAATATAGCCATGGCTATTAATAACAAGGGAACCACATTGCCCAACGATGTTGTTTTGGTAATTTCGCCAATCATAGCACCTGCCAACATGGGAGTAAGTGTTGCCACGAGCGAATTGAAAGAACCTCCAATTTGTATCAATTGATTGCCTTTTTTCCCGCCACCACCAAGCAAATTAAGCATAGGATTGACAACAGTATTGAGAATACATACACAAAAACCGCATACAAATGCCCCAAACAAATACACAATATACGCACTCATTGCATTCATGTCCATAAGGCTGGAACAATATTGTACCGCAATACCGACAAAACCAAGAGCCAATGCCACCAATGCCGTTTTTTTGTAACCTATTTTAGTTATCATCATGCCAGCAGGAATACCCATGAACAAATAGGCAGCAAAATTCATAAAATTGCCGACCATGCCACCCCATTCATATTGATATTTCCAAATGGTACCAAATGGTGCTGCCATATTGGTTACAAACGAAATCATCGCAAAAAGAAACATCATTGCGATAATTGCCACTAATTTTCCGTTGTTTTTTACTTGTGTAGTCATTA
>CAJOFD010000038.1:22087-38463 GCA_905233585.1 uncultured Bacteroidales bacterium
ATTATTCTTTCACCAATTTAAACACTTCTTTGCCACATTTGACAACATATACAGCCTTTGGCAATGCCGATACATCTATGGTATTCAACCCTTGCTTTGTTGCCTGTTGTAACAACAATTGCCCATTGATACTATATATTTCTATCCGACTGCCATCTTGCGTGTCTGCCACCTGCAAATGTATCTGTCCTTGTGCGGGATTGGGATAAAAATACATCGGTCGGGTTGCTCCAGTAGGTTCTTCCACCGATACAATTGCCCCATCAACTATCTCGGCCTCATATTCCACTTCCACCAAATTGGTATAATTGAGGTTGTTTGTGAGAACAATATACGATTTTCCTTCCGAAGGAATAGGTACGGAATATTCGCCCTGCGATACCGTCCCGAAACCATACATTGCCTCGGCGGTCATATCGGCATTCTTAAACTTATCTATCTGGCTCTCGGTTGCCACATAAACAGACAACCCCGACAAAGTGTTTGTTCTGTCATAAAAAGTGGAGCTTTGCCCGTCTAAGGCTTGTTTGCCCGTAGTAATATTATTGGCTTTGAGGGTAAATTTCAAACTCTTGGTAGCATCGTATGGTGTTGTCCCCGCTGTTATGGAATGTCTTTGGGGAGGTGTTTCGGTCGGAAAAGCATATTTTACCGAATAGGTTCTATTGGTGATGGCATTGCTGGAAATAACCGTGTATACCTTATCACTTTCTTCGGGGAAAGACCCAAATTTCGGGTGATAGATTCTCATATAATATTTTTTGCCCGTACCCAATGGAGCCACTATTTTGCCTTCCGCATCTGACCATAAATAACCCGCAGACATAGTATAAGTAGTGCTATATTGTGTGTTGGTGGAATACAACTGCACCCTTGCCCCATCTACAGGAACATTGTTTATATCTGTAATCGTCAAATTCAAAGTGCAAGGTACGGTTTTGACATAAGACCCCGAACTCAAACTTTTGGAATATGTACCCGAAAAATTCAAAAGTGTTCCATCTGGCACATATCCCTGCACCAAAGAACTGTTCCAAGAATAGCCGCCATCTTCCTGCAAGTTAGTCATACCCCAATAATAGGCACGTGAAGGGGAACAACCGCCCCTGAAAAACTCAAAATGGTGCCATACGCTATCCCCACCATCGTGAATGGCAGCCCACACGTGGTCATCGCACAAATCACCGACATGAATACATGGTATCAATGCCGTTCTGCAAGCGGCAACTACTATCAAAGCGTCTTCATGACAATTTCCCACATGTTTCCACGCTATATGATTAGGTTGCGAAGGACGGTAATCGCTTGTAGAGGTTACATCCATAGGCACGCACTGCGAAGCCCAATTGCCCAACACATTCAAGGCACTCTGCGATGAGGTAAAGGCTCTGTTAAAAAGCCAAATAGTTGTACTTTCATTCCATAAATAAGTAGGCATTTGCATAATGGAACCGAATCGGGGAATAGTATCCACTCTCACTGTATCATATGTGTTAGAAGAATTTATCGGTTTATAGCCTTTCTGATAGACATTATTATAACTTCGGTCTGCTGTATCGGCCGTATTGACTGCCTGAGAGAAATTGTTCCACAGATAATCTCTCCAAGCGTATCCCCACGTGCGTTGTGCCGTTATAGAGGTGTTGTTGTCGGTAACGTAAAGCCCCTCCTGCTCTATTTTGGGCATCATCACAAAATTGTAATAATAGTATTTGTCCACAGCACGCCAAATATACGAAGAACCTTGTTTGATTCTATACTCTGTCGTAGTATGCCAATCGCCCGAATTGGTATCTCCATTTTCCACCAAACGAACATATTGCAATGAATCTGCATAGGTGTAAATGAGTTCTACATTTTTTTTCAAATATTCCCAATTGGAGGCAAAACGAGAACTATTCAAAACCTGTATGGGCAAAAAAGCCAACGTAAAAGCCACTTCATCTAAATATTTTTTTTCGGTACTATTAAGCAAATTCACCATTTTAGTGCGAACTGTTGTATTTGTTATCATTTGAAATTTGAACTGCAAATCGTAATGCAACCATTTTGGAGTTCTATCTATAGCAGCATTGATAGCAGGTGTCAGCGTATCTTTTTCTTCCGAAAAACTATTGTTATCAACGGCAAAAATGAGCGACTGTCCAGGTTGCAGGGCACGCTTGTTCGGCAATGTTGATTTCACAATTTTGCCTTCTTTGCCAAATTTATCTACCACCATGGCATCAACCTTTGGCAAGGCAAGCGTATTGTCTGTAGCCACAATGGAACGCTTGATGGTATTAGATATTCGCATATCGTCCATAGGCTTACTTACAACTATTGATTTTTCTTGCATTGTTTGAGCTAAAACTATTTGCTCACTTGCCAACAAACATACTACACTCACTAAAAAATAAATTATTTTTTTCATATTTGATAAAATTTAAATTTCAACTTGCAAAAATAAACATTATTTTAAATACAAATAAAAAATTTTTTTTATAAATTTGCAAAATGAACTTATAAAAATTATTGTAATATGAAAAAGTTATTATTTTTAACGGCATTTTTTTGTCTTGTAATGCTTCAGACAGCTTTTGCCCAAAACATTAATTTAAAATTTACGGGTTCCACCTCTGACGGAAAATATGTGCAGTTGGATTCGATAAAAGTAGAAAACACCAGCCGTTCGTGGACAGAAACGCTTGTTTATCCCGATACGGTTTTAACGCTGACCAATACAACAAATATCAGCGATGTAGGAAACAACAATATTTCAACATGTTTGTCGTATCCTAATCCTTTCAACGGAATAAGCTACATAACACTTGCTTTGCCTCAAAGCGGAAATGTGTCTTTACAAGTATATAACATTGCAGGGCAGCAAATAATGGCAAAAAATCTGTACATGGAATCAGGCGAAAATCATTTGGAGATAAGTCTGCAACACCCTCAGGTTTATTTGTTGGTTGCCCATACTGCCAATGGTCGTTTTGTTCAGAAACTTATCAATACAGGCAATTCCAGCGAGAATAACATTGCTTATATTGGCACTTTGCCTGACAAAGAAAAAACACAAGTTAAAACACAAAAATTATTATCAACAAAGGATTTCCAACCAGAAGACACGTTAAAAATTGTGGGCTATTTTACCTATAACGGAAATCCGCTTGTTAGTCAAGAGATATTGCAAGCACAAACGGCAAGTGAGGATTTTACATTATATTTCACGTTGCCGGACAATAGTTTTTCGATAAGCGATACAACCCGTGTCTTTTTCTCCCCAGGCAATCTGCAATGGAGTGCCACAAATGGAGGTTCCACTCCTACAACCCATGCTGTAGCAGGAGGCGGCACAGCTGAAGGCACTTGGCGTTTTGCTTCCAACCAATGGGATACTATTGGGGCAGACAATCAATATTGTTCCGATTCATATTCAGGTTGGATAGATTTGTTCGGTTGGGGAACCAGCGGATATGACAACAAATATCCGTATATGACCAGCACCACATATTCCGATTATGGTGAAGATACCGCCGATATTACAGGTACTAATGCCGATTGGGGGACTTACAATGCCATTTACAATCCCAAAAGCCAAACTACCGATGCACCGGGTATGTGGCGTACGCTCACCAAAAATGAATGGACGTATCTGATAAATACCCGCAGTACCACTTCAGGCATACGTTATGCCAAAGCGGTTGTCAATGGAGTTAACGGCTTAATAATTGTTCCTGATAATTGGGAATCATCCATATATGCATTAGATAGTACCAATATGCCTAAGGCTACTTATGCTTCAAATACTATCAATACTATAGACTGGACAAATATAGAAAATGCCGGAGCCGTATTTTTACCTGCCGCAGGTTGCCGCAATGGAACTTCAGCCCGTGTTGTCGGAACCCATGGGTACTATTGGTCGGGGGCATATGACAATCATATTTTTACACATGCCGTGTACTTTCATTCAAGTGATTTTTCACCATCAAGCACATCTTACCCTCGCCCCCTTGCTATGGCTGTACGACTTGTCCGCTCCGCTCAATAAATTATCTAAAAACTCAGGCAAACAAATGATATACCGACAAAGCCGATATAAATTTATATCGGCTTTGTTATTTTGTTTTTCCTACACACAATTTGCCGTTTCAAAGTTTTATGCTATCTTTGCAAATATGGAAAACAATCAACAACAAGAAACGATTTGTGCAATATCCACCCCAGTAGCCAAGGGTGCTATTGCCATTATACGCATATCGGGCAAAGAAGCCTTAACTTTGGCAAGCCAAATATTTAGTACTCATACCTCTAACATTCAAGCCAGAAAAGCCTATTTCGGACATATCTTCGATGGAAAGGACATTTTGGACGACGTGTTGCTTACCTATTTTCAAGCCCCCCACTCTTTTACGGGCGAAGATATGGTGGAAATAAGTACCCACGGCTCTCTTTATATTCAAGAAAGACTTATTGCCCTACTGATAGAAGCAGGTTGTCGCTTGGCTGCTCCAGGAGAATTTACCCAAAGGGCTTTTTTGAATGGCAAATTGGATTTGTCGCAAGCCGAAGCTATTGCTGATCTCATTGCTTCCCAATCAAAAGCCGCTCATCATTTGGCCATGAACAACCTCCGCGGACAAGTATCAAAAAAAATAGCCCTATTGAGAGAAAAACTGATACATTTTTCCGCTTTAATGGAATTGGAACTTGATTTTTCGGAAGAAGATGTTGAATTTGCCGACAGAAAACAATTTTCCGATTTGTTAGATGATATAGAAACAGAAATAGTCAAACTATTGCAATCTTTCCAAAGCGGCAACGCTATCAAAAAAGGTATGACTGTCACCATTGTGGGCAAACCCAATGTGGGGAAATCCACTTTACTCAATGCTCTGCTAAAAGAAGAAAGGGCAATCGTTTCAGATATTTCAGGCACCACTCGCGACACCATAGAAGACACCATACACTTAAACGGATTTTTGTTCCGTTTTGTAGATACTGCCGGCATACGTGAAAATGCCGATGAGATAGAACAATTAGGCATACAACGGAGTTTCAATGCCATTGACAATGCAATGATTATTCTTTGGGTAGTGGACAAATGGACTCCTCAAGACCTACAAGAACAATATCAGGCACTGTTTGCCAAGACAAATATTGACAACAAAAAGAAATTTCTGCTCCTCAACAAAATTGACACCGCTTCAGAACAAACAACAGATATTGTGTTTGAAGATTTCAGCATATTGCCCATTTCCGCGAAAAACAATGTAAATATCTCCGACTTGGAACAACAATTGTCGGACTATGCCCAATCGTGCTGCGAAAGCCATGAAACAATGATTTCAAACTTGCGGCACTATCATGCTTTTGAAAATGCTTTGCAGGCTTTGCAACAAGCCAAAGAAAGTTTCTTCAATGGATTGTCCAATGATTTGATTGCGGTGGATATTAGACAAACCTTATATTTTCTTTCGGAAATTGTAGGCGAAGTCAGCAATGAAGATATTTTATCTGAAATATTTTCAAAATTCTGCATTGGCAAATAAGCATATCGTTTACCCTCAAAAGAATGTTCATATCTTGTTAATTGTTTTGTTGAAAATAAATATAACACTGATTTGTTGATTATTGTCTCTATTTTTAACTAAAAATATATCAAGTTAATTTTTTTGAATATAAAAATATTGTACTTTTGTAAATATTTCATTTTGGTTCTTTCGTGTTGAAAAACAGAATGCAACCTAATTTATATAAAATAAATTTTGATTTATCATGGAATTAAGTGAACAAGAAATTATAAGACGAGAAAAATTACAAGCGTTCAACAATTTAGGAGTAAATGCCTATCCTGCTGCTCTTTATCCTGTAAACGCATATGCAAAAGATATTCTGGAACAATTTCCTCAAAACAATTCTTTGTTTCAATCCGTTTGCGTGGCAGGAAGAATTATGAGCCAACGTATTATGGGAGCAGTCGCATTTTACGAACTTCAAGATACAACAGGACGAATTCAAATCTATGCCAAACGCGATGACCTTTGCCCTACCGAAGATAAAACTTTGTATAACAGCATTTTCAAAAAGTTAGACATTGGAGATATTATCGGCGTGGAAGGCTTTGTGTTTACAACCCAAATGGGCGAAACAACCATACATGTAAAGAATTTTACTTTATTATCCAAATCTTTACGTCCATTGCCCATTGTGAAACAAACAGAAGACAAAGTTTACGATGCCTTTACCGATCCAGAACAACGCTATCGTATGCGTTATTTAGATTTGATTGTCAATCCGTCTGTAAAACAAACATTTATACAACGTACCCATATCATCAATATCATCAGAAATTATTACAACAGCAAAGGCTATCTTGAAGTTGAAACTCCTGTTTTACAACCCATTCCGGGAGGTGCAGCCGCCCGCCCGTTTATTACTCATCATAACACTTTAGACATTCCTTTGTATTTGAGAATTGCCAATGAGTTGTATTTAAAACGCTTGATTGTCGGCGGTTTTGACGGAGTATATGAATTTAGCCGCAACTTCCGCAACGAAGGTATGGACAGAACCCACAATCCGGAATTTACTTGCATGGAAGTGTATGTTGCCTACAAAGACTATTATTGGATGATGGATTCCGTTGAAGAACTATTGGAAAAAATAGCCATAGAATTACACGGCACTACCAAAGTGAAAATCGGAGACAATGAAGTGGATTTCAAACGTCCGTTCAAACGCATTACCATGATTGATGCTATCAAAGAACATACCGGCATTGATATTACAGGCTTTGATGAAGAACAATTGAGAGCAACCTGCAAACAACTTAATGTTAATGTTGATGAAACAATGGGAGTCGGAAAAATGATAGATGAAATTTTTGGCGAACACTGCGAAAAAAAATACATTCAACCAACATTCATCACCGACTATCCTATTGAAATGTCCCCATTGTGCAAACGTCATCGCAACAATCCGTCTCTAACAGAACGTTTTGAACTTATGGTTAACGGAAAAGAATTGGCAAATGCTTATTCCGAATTGAATGACCCCATAGATCAACGCTATCGTTTTGAAGAGCAGTTGCGATTGAGCGAAAAAGGTGATGATGAAGCCATGTATATAGACCAAGATTTTCTACGTGCCATGGAATATGGCATGCCTCCAACATCCGGTATGGGAATAGGTATTGACAGACTTGTGATGTTTATGACAAACTCTCCTTCTATACAAGACGTTTTGTTTTTCCCGCAAATGCGTCCTGAAAAGAAAGTTGAAACAAGTTCCGATGAAGATTTTGCCAATCATGGTATTCCACAAGAATGGATACCCGTATTGCGACAAGCAGGCATTCAAACCATCAACGAATTGAAACAAGCAACTGATACCAAACTATTTAACACATTAAACGGTTTGCGAAAGAAAAACAAACTAAACATCAATCCACTACAATTGGAAGAAGTGCGTAGATGGATCAATAACAAATAATTTGCATGGCAGAAAAATCGTCAAAAAAGAATATCCCCGACAATGACTTAACAGATTTGTATCTGCATGGACGGGTATTGCCTCAGGCTTTGGAATTTGAAGAAGCCTTGTTGGGGGCTATGATGTTGGAACAAAATGCTACAGGACAAGTTATCGATAAATTATACCCTGAAATATTCTATAAAAAAGCTCATCAAATTATTTTCAAAGCCATCTATCATATTTACGAAAGCGGTACTCCTGTTGATTTG
Source organism: uncultured Bacteroidales bacterium (assembly GCA_905233585.1). Classification (GTDB taxonomy): domain Bacteria; phylum Bacteroidota; class Bacteroidia; order Bacteroidales; family WCHB1-69; genus UBA1205. The sequence continues at coordinate 29,818 of CAJOFD010000038.1, forward strand.
TTATCTGTAACGGAATATCTTAGAAAACATAAACTTTTGGAAGAAATAGGTGGTGCCTATACCCTCGCCCGTTTGACGCAAAATGTGCGTTCTTCGGCCAATATAGAATACTATGCCCGCATTGTTTCAGAAAAAAATATTTTAAGACAACTTATCTCTATATCTACAAATGTCATTGATGATGCTTTTGAGGACAGAAAAGATGTGTTGGAACTTTTAGATGAAGCAGAAACAGGACTATTCAATATTGCCGAAAAAAATTTCAACCGCAGTGGTATAGATATGCGTACCTTGGGTATCAACCTGATTAAAGAATTGGAAGATGCCCGCAACAACAAAGACCACATACGAGGCGTTCCTTCGGGTTTTGCAGCCTTAGACAGAACAACCAACGGTTGGCAAAAATCCAATTTAATCATCATTGCAGCCCGTCCCGGTATGGGTAAAACCGCTTTTGTGTTGTCAATGGCAAGAAATATGGTGGTAGAACGAAAAATTCCTGTCGCCTTTTTCTCCTTGGAAATGTCAGCCAATGACCTAATGATGCGTCTGGTGTCTGCCGAAACCTCTATCAGCCAGTCCAAATTGAAACAAGCCGCCCTTACCGAAGATGAATGGGCACGCCTTGTGAATTGTATGCCTATTCTCGAAGATAGTCCATTGATTATTGATGACACGGCAGGGTTAAGCATTTTTGACCTCAAGGCCAAATGTCGCAGGTTAAAAGAACAACATGGTGTTAAGTGTATCATTATTGACTATTTGCAGTTGATGAGCGGCACAAAAGACACCAAAGGCAATCGGGAACAAGAAATTGCCAATATCTCGCGTTCCTTGAAAACCTTAGCCAAAGAATTAGATGTGCCTATCATTGCACTGTCGCAATTAAGCCGTGCCGTGGAAACACGTAGTACAACCTCCAAACGCCCACAATTGAGCGACTTGCGTGAATCGGGAGCGATAGAACAAGACGCTGATATGGTATTGTTTATCTATCGACCAGAATATTACAACATACATCAATTTGAAGACCAATCCCCCAGTGACGGTTTGGCCGATATCATCATTGCAAAACACAGAAACGGCGAGACAACCGATATTAGATTGCAATTTATCAAAGAACAAGCCAAATTCTGTGATATGGGTTTTGATGGTATGGCTTCAGACAATAGCGATAGCGTTTTTATGACTCTGCCTTCAAAAGTAAATTCTATGGACGAAGTAGATGAACCTGAATTTGTGAAAAATTATTAATAAATATATATCATGTGTGCAAAACAAAGTCTTAAGACCTACAATTTCAAAGGGAAAAAAGCTCTTGTCAGAGTGGATTACAATGTTCCATTAAATGAAGAACTCCAAATTCAAGACACGAAACGTATTGACGCATCTTTGCCAACGCTTCACAAGATTCTTGATGATGGTGGCAGTATTATTTTAGTTTCCCATTTGGGACGCCCCAAAAACAAAGAATACCAATTGTCGTTAAAACATTTGATGCCTTATCTTAAAAGTGTTTTACCAGATGTAAACATCTATTTTGCAGACCAATGCATAGGAGAACAAACCAAACAAATGGCAGCAAAATTGCAAGCAGGAGAAATATTGTTGCTTGAAAACGTCCGCTATTTTACCGAAGAAGAAGCAGGCGATGAAAATTTTGCCCGCGAAATAGCCTCATACGGAGATGTATTTGTACATGAAGCATTTTCTACAGCACACCGCAAACATGCAACAACCGCTGTCATTGCCAAATTTTTTCCCAACGACAAAATGTATGGTTTGTTGATGGAAAAAGAAATTGACAGCCTTGCCAAAGTTATGCAAAACCCCAAACGTCCATTAACCGCTATATTGGGCGGCTCAAAAATATCCACTAAAATAAAGATTATCAACAATCTTATGACCAAAGTGGACAATTTAATCATCGGCGGTGGCATGGATTTCACTTTCCAAAAAGCCATGGGTGGTCATATCGGCAAATCGCTTTGCGAAGATGATATGATACCTGTAGCCCAAGAAATTTTACAAAAAGCAAAAGAAACCAACGTAAATATTTATTATACTATTGATAGAATTGCCGGAGATAAATTCAGCAATGATGCACGTCGGGCCATTTATCCCGCCAAAAATATTCCTGATGATATGGAAGGCATGGACTTAGGACCAGAAACCTGTATCAAATACAGAGATGTTATCCTCAATTCCGCTACTATATTGTGGAATGGTCCTATGGGCGTTTTTGAGATGGATAATTTCAGCATAGGTACCTTTATGGTTGCCGATGCAGTGGCAAAAGCAACCGAAAAAGGGGCTTTCACCCTTGTCGGAGGCGGAGATTCCGTTTCTGCTGTCAATAAGTTTCATTTGACAGACAGTTATAGTTATATTTCAACAGCAGGCGGGGCTATGCTCGAATATATTGAAGGGAAACAATTGCCCGGCATACTTGCCATTGAAGAGTAATTATTCATCTAATAACATTTAATTCATAAAACACAACAATTCAGGATTTTTCTACAATTTATGTAGAAAAATCTTGTTTTTATAAAAACAAAAAACATAGGTTATGGCAACAGACGACAAAAAGATTATTTTTTCCATGGTCAATGTAAGCAAGTCTTACAATACTGGGAAACAAGTACTTAAAAACATCTATTTATCCTTTTATTATGGAGCAAAAATAGGTGTCTTAGGATTAAACGGAGCAGGCAAATCCTCCTTGTTAAAAATCATTGCAGGAGTAGATAAATCTTTTAGCGGCGAGGTTGTTTTCTCACCCGGCTACACTATCGGCTACCTGCCACAAGAACCCGTTTTGGACGATACAAAAACGGTAAAAGATGTTGTAATGGAAGGCGTTGGAGAAATTGTTGCCATTCTACAAGAATATGAAGAGGTAAACAACAAATTTGCCGAACCTATGAGCGATGATGAGATGAACGCCCTCATTGAACGTCAAGGACAACTTACTGACCTAATAGAACAACACGATGCTTGGGAATTAGATGCAAAATTAGACAGAGCCATGGATGCTTTGAATTGTCCTCCTGCCGATGCCCTTGTAAAAAACTTGTCAGGAGGCGAACGCCGTAGGGTGGCTTTGTGCAGATTGTTGTTGCAAGAACCCGATATTTTACTTTTAGATGAACCCACCAACCATTTGGATGCCATGTCTGTACACTGGTTGGAAATGCACTTGCAGCAATACAAAGGAACGGTGATTGCCGTAACTCACGACAGATATTTTTTGGACAATGTTGCAGGCTGGATACTTGAATTGGACAGAGGAGAAGGTATTCCATGGCAAGGCAACTACTCTTCTTGGTTGGAACAAAAATCCAACCGATTAAAATTAGAACAAAAACAAGAATCCAAACGCCAAAAAACATTGGAACGCGAACTGGAATGGGTACGAATGTCCCCAAAAGCAAGACAAGCCAAATCGAAAGCAAGACTAAATGCTTACGACAAATTACTGAACGAAGGCGTTAAAGAAAAAGAAGAAAAATTGGAAATTTTCATTCCCAATGGTCCCCGCTTGGGAACTCAAGTGATTGAGGCTATCCATGTGAAAAAATCATTTGACAACAAATTGTTATATCAAGACTTGAACTTCAAATTGCCCCCAAATGCCATTATTGGCGTTGTCGGTCCCAATGGTGTTGGCAAAACCACTCTTTTCCGTTTAATTATGGGCATAGAACAACCCGATGCGGGCTCTTTTACGGTCGGAGAAACGGTAAAATTGGCCTACGTTGACCAACAACATGTTCAAATTGACCCAGAAAAAACAGTATATGAAATCATTTCCGGTGGAACCGAACAAATGAACTTAGGCGGAAAACTCATTAATTCCAGAGCCTATATAGCCCGCTTTAATTTCAGCGGCGCCGACCAAGGCAAAAAAGCAGGTGTACTCTCCGGCGGTGAACGCAACCGTCTGCATTTGGCTATGACTTTGAAATCAGAAGCAAATGTTTTATTGTTGGACGAACCCACCAACGACATTGACATCAACACCTTGCGGGCATTGGAAGAAGCCTTGGAAGATTTTGCCGGCTGTGCTGTGATAATTTCTCACGACAGATGGTTTTTAGACAGAATCTGTACACATATTTTGGCTTTTGAAGGAAATGCACAAGTGTATTTTTTTGAAGGAACTTACACTGAATATGAAGCCAATAGGAATAAACGATTGGGTGAAGATTCGGACAAAGTACGATACAAAAAACTAATGGCATAATAGTTCCTCAAAAAGTAAAAATACTTGACATGAATTCTTTTCCAATAGAAACCCACCCTTTAAGTCCATTTCTGCCCGACAATGCGAAATTGCTGTTTTTGGGCAGTTTTCCGCCGCCCCCAAAACGTTGGTGCATGGATTTCTTTTATCCCAATTTCATCAATGACCATTGGCGTATAGAAGGTGAGGTTTGGTTTAAAAACCGAAATTATTTTGTTGATACTGAAAAGAAAATATTTTTAAAAGACAAAATCATTGATTTTCTGCAACAAAAAGGTATTGCATTATATGACACCGCAGAAAAAGTAAAAAGATTGAAAAACAATGCTTCAGATAATTTTTTGGAAATTGTTCAAGCCACAGATGTGCCAAGTTTGTTAAAACAAATACCTTATTGCCAAGCCATTGCAACAACAGGAGAAAAAGCCACAGCAACAATCTGTTTACAATACAATATAAATAAAATACCTCATGTTGGCGATATTATTTGGTTGAACAAGCATTTAAAATTGTATCGGCTGCCCTCTTCCTCACGGGCCTATCCACTAAGTTTTGACAAAAAAGTAGCCGCCTATAAAAGGATGTTTGCAGATATCTTTGATTTGTAAAAACCTTCAAGCAAACAAAATTATTTTTGTCTCTCATTGCATTTTGTATTTTTTTTGTATATTTGCAAAATATTTCTTATCTAAAATCTTGTAATATACAAAAACACAACAAACCATGAAAAGAATAAAGTCAGTATTACCCTTTGTGGCAATTGTAGCAGGTCTGCTTTTATGTACAGCGTGCAAAAAAGAAAATGAAGAACAAAAAACAAAACATATCCCACTTGCCGAAAGTGAAAACAACAATGGTGAAATCACAAATATCAAATGGCAATTGACCAAAATAGGAGATATGGCAAACGACAACTATGAAATACCTCTTCCTAGCGGGGATACTCTTTATTACATACAATTCAATCAGAATAATACCATTGAAGGATTCGGTTGTGTCAACACTTTCGCAGGCACCTATAATCTTACGCCAGAGAAAACCAGTATAACCATTCAGATAGATTGTCGTACTCGTGTAAATGAACCTTACGGATATGAGCAAAAACTATGTAATATCATGAATAACTCCGCATTCGTAATTCAAAAAACAGGAAACAATCTCCTATTATATTATAACGAAAAAAACAATTATTTGGAATTTGTTAAAATTCCGTAAATCATGAAAAAAAATGAAGAACAAAAAGAGATTTTATCAACTATTGAACAATCTGAAACACAGTTAGAAGATTTTACATTAATTGACATAACAGATAGTATTGTGAGGTTTTGTCAGTGGACTCCCAAACGACAACAACAAGTTACTATCACTTTGTCCTAATGTCCTTTTGTCAGATATTGGCAAAGATTTCCAAATTATGGTTATAGGTAGTTCAACCGACGGAATCATTTCCGTTAATGCAAAATAACAAAAAGATATTTATTATACGCTTGCTATCGATGTCCATCAGAATATGACCTGTGTGGCTGAAGGGTGGAAAAATATTATTTAAACATCAAAGAGAATTTTGCTTTAACGATTAATTATCACAAATAAAAAAGGCTGCCTAAAAGACAGCCTTTTTGCGGTGCGGACGGGACTCGAACCCGCGACCCCATGCGTGACAGGCATGTATTCTAACCAAGCTGAACTACCGCACCGTTTGGAATGCAAAGATACAACTTTTTTTAATACAAAGTACATCTTTGGTATGTTTTTTTTATCTTTTTTTATTATTCACTATTATTCAAACATTTATGGAACTGGGTCATAGCCACTCCCCCCCCAAGGATGACAAGATAATATCCTTTTTGCTGCCAAAAAACCACCCTTAAAAGGTCCATATTTCTTAATTGCCTCTATTGCATAAGCCGAACAGGTCGGCGTATAACGACAATTTGCTCCCAACAATGGAGATATTGCCCGTTGATAAAAACGAATAATCAATAAAAACAAATTTGACAATAAAAAACAAAAAAAATGCCAAATCTGTAATAATATTTCTTTTAATTGTTGCACAATAAAAAGGTTTTACAAATTAAATTGGTCAGGGTGTTTGCCCTTCATGCCTCTGTAAAAGTCTTGAATCTGTTGCAAATCCTTTTCATAATCCCCACTCGGATAAATGGTAATACCTATTCCACCCGTTTTTTCTCCCCAATTGATATAGCAAAGACACATAGGCACTTGTGCATATTGGGCGATAAAATAAAAACCTTTTTTCCATACGGGTGCCAATTTCCGTGTTCCCTCAGGAGCAATCAAAACGGCTATTTCTTTTTCTTTTTTTATTTGTTCGCCAACGTGTATAGGCAATTGCTTAACATGCTGTCTATCAACAGGAATACCGCCTAATGCTTTTAAAATAAAACCGAAAGGGAAACGGAAAGATTCTTTGCGGATAAAAAATTTCATCCGCAACCCCATTACATCAAGCACCATTTTGCCGACAACAAAATCCCACATAGAAGTATGGGGAGCAAACACCATCACGCACTTATGGGCTTCAGGAGGGACGGTATAATCCATTTTAAAACCACATAGTTTTAGTATCAGTTTATTTAAAGGTTTAATACAGAAACTCATTTTTTATATTCTTTTATATATCTACATAAAATTTTCACATGTGCCCACATTGTCGGGAGGAAACCGAAATGTTGCATCATTATTTTCAATCGTTCTTTGTTTGATAGAGTTTTATTGTTTGCCGAAAAACCATTTTCGAGATACGAAGACAATATTCTATCGGCATAGACAATATTTTGGACTTTTTCCAAGGCTTCCAACACCCAAAGATAATCAGCGGAAACCTTGTAGTTCAAATCATATTGAGAGGCAATACTTTTTTTTACCAAAATTGATTGATGACAAACCATTAGCCCCATTTTCAAACTATTGGCAGTTAAAGGATTGGGAGCAGTTTTCTTTCTCATTCCCAACACCGTTCCCTTTTCATCTATCAATTGTGTCTGTCCATAAATGACATCACAATCAGGATTTTTCAAGTAAACCTGCCCAATATCATAAGTGGTGTTTTTGTCAAACAATTTGTCCCCGCTGTTAATAAACCAAACAAATTGTCCATGAGCCAGATTCAAACCCTTGTTCATTGCATCATACAAGCCATTATCCCTTTCGCTTACAAGCACATCAACAATATTGTATTGTTTGATAATATCCAAAGTTTTATCTGTAGAACCTCCATCTATAACGATATACTCAAAGTTCTTTTCTTGTTGTTCGGCAATGCTATCAAGCGTTGTTTTGATAAATTGTTCACTATTAAAAACAACTGTAATTATACTAATTAATGGAGCATTCATTGCTTATTGTTCAATAAATTTTTTCACCAGATTATAGGTTTGTTCCACCGCTTGTTCCAGATTGTCATTCAAAACAACCTTATCAAATTTGGGGGCAAAAGAGAGTTCTTGTTCTGCTTTTTGCAAGCGTTTTTGCAGCGACTCTTCTGTTTCTGTTCCACGACTTTGCAATCTATTTTTCAATTCTTCCAACGAAGGCGGCATAATAAACACCGACAAAGCCTTGTCTTGAAATTGTTTTTTGATATTCAAACCGCCGACAACATCAACATCAAAAATAACGTGCATATTCTTGCTCCAAATGCGATACAATTCGCTTTTTAAGGTGCCATAATATTGATTTTTATACACTTCTTCCCATTCCAAAAATTCTTGTTGGTCTATTTTTTGTTTAAAATCTTGGGGTGAAAAAAAATAATAATCTACACCGTCAATTTCCCCTTGCCGCATAGCCCGACTTGTTGCTGAAATAGAAAATGAAATAGGCAAACCTATCTGCAACAATTGCTTGACTATAGTTGTCTTACCTGTACCCGATGGAGCCGAAAAGATAATTAATTTTCCATTCATGTTATTTTATTGATGTCTTTTTCTTTTGCAAAGATATAATTTTATTCTTATTTTTGTGATTAAATACATCAAAAAAGTTATAATTTTGCTCAAAAACGGATTTTGACAAATCCCAATCAAAACATATCAAGCAAAAACATAGTCCAATTGTGCTTGGCAGTAGAAACATTGTTATTGGGCGGAATGGGTTATTGTAACCTCTAAGGTTAGTTTAATACTGCATTGTATAAGCATATTTGTATGTCTTTGATTCAAGTTATATTTTATTGTTACCTTCTGATCTTTCGAGCTTATTTTGGAGGATTTCTTTATACTTTTCAGTGCACAACGGAGAAAATAGATATGCCTCTTGAAAGAAAAAATATTTTTTCCCAAAATTGCATTTTATAATTTTTTTGTATATTTGCGGAAATATTTCTTGCTGAAAATTAGCAGGAAACAAGTATTGTGAAAATGGCAGCAACTTTATAT
>CAJOFD010000039.1 GCA_905233585.1 uncultured Bacteroidales bacterium
AAAAGGAAAAATTTTGGATAGTAAGACATTGGTAATAGATAAATAAAAAAATCAAAAAGAATTCTTTAAGGCGGGAGATTTTGCTTTTCCCGCTTTTTTTGTGTAAGATAAGTTGGAGAAATTTTTTTAACTTTGCGGGGTGAATCTATCATACTTCAATAAAAAGTGTTATCTTTGTATTTTAGAGGTGTTTTAATTGTATGGTGGAAGTGAATTCTGATAAAAAAAATCAATGGCGGCGAATTTTACAATATCGCTTGGTTCGTTTTAAGCGTTTTGGCTCCCTGCAACGGGATCATGATCCTGAACAAACTATCAATCGTATAAAAAGCGGCATAGAATTTAGTGGCTCGAATATGTGGATATTGGCTTTTGCCATTATTATTGCCTCCATCGGTTTAAATGTGAATTCTACAGCTGTTATTATTGGAGCAATGCTTATCTCGCCTTTGATGGGACCTATTATGGGTATTGGGCTTTCAGTGGGCATTGTTGATACCGATATGTTGAATCGTTCGTTGAGAAACTTTGGGGCAATGACTGTTATTAGTTTAATTGCCTCTACTTTATATTTTTTAATTTCTCCATTGAGCGATGCCCAGTCGGAGTTGTTGGCAAGAACGCATCCTACTATTTATGATGTCTTGATTGCCTTTTTCGGAGGCTTGACAGGAATGGTTGCCAATAGCCGTAAAGATGAAAAAATAACCATTATATCTGGTGTGGCTATTGCAACGGCATTGATGCCGCCATTGTGTACAGCAGGTTATGGTTTGGCGACATTGCAATTGAAATTCTTTTTCGGTGCGGCGTATTTGTATTTTATCAATACATTTTTTATAGCCCTTGCAACAGCATTGCTGGCATTGTATCTGAAAATACCCAAACGGTCTTTTCTTAACCCTCAAAGAGAGCGGAAAATGAAAAGAATGATATATGTGTTTACTGCAATTGTTTGTATTCCAAGTGTTTTTATGGCATTTACAATGGTGAAAGAATCCCGCTTCAATTCCAATGTGATACGCTATGTGGACAATATCGAAAAAAATCCAATGATGGTCAATGCTAAAATTCTCAACACCTCACGACATTTTTCAAGGAAAGGTTCAACGATAGACTTAACCGTTGTCGGACAATCTTTGTCAGATGAGCAAGTTGAGCAATTGCGTACCCTATTGCCTGAATTTGGCTTAAGCAAAACAACCTTAACCATACACCAACCTTTTAGCAGTGATGTACATCTGAATGGGGAATTTATGGAAGACCTTTATAACCGCAATTTGGAATTGACACAAGAAATAGAAAATTATAAAGCGACCATAGCGGAGATGAATGGAGAAGTGGTTGACAGTAAACAGATAGCAAAAGAGTTGGCTGTGCAATTCGATAATTTGGAATCTTTTTCCATTGTCAAGGCGGTGTATGTCAATGTAGAAAATTTGTCAACAGATACCATTCCCACTATTTATGCTGTATGGAAAAAGGCTCCAATGGCAACAGATACGAAAAAATTGGTGGAAATATTAAGAGTACGGTTAAATTTGCCGACTTTGACTATAATAAATAAACAAAAGAAAGAATAATTTAACATAATTTTCAGGAAAAATGAATTTTGTCGAAGATTTAAAATGGAGAGGCTTAATTAAAGATATATCCAGTCCGGCATTGGAAGAAAAATTAAACAAAGGGGGACTTACATTTTATATTGGCACAGACCCAACGGCGGATAGTCTTCATGTGGGACATTTGTCAAGTTTTTTGATTTCCAAGAGATTAAAAGAAGCAGGACATCACCCTATATTGCTTGTCGGTGGAGGTACGGGAATGATAGGAGACCCGCGTCCGACAGCAGAACGAGCCATGATTTCCAAAGAAGAGGTGAAAAAAAATTTCGAAGGTCTAAAAGCACAAGTCGAAAGATTGTTCGGCTTTGAGGTTGTCAATAATAATGATTGGTACAAAGATATAAACATTATTGATTTCTTGAGAGATTACGGAAAATATTTCAATGTTAATTATATGCTTGATAAAGATATTATCAGAAGACGATTGGATACGGGTATTACCTATACAGAGTTTTCTTATATGATACTTCAAGCATTGGATTTCAAATATTTACATGAAAACAAAGGTGTGGATTTGCAGTGCGCGGGTTCAGACCAATGGGGCAACATTACCGCAGGTATCGATTTGATTAGAAAATCTACAGGCGATGAAGTTTTTGGTTTTACGATGCCGCTTGTTACAGATTCGCAGGGACATAAATTCGGCAAATCAGAAGGCAATGCCTTGTGGCTGGACAAAAACAAAACATCCGCTTACAAGTTGTATCAATTTTTTGTCAATGTGGAGGATTCAATGGTAATTGATTACCTGAAAATTTATACTTTTTTACCTAAAGAAGAAATTGAACGTTTGGAAAAAAGTAATAAAGAACAGCCCGAATTGAGAGAGGCACACAAAGCATTGGCTAAAGAAATTATTACATTTTTGCACGGAAAAGAAGAATATGACAGAGCCATAAATTTGACAGAACACTTGTTCCAAAACAAATTTCAAGATTTATCCAAACAAGATATTGAAGATTTGTTCGGGAATGAGGATATTAAAGAAATAGAAGCCAATAAAAACATTTTGGATGTTTTGGTCGGAGTTGGTGCGGCTTCAAGCAAAAGAGAAGCACGTGAATTTGTCGGAAATAATGCTATATCCATAAATGGTGAAAAAATAACTGATATGGATAAAGTGATAGATGAGACCATGTTTATTGAAGGCAGTTATATAGTTGTCAAGAGAGGCAAAAAAAATAATTATATAGCAAAAATGAAATAAGTGAAAAAAAAGAAAGCGATGATACGTAAAAATTTTTTGTGTGTATTTGTATTGATGTTGGCATTTGTTTTGCCTTCATTTGCTTGGACATCGTTGGATAATCCTCCGGGCGACAAAGGAAAACGTGTGCTTGATTATTCTGCATATCTCAGACGGAAACGCAGTGCAGGCAAGGTTTCCCAAGTGGCCGAATTTGGTGGAATAAACAATCGACCTAATGGTATCGAAGGTCGTAGACTAACCTTTGGATTTCAGGTGGGCGGAACTGTTCCTTTGATGGAATCTGCAAAAAACGAGGCTACAACTTTTGGTGGAAAATTCAATTTCTTTATCTATGGTTTAATCCCCAAAACCAAAACTTTTGCCATTGGTGCAGAGTTGGGGGGCACATTGCTTTCGGTATCCCAACGGAAATACATTGATAATTTGTCTGCTTCTACAAGGGCAAGGACAACGGAGGCGGATATTGCTCCGGAAGTATCGGTGGGCAATTGGCTTGTCGCAACGCCACAAGTGAGTTTTATGGGTAATTTTCACCCGCAACAGCGTTTTAACATTCAATTAAAAGGAAATATCGGTGTGGCTTTGGCTATGGTTCCGCAAACTACGGCCAAATATTACATTAAAGATATTCAAGACGATGGAACCTACAAATCAACACTCTATACTTATTCCTATCGTTCGGGTATGAAATTGGGATTTTGTGGAGCCATAGGTACCGATTTGCTCTATGCTTTGAGTAAGCATGCTGAATTGAAAGGCGGAATAGATTTAACCTATATGCGTTTTGTATATGCCAAAGAATGGTCGTTGCCGACAGAACGTGTTACAAAAGTGGTGTCGCAATTTGCTTTGTTGGATATTCATATTGGTTTTGCATTTAATTTTTAAATATTTAATACATAAAAAAACAGAATTTTATCATGAAAAAAAAGTTATTTTTCTCATTAGTGCTTGCTACAACTTTTGCATTGTCGTTGAGTTGTTGCAATAGAAGTGAAACGGAAGAAAATGCAGATGCCTTGTATTCTTCTTCAAAACCTTATACTCGTTGGTGGTGGTTTTCGTCAGAGATAGATACTAACGATGTTAGAGACCAATTGATTTGGCTCAAAGAGCATGAATTTGGCGGGGTGGAAATTGCTTGGATTTATCCAATGGGTTTGGATACCAATACTCCTCACCCTGAATTTTTGTCTCCGGAGTGGGCAACAAGTGTAGTGTATGCAAAACGTATTGCCGATTCTTTGGGGTTGGGTTGTGATTTTACATACGGAACCTTGTGGCCGTTTAGCGATTTGAATTTGCCCGATGGGGACCAAACTATCACTTATTTTGATACTGTTGAAGAGGCAAAACGATCATTCACATGGGATTATCCTCTTGTAGCCCGTATCTTGAACCATTTGGACAAAGAGGCTTTTTATCGTTATGCAACAAAAATGAACAAAGGTTTGGCTGAAGCATATAAAGGCAGAAAATCAGGAGTTTTTGTTGATTCTTGGGAAGTGGAAACACGCTACCTCTGGACAAAGGGCTTTGGGGAAACTTTTGCCAAAGAACATGGCTATGATATTGAACCTTATATGCAACAAAAAAACTTGTTGGATACTGAAAATGCAGAGGTTTTCTATGACTATATGCACACTTTGTCCAATTATGTGTTGAGAGAATTTTATGCCCCATTTGCAGAAAATGCAACCCAATCAGGTGCATTTTCACGTGCTCAATGCGGAGGTGCTCCTACCGATTTGCTAACTGCATTTACTTTGGTAGATATTCCTGAAACTGAGGCTATTTTGTATGAACCTTGTTTTAGCAAAATCGCTGCTTCTGCAGCAACGCTGGGCAACAAAGAGGCTGTTACAGCTGAAACGTTTACTTGTGCATACGGGTGGACAGGCTTGCTCTACAAAAACGGCAGAGGCCAAAGCCCTTATCAAGGCAAAGAACAAATTGCTGACCTTAAATTGATTTGTGATGCATTGTTTGCCAATGGTACCAACCAAATTATTTGGCATGGTTTCCCCTATAATAAAGTAGGAGATACCAGTAATTTCTTCTATACAACATGCCAGATTTCCACTTATCCGCAACATAATTTGACAGGAGACAACTTGACAGAATTTAACAAATATATGACCCAAGTGTCCAAATATATGCGTAAGGGTAAGAATTATAGTGATTTGGCTGTTTATATGCCTTTGGAAGATGCTTGGATGAACGGCTATTATCCTGATTCTATGCGTAAGGTAAAAGCATTTTTCTGGGGACAATATGAAATGAGGTTTATCAATACTCCGGATGCTTTTAAAGGTATGCAACCTTTGTGGGTAAATGAGCATTTCTTGTCTTCGGCAAGTTACGAAAATGGAGTTTTGCATTGCGGAGCTGCTGATTTCAAAGCCTTGTATTCCAATGTAGAATATATGGAATTGTCTGCACTGAAAGCAATTTTGCGTTTGGCAAAAAGCGGTTTGCCTGTCTTGTTGGCTGTCGAACCTAAAGAACCTGGCAAAAATAAACATACTGATGAATATGCACAAGTTTTGACTGAATTGCTCCAATTGCCCAATGTGAAAAACGATGCTTCTGTGTTGACTTCCATGCCTTTGATTGCAGGAGAAAATTTGCCTGATTTTTGGTGCCGTCAAGACGGGGAAACCTATTACGTATTTTTCGCAAATCCAATGTCTAAAACAATTGAATATCCTTTGCAATACGGATATGCTTTTTCCGACAAGGGAACTTCTATGCCAATTACGGTTAATCACCATGGAAAAACTGAAAATATTACCCTTAATTTTAAACCGAATGAATCGCTTTTGTTAAAAATTGACAAAAAGGGTGTACAATTTATAGACTTGGGATTTGTTCCTAAAAAAATGAACGGATACGAAGAAAAATAGTCTTTAATGACTTTTTTTAACAACTTAAAAACCACTATCGGCAGATAGTGGTTTTTTTGATGCAGAGAGGAAAATGTAATTTCCTTACCGAAAAAACTTCCAAATATGTATATAAAATACGATTTTTTTTTTGTGTGTGTGTTTGTAACTTACTGATATATATATGTATGTATAGTTATTGTTGGATTGGAAAAATATGATACCTTTGCAATAACTAATTTACATATTAACATAAAACAAATAAAAAATGAAAAAGTTATTATTAGTAGTAATCAGTGGTGCATTGATGTTGCCTTTTACATCATGTAAAAAAGACGGTATTTACACTCCCGGTAAAAAAATCGATAAAATTTACCAAGAGGTTGATGAAGTGGTATATGATGGAGATGAGGACGAGTATGTTCCGACAGGAAAGAAGAAAACAGTGCTTACCGAAAATTGGCTTTGGGACGGTAATTTGTTGAAAGAGCAAGAAGAATATTATTATGACGAAGATGATGGAGATTATTTTTTAGACAATCGTTATCAGTTTACCTATGATAAAAACAGATTGGTAAGGGTGATGATGACTTGTGAAGAACCCACATGTTTTCACGGAAGTTGGGTTTATGCGTATAATGGAAACAAACTGGACAAAATAATCAACGACTACGGTGTGGAAATAAGTTTTGTTTATGACAAAAACAAATTGTCAGAAATAAATTATTCCGGTAGTTATGGTGGAGGAAGCCGTTCTATAGCACCTGCTGAAGTAATGGCACCATTGGCGATGGTGCTTGATAATAATGTATTTGCTTGCCTTAAAGCCGATGAAACATTAGTGTCAGAATTGGCAGCATGTGTATCTAATACCCAAAAAGCAAGAGTCGGTGGCAATGGTAGTATAAAGATAGCATTGGAATGGAAAGGCAAGAATATTAGCCAAATGACCTTTTCTTCCCCTGGTATGTCTGAAAATTATGTGATGACAATGTCTTACGATAAGAAAATAAATCCTTTCCGCGGACTATTGTTTAACATGAGTTTGAACTACGCAACAACAGGTGCAGAGGCACTGATGTATAGTGCCAATAATGTTACAGAAGTTACGTATACAATAGGTTCTGCTTATACTTATACAACAACTATAGAGTACGAATATGACGGACAGTATCCAACTAAAGAGACACAAAAAAATACTTATAATGGGCTAACTTCAGACCCAATGGTTCGTTATATACATTATAAATAATTATTGTATTTGAAAAAACAAGAAAGGATAGTCCCAAGGGGCTATCCTTTTTTTTATTGACTTTTTTACTTGCAAAAAACAAAAGAATAATATAATTTTGCAGCATAAAAAACAATTTTTATGTATTATAATTTTGATGAAGAAATAGACAGGACACAATCAAGTTGTGTAAAGTACGAACTACTTAGAGATGTTTTTGGCAGAACAGACATCTTGCCGATGTGGATAGCCGATATGGATTTTAAAACCCCTGATTTTATCATCAATGCCATCAAAGAGCGTTGCTCGCACGAGATTTTAGGTTATACATGCGTCCCTAAAACATATATAGATGTTGTTCTGTCGTGGTTTGAACGGCGTTATCGTATAAAAACCACATGGGAAAATATGCACTTTATTCCCGGTATAGTACAGGGTATTGCTTTTGTGATACAAGCATTTACTCAACCTAATGATAAGATACTGCTTGCAACTCCTATCTATCCGCCATTTTTGAATGTCCCTAAAAATACAGGCAGAATTGTTGTCAATAGCACTCTGCTGTTAAGAAACGGACATTTGGAGTTTGATTTTCAGGATTTGGAAGCCAAAGCAAAGGAATGTAAAATGATGATATTGGTCAATCCACACAATCCGGGCGGCAGGGTTTGGACAAAAGAAGAGTTGCAACACATTGCTGAAATATGTTTTAAACATCATGTATTGGTCATCTCCGATGAAATACATGCAGACCTTACTTTGCCTGGTTTTGAACATATTTCATTTTCAACTGTTTCTCCCCAAGCGGCGGACAATTCCATAACTTTTTTTGCTCCCAGCAAGACTTTCAACATGCCGGGACTGGCCTCTTCTGTTTGTTATGTAGGAAATGAACATATCAGAAAACAATATTTTGCCTACTTGGATGCCAATGAATTGTCGTTGGGCAATATTTTTGCCTTTGTCGGAGCGGAAGCCGCATTCCGTTACGGGGAGCCATGGTTGGAACAATTGTTGGTTTATTTGCAGGACAATATCAATTTTGTAGAACAATATCTGCGAGAAAAATTACCTTCTGTTAAAATGATAAAGCCCGAAGCCTCTTTTTTGATTTGGTTGGATTTTAGACAATGGGCAATGTCGCAAACAGATTTGATGCGATTTTTGACCGACAAGGCAAAAGTAGGTTTTGTCAATGGAACCGATTACGGCATAGACGGCACAGGGTTTATGCGTATGAACATAGCTTGTCCCCGCAAAATTGTACAAGAAGCATTGGAAAGCATAAAAAAAGCGACATTGTCTTTATAATGTCGCTTTTCAGTTTTTATTAGTAAGGACAAATGGAAATGCCTACCGAAACCGGACAAATGGCAGGACCGTTGCCCGATTCAAACAGTTTTGTAATCATGTAACTTGCACTTACTCCAATAAATTTCCAGCCTGTGCGGAAAACAACTTCGACAGGGATTTTTGTTCTATTGCGAATATCATAATCTTTTATCAGTTCTTTGCCTGTCCCCGTTTCTCTATCAGGACCAAAATATTTAGTGTGTAAATCAACAGTAACACCCACTCTCACTCCTGCAGAAATTTTAAATCCGCATTTATGTCTGTATCTGAATTCTATTGGGATATGCAAATTGGTGTAAGACAATTTATTTTTTCTGTATTTGGAAACAATATCGGGCATGGGTGTCAAAGTGGTCTTGGCATCGTTGTCAATGCCAAAAACACCATTGGAATATAAACTGTAGGCACTTACTCCGACACCAACTCCAAAACTGATGGGACTTTTGCGTTTGACGGGCAAATCGAATATGATTTCTCCGTTAAAGCCAAAATTTATGGCTTTGGGTTTTACACCTTCGTACTTGCCCAAACCTGTCCAAATGCTTGTCATAAAGTCCAGTACAACTCTATCTTTGAACAATACAGGTTTTTCGCTTACGTTGCTTATCTTTTTCTGTTTTTTGCTTTTAGGACTTTCAATTGCTGTGTTTTCTTGGGCAAACAAACAAAACGATATTGAAATCAGCAATATACTTATAACAAATTTTTTCATAAACTGTAAATATGATATTCTAAAAGACAAAGGTATCATTTTTTTTTATACTAAAGAAAAGTTATTCCGATAAATTTTCAGCAGAAAACTGAAAAGGCAGCAAATCTTTGACACTATGAATAAGGATAATATGCCCTTTGAGAGAGCATAATAGTATGCTAATTGGTTGATTGCTTTTGTTTTCGTATTCGGCTAACACTTGACGGCAGGCACCACATGGCGATAGAGGCACACGGGTTTCAAAATCCAAAGGATTGCTGCAAATGGCAATGGCTTTAATATTTGTTTCTGCGTGGTTGGCCATGGCAGCGAAAACGGCAACCCGTTCGGCACAAAGCCCTTCAGGATAAGAGGCGTTTTCTTGATTGTTGCCTAAAACGATTGTGCTGTCAGATAATAATACAGATGCTCCAACCCTGAATCGGGAATAGGGAGCGTAGGCTTGCTCGGATATTTGTCGGGCTTGAAGCACTAATTTTCGCAGTTGCGGAGGTAGTTCGTTGGCAGAATTGTATTCTTCGTATGTGATATTCAGTTGTTTTTTGAACATATTAATTGTTATTTTTTTTATTTGGAGTAAAAGCGGCTTTTTTGTTGATATTGTCTATTCGTATGCGTGCATGATGAATGGAGGCATTCAGTTCAAAGCCTATGATGATAATCATGGAAATAAGTTGTATGCCAACCAAGACAATAATCAAAGTGCCTATTGACCCATAAACAGCATTGTAGTTGGAAAAGTTGGAAATATAAAAGTTAAAACCCGCACTTGAAATCACAATAAGCAAAGTTGCCAACGATGAACCTGCTGAAAAGAAACGAAATTCGCGTTTTTTTGCAGGTGCAAAATAATAGATGGTTGAAATAGACAAAAACACAGAAAATACAATCAACAACCATTTGGTGATGCGTAGGCCCACCATTAAAAATCCTGGATGTAATATTTGATGGGCAAGTAAATATTTGAAAATTTGTGTCGCCGCAATATTTACAATGACAATGAAAAAAAACATCATCACAAGTATAAACAATACCCACAAACAGATAAGATGTAGTTTTATGGTAGAACGTGTTTCAATTTCGTGATAGGTGGCATTGAAACAACTCATCATTGCTCTGACACCGCGTGTGGCAAAATAGAAAGTAAAAATGATACTAAAAGACAACAAGGTTGCATTTTTTCGCATAATCCCTTCTATTGTATTTTGTACTGCAAGAGATACATTTTCTGGTAAAGTATCGTGTAATATGTCATAAACAGAATTTATAAAATGCTGTGATATGGGTAAATATCCGATAATTGTAATTAAAAACAGAATTAAGGGAAACAAAGCCATAAAAAAATTATAAGACAAAGCTGCTGCACGGATGGATAATTCACCTTTTATCAACCCTTTGACAAAATAAACCAAACTATCAAACAATGGTACCCCGTCAAAACCCGGAAGAACAATTCGCCGAAGCCATCTTATTGTTCTTTTTATCCAAGATACATTCATTAGTTTTAGAAGTATTTCATTGATAGTCATGTTATTTCCAATCAAAGGTTTCTATTAAATGAAAAATATCTTTGGCCAAATAATCAATAGCAGGTGCTAAAGAATCGTTGTTGGGGGGACAATTAAAATAGAGAGAAAGTCTAAAAAAATGTTGTTTCCTATCGCTTAACCACAATTGATAGGGGCAAGGGACTTCTTGACCTACCGCTTGATAAAGTTTGCCAAATACGTGGCTTTCTTCATCAGTGATGTTCGATTCAATAATATCATCTGCTTTTTGTGTTTGCTTAAATACCAATGTTCTTGCATCGCTTATCATACTATTGAGCAATTCTTTGTTGTTGAATTGCTTATAACTGATATACATTACCGCATTCAAATTGGGATATACGATGTTTATCCAATATTTGGTGCTGTCTGTATTCCGATATGGATAAGGATCAATGTAGGCATATTGAGAATATTCAAAAGAATAGGGATATTTGTTGTCAAGGCAGACAAAACCTGTATCTTGAATGTCCATACGGCAATAGCCACGAGGTTTTGGGGTATAGACTTCCTCGTTTTGGCAAGCCATTAATAGCAACATGCCGACAAGTATACAGAGCAAATGCTTTTTTTTCATTAAAATTCAGCGTTTTGCGGTGTTCTTGGAAATGGAATCACATCTCTGATATTGCTCATGCCTGTAACAAAGAGCAATAAGCGTTCAAAACCTAAGCCAAAACCGCTGTGTGGAGCCGTTCCGAATCGGCGTGTGTCTAAATACCACCACAATTCTTGTTCGTTCATATTTCTTTCGTGAACAACATTGAGCAATTTTTCCAAAGATTCTTCACGTTGTGAACCTCCAATAATTTCACCGATTTTGGGAAACAAAATATCCATTGCACGAACAGTTTTGCCATCTTCGTTTTGTTTCATGTAAAACGCTTTGATTTCTTTGGGATAGTCTATCATAATGACAGGTTTTTTGAAATGTTCTTCAACCAAAAAGCGTTCGTGTTCGGCTTGTAAGTCCAAACCCCAATAAACAGGTACATCAAATTTGTGCCCTGATTGTTGAAGTATATTTATCGCTTCAGTGTAAGGCAATCTGATAAATTGGACATCTAAAATGGATTTCAACCTGTCAATAAGTTCTTTGTCAAACAAATCGTTAAGGAATTGAATGTCATCAAAATTGTGGTCCAAGGCATATTTTACACAATATTTGATAAATTCTTCTGCCAGAACCATATTGTCTTCCAATTCATAAAAGGCCATTTCTGGTTCTATCATCCAAAATTCGGCCAAATGTCTTGGAGTATTGGAGTTTTCTGCTCTGAATGTCGGTCCAAATGTATAGATATTGCCCAAGGCCATAGCCCCAAGTTCCCCGTTCAATTGTCCGGAAACTGTTAAATGTGTTCTTTTGCCAAAGAAATCTTGGCTGTAGTCCACTTCTCCATTTCCCAATTTAGGTACATTGCCCAAATCCATAGTGGTAACATTGAACATTTCACCTGCTCCTTCGCAATCGGAACCTGTAATAATAGGTGTATGGAGATAGACAAATCCTTTGTCATTGAAAAAATTGTGAATGGCAAAGGCCATAGCATGGCGTATTCTTAAAACACAAGAAAAATAGTTGGTTCGTGGACGCAAGTGAGCAATGCTGCGGAGAAATTCCATACTATGCCCTTTTTTTTGTAAGGGGTAGCGTTCCGCATCGGCAAGTCCCAAAATCTCAATTTTTAGAGCTTGTATTTCAACGCTTTGTCCTTTACCCATAGATTCAACCAATTTTCCTTCAACGGAAAGGCAGGCGCCTGTGGTAATTTGTTTGAGCAATTGTTCATCAAAGTTAGCCACATCAACAACAACTTGAATACCATGCACGATTGACCCGTCATTAAGGTTGATGAAAAGTACAGTATTGTTGCCGCGTTTGGTTCTTACCCAACCTTTTATATTTACAATATTATTGATACCTATAGATTCAGTTTCTTTTAATAATTGAATAATTCTTGTTGTTTTCATATTCGTTATAGATTTCTATTTTGTGAAAAATACAAAGTTACCATATTTTCTGTTAATAAATCACTTATTTTTTATATAATTGTCAATTGCTTTTGCGGCAGTTCTGCCAGCGCCCATTGCTAAAATAACTGTAGCGGCTCCACTTGTTGCATCTCCGCCGGCAAAAATTCCTTGTTTTGACGTTTGTCCGTGTTCGTCTATTTCAATGCAGCCTTTTTTATTAATAATCAATCCTTCTGTTGTTTTGCCTATCAAAGGATTGGGGCTTGTTCCGATAGCCATGATAACCATATCTTTATCAAGTGTATAGTCTGACCCTTCTATTTCAATGGGAGACCGTCTTCCTGAAGCATCGGGGTCTCCCAACTGCATTTTTCTGAATTTGATGGTTTTTATCCAATCGTTTTCTCCGATAAATTCAACAGGTGTTGTCAAAAAGTGAAATTCAATGCCTTCTTCTTTGGCATGACAAACTTCTTCATACCGTGCTGGCAATTCATTTTCTGAACGTCTGTAAAAAACAGAAACATTAGCCCCAAGCCGTAAGGCTGTTCGGGCTGCATCCATGGCAACATTTCCGCCTCCGATGACTGCAATGTTTTTACCGACATAATTGGGGGTAAGGTAATCGGGCTTGTAGGCTTTCATCAAGTTATTTCTTGTCAAAAATTCATTGGCAGAAACTACTCCATTAAGATTTTCACCTTTGATATTCATAAATTTAGGCAATCCCGCTCCAACACCAATAAATATGGCTTCAAATCCTTCTTTGTCTAATAAAGATTGAACGGAATATGTTTTTCCGATGACGACATTTGTTTGAATTTCAACGCCTAATGATTTTAATTTTTCTATCTCAGGTTCTACAATGGCTTGTTTTGGCAATCTGAATTCAGGAATGCCGTAGGTGAGTACTCCGCCGGCACGATGCAGAGCTTCAAAAACAGTAACTTGATACCCCATTCTTGCAAGGTCGGCAGCACATGTCAAACCGGCAGGTCCACTACCGATAACTGCAATTTTGTGCGTATTTTTAGTAATATTGGTGTTGATGTTGATATGATTTTCTCTTGCATAGTCGGCCACAAAGCGTTCCAATTTGCCAATAGAAACAGCATCGCCTTTTTTGCCTAATACGCAGCGGCCTTCGCATTGTGTTTCTTGCGGACAAACTCTTCCGCAAATGGCAGGCAATAACGATGTTTCTGCTATTTTTGCTGCAGCGGCTTTGAAATTGCCTTCGGCAATGTTGGCAATAAATGCAGGTATGTCTATTTCTACCGGACAACCTGTTTTGCACTGGGGATTTTTACATTGCAAACAGCGTTGTGCTTCTTTTACCGCTTCTTCTTCAGTGTAACCCAATGATACTTCTTTAAAAGAATGTATGCGTTGTTCTACAGGACATTCTTTTGCGGGTATTTTGTGCATACGGTCGGGTTGTTCAGACGAAACTCCGCCAATATAGCAAGTGTGGTTTTCTGCTTTTTCTTGATTTTCTAATAAAATACGTTTCTCTACATGAGCGTACATGGCTTGTCTTTTCATAGCCTCATCGTAATCTATTTGAAATCCGTCAAATTCTGGTCCGTCAACGCAAGTGAATTTTGTTTTGCCGTTTACGGTAACCCGACATGCTCCGCACATGCCTGTGCCATCTACCATCAAGGAGTTTAAGCTTACAATAGTTGGAATGTTATATTTTTTTGTGAGCAAAGCCACATTTTTCATCATAATCATGGGACCGATAGCGACAACAATATCATAATGAATGTGTTGTCGTTCTACAAGATTTTGCAATACATTGGTAACAAAACCTTTGTCGCCCGCACTTCCATCATCGGTAGTGATATAAAGGTTGTTTGCCACCGCTCTCATTTTTTCGACATAAATGAGTGTTTGTTTAGAAGCGGAACCAATGACAACATCTGCCTTGACATTTTTATTGTGCAACCATTTTACTTGAGGATAAACAGGAGCGGTACCCACACCACCGGCAATAAAAAGTATTTTTTTTGTATGTAAAGTTTCTATAGGCAGGGATATTAAATCGGAAGCCTGTCCCAAAGGACCGACCATATCGGCAAAAGCATCGCCGGTTTCGTAACTCGCCATGGCTTTGGTAGAAGCTCCGACTATTTGAAAAACAATGGTTACCAATCCTTTGTCTGGGTTTGTATCGCAGACGGTCAATGGTATTCTTTCGCCTTGGTTGTCTGCAATAACAATTAAAAACTGCCCAGGTTGTGCAGATTGTGCCAATTGAGGATGGAGTATATCCATTTCCACAATATTGTGGGTTAAAAATTGTTTGTTAATTATTTTATACACAATAAGTTAAATATAAAAAATGAATAAATAAAACATTTGCAAAGGTACAAAAAATAACAATAAAATCATTTGTTTTGAAATAGGAAAATAAATACAAAAAAATTATTGAAATTTTTCTGTTTTCTAAAAAAATCAACTGAAAAATTGCAGAAATGCCTCTTTGGTAAAGAAAATTTTTTGGGGAATATAGCGGATTTTGTTGAAGATTTGTTGCCTTTTGCCCCCAAAATAAAAAAATTATGGGCAAAATATTCAATTATTTAAAATAATTTTTATACCTTTGCACCCGTCAAAATAAATAATAACAAAAGCGGTTAATTCAGCCAACGTAGTTGCCATTGCGAGTAACGTGAATCGTGTGAATACCGTGATAAAACAATAAGAGAGATGAAATCAGAATTGATTAAATTTGTAGAAGACCAAATGGTAGAAAAAAAAGAATATCCTGTATTTTCAGCAGGTGATACCATTACGGTTACGTACAAAATTGTAGAAGGTAACAAAGAACGTTTGCAAGCATATCAAGGTGTTGTTTTACAACGTGTTGGTACTGGTGCAACAGAAACTTTTACGGTTAGAAAAATTTCAAACGGAATAGGTGTGGAAAGAATTTTTCCGATAAATTCTCCCTTTATAGACAACATCGTTGTGAACAAACGCGGTGTAGTTCGTCGTGCAAGAATATTCTATTTGAGAGGCTTAACAGGTAAAAAAGCTCGTATTAAAGAAAGACGTTCATAAAGAAAGACGGTTTTTTAACCGTTTTTTCTTTTTTTTGAAGTTTTTCTATTGATAAATTAAACGAAATTTTAGTTATGGCAACAACTGCAGATTTTAAAAACGGATTGTGTATAGAACATAATGGAGAATTATGGTCTATTGTTGAATTTCAACATGTAAAACCAGGAAAAGGTCCAGCCTTTGTTAGAACAAAATTGAGAAATTTACGTACAGGAAGAGTATTGGAAAATACTTTTACCGCCGGTGTAAAAATAGATTTGGCACGTGTAGAACGCCGCCAATATCAATTCTTGTATAAAGAAAATGACAACACCTATAATTTTATGCATAATGAAACTTTCGAACAAATCGCTATAGATGGAAACTTAATTTCCAATCCCGCATTGTTAAAAGAAGGTCAAATTGTGGAGGTGATGTATCATACAGAATCAGATACTCCGCTAACTTGTGAGTTACCTGCTTTTGTTGATTTGAAAGTTACTTATACCGAACCTGGTGTAAAAGGTGATACGGCAACAAATTCATTGAAACGTGCCATTGTGGAAACAGGTGCCGAAGTGATGGTGCCATTGTTTATCAATGAGGGGGAAATGATAAAAGTTGATACCCGTACCAACCGCTATTCTGAACGAGTAAAATAAGAAAATAATGATTTTTGAAAAAGCAATATCAGTAAAAGAGATTCTGCAAATTATAGAAACTCCAGCAGAATTAATTGGAAATGGAAATGATACCGTGCTCGGTATCAATGAAATACACATGGTTCAAAATGGAGAAATCACTTTTGTTGATAATTCAAAATATTATGAGAAAGCATTAAAAAGCAAAGCGGCTTTTGTGCTTATTGATATTAAACCGGAAAACACATACGGCAAAACCTTGATAGTTGTTCAAGATCCATTCAGTGCTTATGTGAAAATTGTCAAACATATCCGTAAATTTGAACCTCAAACAACATTTGTTCATCCTTCTGCTGAAATTGGTGAGTGTACAATTCTGCAACCGGGTGTTTTTGTCGGTAAGGACGTTAAGATAGGCAAAAATTGCATCATCCATTCCAATGTAAGTATTTATGATCATACAACAATTGGTAATAATGTAATTATTCAATCCAATAGTGTCATAGGCGGTGAGGCTTTTTATTTTAAACGTCGCCCTCAATTTTGGGATAAATTGGAATCTTGCGGTACAACAACTATTGCCGACAATGTTGAAATAGGTGCATTGTGTACCATAGACAAAGGCGTTAGCGGGGATACTTATATAGGTGAAGGCTGTAAGTTTGATAATCATGTTCAAGTCGGTCATGATACTCGTATCGGTAAACATGTTTTAGTGGGGTCTCATTGTGCCATTGCCGGAGTAACTGTCATAGAAGATGATTGTACAATCTGGGCAAGAGTTTCTATTAATAAAGATTTGGTTGTCGGAAAGGGAACAATATTGTTGGCTACATCTGCTATAGACAAATCGGTAGAAGCAGGTGGAAAAGTCTTATTCGGTTCTCCAGCAATAGAAGTTAGCAAAAAATGGAGAGAATTGGCCGCCTTGAGATTGTTGCCTGATATGATGCAAGAAATAACCAACTTGAAAAAAGAGATAGCTGAACTCAAAAAAAACAAATAAGTTTTTTTTCTATTTGTTATGATAAATCTTGACGGTGAAGGAATTAGTGCTATATGTGGTAATTCTGAATTAGGGATAAACCTGCGTATGGCTAACCGTCATGGTTTGATAAGCGGTGCGACAGGTACAGGAAAAACATGTACTTTGCAAAATTTGGCAGAAACTTTCAGCAGTTTGGGTGTGCCTGTTTTTGCAACTGATATAAAAGGAGATTTATCGGGACTTTGTCAATTGGGGGGCAATAATGAGCATATCGAAAAAAGTATTGCCAACCACCATTTAAAAGAAAAAGGGTTTGCTTATAAAGCATTCCCTGTTTGTTTTTGGGATATTTTTGGAGAAAAAGGGCACCCTGTCAGAACGACAATTTCTGAAATGGGACCTATGCTCATGGGACGTTTGCTTACCCTCAACGATACCCAAAGCGATGTTTTAACTTTGATATTTAAAATTGCAGATGACAATAAATTGTTGTTGTTGGATTTGAAAGATTTGAGAAAGATGGTTGAATATGTCGGCAATCATCGTAGCGAATACACAACAAGTTATGGCAATATTTCACCTGCAAGTATAGGAGCCATACAGCGTAGTTTGCTTGCCTTGGAAGAACAAGACGGCAATATGTTTTTTGGCGAGCCTGCCATTGATATTCATGATTTTTTGCAAACACAAGACGGAAAAGGTGTTATCAATATTCTTTCTGCTGATAAATTGATGAACGCACCCCGTGTTTATACTTCGTTTTTGTTGTATTTGCTGTCGGAATTGTTTGAACAATTGCCGGAAGTCGGGGATTTGGATAAACCGAAATTGGTGTTCTTTTTCGATGAAGCGCATCTGCTGTTCAATGATATTTCCAAATCTTTATTGGAAAAAATAGAACAAGTGGTCAGGCTTATCCGCTCCAAAGGTGTTGGCGTTTATTTCTGTACGCAAAATCCAATGGATATTCCCGATACTGTTTTAGGACAATTGGGTAACCGCGTGCAACATGCTTTAAGAGCCTATACGCCCAAAGACCAAAAAGCAATAAATGCCGTGGGGCAAACATTTCGCCAAAATCCTGCTTTTAAAACTGAAGAAGTTATTATGAATTTGGGAGTAGGTGAGGCTTTGGTTTCCTTTTTAGACGATAAAGGTGTTCCGAGTATGGTGGAAAAGGTTGCGATAATTCCTCCCGAAGGACATGTCGGAGCCATTGGTGATATGGAAAGGCAAACTATTATCAAGCAATCAGTTGTTTTTGGTGCTTACGAAAATATGGAAGATAATCGTTCTGCTTTTGAAGTTTTGACAGAACAATTATCAGCAGAACAAGAAGCGAAAGAGGCGGCTGTAAAACAAAAAGAAGAACTCGCCCGACAAAAAGAAGCGGAAAAACAGCGAAAAGAGTTGGAAAAGCAACAGCAGGCAGAACAACGCCGCAAGCAAAAAGAACAAGATGAATTGTTTGGCGGTATGGCAAAAATGATGAAAACAAAGGCCAAACGGGAGGTCGTAAACACTTTGTTTAAAATCGGTCGTGGCTTGTTGGGTACGCTGTTGGGTGGTAAAAAATAAAAAACATATTTTTGCTTTTCATGATAGGAAAGAAAATAAGATACAATTTGTCCCCCAAAAATTTCTGTTATTTTCCAATTTTTATTGCAAAAATCTTCCATTTTTGCTGACAAATACACACTCTTTTTTTCTTAATATTTATAGTAATAAGAATGTAACTAATTGATATATATATATATATAATTGTTTGTGCGAAAATAATTGGTATCTTTGTAACAATTCAATACAGTATTAATTAAAATGTTAAAAAAATGAAAAAACTGT
>CAJOFD010000040.1 GCA_905233585.1 uncultured Bacteroidales bacterium
AAAATCCTCAACAAAACTGGCAAATTGCTGGAAGATTGGGACACGAACAGGAAACTGCTATATGACTGGATCAGAAATCTTATTTGACTGGAAAATCACTTTTTACAAAGTTTCAAATTTAATATTTTGATTATCAATAACATCTTTATTTGACGGTTATTTGACTGAAAGCATAAAAAGAACCTTTAAACCATGTCTAAAGCACAACTCAAAAAACACCTCAACACATTAGAGAAGCCACAAATCATCGAAATGGTGATGGAACTCTACGATGCCCGAAAAGAGGCAAAAGAGTATCTGGAGTTTTATTTGAACCCTGATGAAAATAGGGAGCTTGAAAAGTTCAAGAAGATTGTCCTCAAGGAGTTTGACGACGATATCAGCTGCAATCCACAGTGCCGATTTAGCGTGTGTCGTAAGGCATTGTCGAACTTCAAGAAACTTGCTCCATCCGAGGACGCTCTGGCCGAAGCGATGGTTTACTATGTGGAACTCGTTTGCAAGTTCTCGTTCGAGGCCGGTGACCTGTGGGAGCAATACTACGATTCAGCTGTAAGTAATTTCCGTTCAATGTTGAAATTTTTGACTAAGAACAACTTGCTTGAGCCAATGATGCCACGATTGGTACAAATCATGGCGTGGTGCTGGCCGTGTGGATACGGTTTTCCCGACGAGATAGAGGATTCCTTTTGTGAACTTGTTCCTCCAGAATACCACAGCAAGGTGGACGAGGCAGATGCTTTGGGCAAAGCACAATACTATGCCTTACATCCATACCTCAAACATCAATAGGAGATTATGCGTTTTCAATTTGTGTATTGCCACCAATCAGTACAATCATCCCAAATAAACACACTAAGGATTATAAAACAAATTTTCGGCAATATTTGTTATTATTACCAAGAATTTTGTATTTTTGCATTTCAGAAACATGCTGCAATTGGCAGCCTTAAAAACACTCGATTATGAAAAGATTATTTGTCATTGCGCTCTGCCTGATGTTTTCGCAGGCGATATGGGCTCAGAAGTTCACCGTTCCGGCTATTCCGGGGGAGATTGAAGAAACAGAGTATGCCAAATATGTGCAGGATTTCAACCGCTGCATGGATTGGCTTGAAAGCCACGCACCTTCCGCCACACAGCGCAAGGATGTGAATGCCTTCGTGGTATGGTGGATGATAGGTTCGCCCGATGTCCACATTGAAGTGAATGCAGATGCGGCCAATTTCAACAACGGGGAACTCCTTGTCCTTTACATGGGAGGTTGGGCCAGGCACAGCATCAGTAACCCGGACGCATCCAAAGCGGACGGCTCCATGGCCGGAATTGAAACCGTCATCAGCTATTACCTCAAATACAAGGATTTTATAGGCAAGAACAAGATGGCGGAGAAACTGATCAAAATGAAGAAGAAAGGCACGCTCAGGCAATATGTGGAGGATTCCCTGAAGGAATAGCGACCCAACGGAAACAACATGAACACCAACCATATTATGATAAAACGGGACTGATTACCTACAAGCGTCACATTGATTCTCCTCTTTGGGACGAACGTGCCATACGCAAAATCGTCATCAATGCCGGAAAGGAACCGCCAAGTTGGTGAAAAACGAGCAAATTCTGGAGAACGGCGACACGCTCAATATCTCGCAATATGTGTCGCGTTTGGAAGTGAAAGACAGTGTGCCTAACCCATCTTTCGGAGAATTGATGGCGGAATGTAAAGTGAATTGCGTAGCATTATATGAAGGAATTAATGGATTATTAGAAGATTAGATATGGAACAATATATAGAAAACACCGGCGACATCATCATATACCAGACCGAAGACGGTTTGACGAAGATCAATGTGAAATTAGACAACGATACTGTTTGGCTCAACCAGCAGCAAATGGCGGAACTTTACCAAAGTTCAAGGACCAATATTGTGGAACACATAAAGCACATATACGAAGAAGGTGAATTAAGCGAAGAGGCAACCTGTCGGAAATTCCGACAAGTTCGAGTGGAAGGAAACAGAGAGGTAAACAGAGAGTTACCTTTTTACAACCTCGACATGATTATATCGCTAGGCTACCGCATCAAATCGGCCATTGCCACCCGTTTTCGTATCTGGGCCACGCAACGTTTGAAGGAGTATATGATAAAAGGTTTTGCGATAGATGACGAGCGGCTGAAAGGCAACGGCGGTGGCAATTATTGGAAAGAACTGCTTGACCGCATCCGCGACATCCGTTCATCGGAAAAAGTGCTGTATCGCCAAGTGCTTGACCTCTACGCCACCAGTGTGGATTATGATCCCAAGAGTGATGAATCCATCCATTTTTTCAAAGTAGTTCAGAACAAACTGCACTTTGCCGCCCACGGACATACCGCAGATGCCGACAAGCCTTTTATGGGATTGACCACCTTTTCGGGTGAGCTGCCTGCGTTGAAAGACATTGGTATTGCCAAAAACTATTTGAATGAAAACGAACTGAAGATTTTGAACAACCTTGTTTCCGGTTATTTCGATTTGGCCGAAATTAATGCGTTAGAGCACAAGCCCATGTACATGAGTGACTATATCAGCCAATTGGATTCGGTGCTCACTTCCGGTAACCGACCGTTGCTCGAAGGTGCCGGCTCTGTAAGCCATGCCCAAGCCTTGGAGAAGGCCACCGCCGAATACCGAAAATACCAAAACAACACCCTTTCGCCCGTGGAAGAAGCTTATTTAGAAACTGTAAAAGAAACAGCTAAGTTGGTGAAGAAGAACGCAAAAAGCAAGAAGCAATGATTAAGAACAACATAAAACAGACCTACGGCGAAAACACCACCTGCGACTTCAAAAAGGCGGTGGAGCGCAAGCAGCCCAAAAGCTGGCTCAAAAGCGTGAGCGCCTTTGCTAATACTGCGGGTGGAGTGCTCGTCTTTGGCGTGAACGACGATGGAGAAACGATTAAAGCGGATGCTGAGTTCATTAGTGACCGCATTAAAGTTTTTATGGACCCCGTTCCGGAATTTGAAATGGTCACCAAGCCTGTCGGCAACGGCCGTTTCTTATTGGAATTGCATGTTTTAGCCGGTGATATGACACCATACTATTATGTGAACAGCGGCACTCATTCCGCTTTTATTCGCATCGGTGACGAAAGCGTGATTGCCAATGCGCACCAATTGAGTGCTCTCGTTCTTAAAGGCCGCAACCGCACATACGATTCTTTGGTTACGGAATATCATTTGGGAGAGTTGACTTTCGACACTTTGGCCAAAACATACCAGAAGCAAACGGGACTACCTTTTGAGGATAAGCTGCTGCAATCGTTTTCCTTAGTGACTGACGACGGCTTGCTCACCCAAGCGGGTGTGCTGTTCTCCGACCAATGTCCGTACCGCCATTCCAGTCTTTATTGTACCCGTTGGAACGGTTTGGAGAAAGACGACGCCCTCGATTCGCGCGAGTATCAAGGCAATCTGCTTTCATTGTTGGATGCAGGTATTCAGTTTATGACTTTGCACAACAAGAAAGGCTGGATAAAATTGCCCAACCGCCGTTTGGACACGCCCGACTACTCCGACCGCGCCTTGTTCGAGGCTTTGGTGAACGCACTCATCCACCGCGACTATTCCGAATTGGGTAGCGAGGTACACATAGACATTTACGACAACCGGTTGGTCATCTACTCGCCAGGCGGTATGTTTGACGGCAGTCTGATACAGAACCGCGATTTGAACGAGGTGCCATCCAGACGCCGCAATCCCATTTTGGCCGATGTGTTCACGCAGTTCGGCTACATGGAGAAACGTGGCAGCGGTCTGCGCAAAATCCGCAACGAAACCGCCAAACTGCCCGGATTCACCAATGAAAAACGGCCTACTTTCCGCTCGCAATACGAATCGTTCTATACCGAGATTCTGAATAACAATTATAGTGATAAGAGTCAAGGTGAAGTTCAAAATGACACTCATGATGTCGTAAAAGATGTCGCAAAAGAATTGTTATTATGCATAGAAGCAGATAGATTTGTTACAGCAGAAGCATTGGCGAAAAAACTATCTATGTCTGCTCGACAAGTGCAACGGCTTCTGGCTCAATTACAAAATGATAATCTCATCAAAAGAAAAGGAGGAAGAAAAACAGGTCATTGGGAACTTCTATCTACCTCAGATGTCAGTGTAAATGTCGTAAAAGATGTCGTAAAAGAAGATAATGATGTCGTAAAAGATTTTTCTCTGAATATCAAGGAAAAAGACGATGAAAATGTCAGTGCAAACGATATAGGTGTCGTAAAAGACGTCGTAAAAGATGTCGTAAACAAAGAAGGTGATGTCGTAAAAGAATTGCTATTAAGCATAAAAGCAGATGGTTTTGTTACAGCGGAAACATTGGCGAAAAAACTTTCTATGTCTGCTCGACAAGTGCAACGGCTTCTGGCTCAATTACAAAAAGACAATTTGATTACAAGAAAAGGAGGAAGAAAAACTGGCCATTGGGAAGGGACATGTCCCTCGAATGTCCCTCAAGATGGCAGTATAAATGGCAGTATAAATGTCACACAAAATGTCGCAGATGTCGCACAAAATGTCGCAGTAAAAAGCAAGAAGCAATGAACATAGATCAAACAATTATTGATTGGTCAAAGAACAAGCCTCTATTCTGGCAAGATGCTATTTGTCGTATTCTCCAAAAACAACAAATGGAAGAAGAGGTTCAACTAATAAATATTCTGAAAAAAGAAGTTGGTTTGATTGATGCGCAAATCACTCTACTAATCCCCAGCCAGGACAATATTCCTCAATCTGCATCAACCACAAATGCAATTAAACTACTGGGAATCCATCATCCAACCAACATCAATGCTTTATGGGAGAATACTGAGCTTGATTTTTCACCTAACGGATTAACTGTAATATACGGTAGAAACGGTTCGGGAAAATCTGGCTATGCAAAAATATTAAAGAAACTATGTTGGAGCAGGGATTCAAATATAGAATTAAAGAAAAACGTATATAATACAGGGGCTCAAACTGCGCAATCCGTGAAAATAATGTACCAAGAAAACGGAACGGCAACTCCCTTTAATTGGCACGAAGGGAATGAAACAATTCCTGCATTAAATACCATTTACATATTTGACAGCAAATGCGCAAACATATATCTAAATAACGAAACACCTACAGAATATAAACCAATCGGGCTGGATGTTTTAGAACGTCTGATAGAGATATGTAATTCCATTCATTCTAGAATTGATGTTGAAAAGGGATTGCTCACAGCGATAAAACCAATACTTGACAGGAAATATGACAGAACAGAAATTGCACAATGGTATTCTGTTATTGAGAACCGTTCGATAACCGAAATCGATCAAAAACTTTCAATTGCAGAAGAACAACAAAATAGGTATAACGAACTTACATCTATACTAAACACCACCAATCCAGCAGAGACCCTCCAACAATTACAACAAAAAACAGCAAGGTACCAAGCAATCATTACAAAATTAAAGCAATTTGAAAATTTGTTTTGTGCAGATAGCATAGTAAACATTCAAAATATTAAGCAGAATTATTGTACCAAAAAGAGCGCTTACGAAATTGCCTCCAATTCATTCAAAGGTGATGATGCATACAACATCGGGAGTGATGTTTGGAAACAATTGTGGAATTATGCAAAACAATACGCCGGTGAGGAATCCTCTTCAATAACAGATTTTTCTGTAGATAAAGAGTCTTATTGCGTATTGTGTCATCAACCATTAAACGAATCCGCCAAGCAGCGATTGCAAAGATTTGAATCCTATATTCAGGACACATCAAGCAAAGAATATGAAATCTCAAAACAAGCACTTGAAAAACAGATATCTGTGTATTCACAACTCACCACCCCTGTCATTGCCAGAACTATTCTTGACGAAATAACAAGTGATTTTCCTGATATAGAACAAACATTACAGGATTTTGAACAAAACATTTTGGGCAACAAAAATAGTGTTTGTGCTTATTTACAATCTGCCAGTGAAGAATCAATTAAAAATATTCTTCCATGTATTGTCTCCCATGAAATTGAAAATAGAAACAAACTCATAGAGAATAAAATCAAAGATTTAAAAGAAGTTATAGCGAACAGGACTAAACTTGTGGAGGAGTACCTCTCTTTAGAGGCATTGATTTCGTTGTACAACAAGAAAACTGACATTTTAAGATATCTTGATGAATACAAAAAGAAACAACAATATGCTGCTGCAATAGGCATGACAGACACTACAAACATTTCAAAGAAGATCGGTGAGATAATAGAATCCGATTCTATTACGCTTCAACAAGAAGAGTTTCTCAAACATCTTCAGAACCTAGATCAAAAAATTGCCAGTAAAATCTCTATCACAAAAGCTCGTACTTCCAGAGGCACTACATATAAAAAATGCGGTTTTAATGACATAAGCGATAAGGTGCCCGATGTACTTAGCGAAGGCGAACAGAAAATTGTGGCTTTTGCCAATTTTCTGTCAGAATGCACCATTGACAATGCTACCAATACGATTGTTTTGGATGACCCTGTCACATCGTTGGATCAGGAGTATCGTGAGAGCATAGCAAATATGATAATTGAATTATCCAGAAATAGACAAATAATCATATTTACACACGATTTGTATTTTGTAAGTTACTTATTCTTTAAACATAAAGAGTTGATCTCAACAGATTGTAATATTGTCAGTCTGGAAACAAGAGACGAAATAAGTGGTTTTGTGACTGATGACATACCTTATCTCGCAAAAAATGTTCAACAACGTATAGATACAATTCGTCATGATTTAGATGTAATAAGGGGCCTCTCACCCACGGATAGTCAACAACGTAATTATATTTTAAATGATGCGAAAGAGAAAATGAGACAACTCGTCGAACGCACTGTTGAAGATATTTTAATAGGTAGTACAGTGAATCGATTCAAAAAAGATATTGCCTTTAAACACGGTAACTTGGTTCATCTAATTATAACAAATCAAGATGATATAACTTTTCTTCGAAATTTATACGGCAAATATTCTGAAG
The DNA here is from genome assembly GCA_905233585.1 of uncultured Bacteroidales bacterium. GTDB lineage: Bacteria > Bacteroidota > Bacteroidia > Bacteroidales > WCHB1-69 > UBA1205. Next base: position 7,043 of record CAJOFD010000040.1, read on the forward strand.
TTATTCATGATGGTTCTCCCGAAACTGTAGCTCGTACAATATCTGAGACAGACATAACAACAGATATTTCCACTTATTCGAATTGGAAAGATAATTTCATGAATAGAGTAAAGGAATATAAAAGAACCAACAATATTTCTTAAGTCCATACAGCAATGAACGAACTACACATAGACAAAACCCACGGGAAGAAATACAGGTTTGACGAGGTTTGCCAGCAGGTGAACGAAGCGACAAAAGACCCTGTTGCGGATGGATTGGACCATGTGGTTGGACTTGAGCACATTGAGCCCAACAACCTGCACATTACCCAATGGGACACGTTGGAGAAAGAAACCACTTTCACCCGTAAGTTCCGGAAAGGGCAAGTGCTGTTTGGTCGCCGCCGTGCCTACCAGCGCAAGGTGGCGTATGCCGAGTTTGACGGCATTTGTTCTGGTGACATCTTGGTGTTTGAAGCCATTGAGGATGTGCTTTTGCCCGAATCGCTGCCGTTCCTGATACAAAGCGAAGGTGCCTTCCAGAAAGCGTTGGCCACCTCTGCGGTTTCGTTGTCTCCACGCACCAAATTCAAGGAACTGACCGACTACGAATTCCTCCTCCTGCCCAAAGCCGAACTGAAACGCCTATCCGAGCTGCTCTGGGCCTCCGATGAGGTGGTGTTGAAAGAGGATTTGCGTACCTATTTGCAGAATCGTTACATGAATGAGAATATCACCGCCATACGGCGGTGATATTTTTTTCCCTAAATTTTATAATATTTTCAACTTGAACTTCTAATATTGTTCTATATTTTCAGAATAAAAATATCAGGAAAATTATTTTTTTCAATAAACATGGTAATAATTTCATAGTTTTTCTTATTGAAAACAAATAAAATAAAAAATATGCACAAATGCAATAAAAAAAGTTGTACTTTTGTATTTATGGAAGAAATGATTTTAATACTTGATTTTGGTTCTCAATATACACAATTGATAGCAAGACGAATTCGTGAATTGAATGTATATTGTGAGATACATCCGTTTAATGCAATCAAAGAATTGCCTAAAAATGTTAAAGGTGTAATTTTGTCCGGTAGTCCGTATTCGGTTTATAATCCCGAGGCACCTCAGCCTGATTTGAAATTATATAGAGGCAAAGTCCCTGTTTTGGGGGTTTGCTATGGTGCCCAATATTTGGCTTATCATAAGGGAGGAAAAGTGCAATCTTCTCCATCAAGAGAATATGGACGAGCCAAATTGGTACATATCAATGCTCAAAATCCGTTGATGCAAGGTTTGCAATTGAACACGCAGGTGTGGATGTCGCATGGAGATAGTATTACCAATATTCCTGATAGCTTTGAGGCTATTTGCGGAACGGCAGACGTAAAATATGCCGGTTTTCAAATAAAAGGGGAACAGACTTTTGGTATTCAATTTCATCCTGAGGTGCATCATAGCGAACAAGGTATCGTTTTGTTGAGAAATTTTGTTGTCGGTATTTGTGCTTGCCAACAAAGTTGGACTCCTGATTCTTTTATAGAATCAAGTGTCAAGGCTTTGCAAGAACAATTGGGCAATGATAAGGTTATTCTCGGTATTTCCGGTGGTGTTGATTCTTCTGTAGCCGCTTATTTGTTGCATAAGGCTATAGGGAAAAACATGACAGGTATTTTTGTCAATAATGGATTATTGAGAAAAAATGAGTTTGAATCTGTCTTGAACAATTATAAACAAACAGGTTTGAATGTTATAGGCGTAGATGCTTCGCATTTGTTTTATCAAAAACTGCAAGGCGTTACCGATCCTGAACGGAAAAGGAAAATTATCGGGGGGACTTTTATAGATGTTTTTGACCAAGAAGCAAAAAAGATAAGCGATGTTAAATGGTTGGCACAGGGTACAATTTATCCAGATGTTATTGAGTCTCAATCGGTAAAAGGACCATCTGCTACCATAAAATCTCATCATAATGTTGGAGGTTTGCCCGATTATATGAAATTAAAGGTAGTAGAACCTTTACGTTTGCTTTTTAAAGACGAAGTGCGTCAAATCGGTCGCAGTTTACATATTCCAGATATGTTGCTTAAACGTCATCCATTTCCCGGTCCCGGTTTGGGTATAAGAATTTTGGGAGATATAACTGAAGAAAAAGTGCGTATTTTACAAGAAGTTGATGCTATTTTCATTGATAACCTGCAAGAATCGGGTTGGTATGATAAAACATGGCAAGCCGGAGCTGTGCTATTGCCTGTAAAATCGGTAGGTGTTATGGGTGATGAACGTACTTATGAAAATTGTGTGGCTTTGCGTGCCGTTACCTCAACAGATGGTATGACGGCCGATTGGGTGCATTTGCCGTATGATTTGTTGGCAAAGGTATCCAATGAAATTATCAACAAAGTAAGAGGGGTGAACAGAGTTGTTTATGATATTAGTTCCAAGCCACCTGCTACTATTGAATGGGAATAAATATTTATAATGGTCATGCGTAAAAATATTGTTGCATTATTATTAGTAATGTGTATGTCATGTGTTTTGGCTCAGACAACCAAAACAGCAGAAACTTCAATTGTCAATAAGCATTTGTTTTATGCTCATAAAGTTGTTAAAGGACAAACCTTGTATAGATTATCTATTTTGTATGGAGTGCATGTAGATACGATTATTGCTTATAATGCACAGACAGCAAAAGGGTTGGCTATTGATGAAATTGTTTATATTCCATTGTCAAACAAAGAAATAGAAGCCTATTCCATCAAACAAGGCGATACTTGGGCTTTGATTGCCAAAACAAGACAAATATCTGAAGATGAACTTTCTTTGTTGAATCCTGCTGTGCAGGATAAACAAACTTTGCGAAGCGGACAAGTCATTAATGTGCCTATTTTACCTAACGATAATAGTATTATTACAAGTTCTATCGGTGGAAATAAAAAAGATAAGGATAAAAACAAGAATCAAACTACTGTTGTTGTTGAAAACAATCAACCTCGCATTCATATTGTGCAACAAGGTGAAACGTTGTTCGGTATTGCCAAAAAATATGGTGTCAAACTTGAGGTTATCAAAGCCTTGAATCCCGATTTGACGGAACAGATTTCTATTGGTCAACAAATTCGCATTCCTGATGTGCAAGGGGCGGTACAACCTAATGAATCACCGCAAGAGATGATAGAAACAATTGCCAAAGAAGACCAACAAAATGCCAATATTATAACCAATGCCAAAATAGGACAAAAGAAAGATTTTTATCAAGTTTATATGTTTATTCCCCTTTATTTGTCAAAGGGAACCGACTTTGATGTTGCCAATCTAAAATCTTTAGATGATTATAAGCGGATAAAACAATTTTCTTTTATTCAATTTTATGAAGCTCTATTGTTAGCCGTAGAAGATATTGAAAAACAATATCCGAATATCCATATTCAATTGAAAGTAGAAGATGTGAACGAAATTTCTGCAGAAAGAATGACGGAACTGATTAATAGTGGTGAACTTCAAAATGCCGATTTGATTATTGGACCATTTTTTGGAAAAGAATTTATGGAGATGTGTCAATATGCAAAAAATCACGGTATTTGTTTGGTCAATCCATTTTCTGTCACTTTTGATGATTGTGGTTCTTTGGTTTACAAAGCCACACCTTCTTATTTTAATCAAGCAGTCAAATTGGCTCAATATATCAATAGCAAAAACACAACTGCAAATATTATTTTTGTAAACAACCAAACTTCCAAAGAACAAAGTATGATAAAAGATTATACTACTGCAATGCAAACAATATTGACCGGAACGAATATATCAATGAAAGAAATTGATATGCAATCAGCAGGCATTGCAGGTGTAAAATCGGCTATCAATCCTACGTGTGAAAACTATATTCTTACATTTTTTAATGGCGAAATAACGGTAACTAATTTTGTTCAAAGTTTCCATGCAAGCAATTATACAAATGTAACTTTGGTTGTTCCGGAATCTTGGTTGAATTTTGATAATATTGAGACAGAATATTTTATGGAATTAAAGACTCATTATATTAGTCCGTATTTTGTAGATTATAGTCGCGAAAATGTTATTAGTTTTTTGCAAAGATTTCGTGAAAAATATCAAATAGAACCGACATTGAAAAATTTTGCATTTCAGGGTTATGATATAACATACTATTTTTTAAGTAGTTTGTGTGAAAAAGGTACGGCTTTTGCTGCCTGTGAAATACCTAACAATGCTTTGCTTTCTACAAAATATGAATTTGCTCCACATAATGTTTATACATTAGAAAATACGTTTGTGAATATCTTCAAAATCAAAGATTATAAATATATAGAGGCGACTACTGATTTTGAAGAAGAAGTGCAAACAAAACGAAAAGAAAGATAATTATGCGGGCGGGAGCAATTCGATTGTCATATTGGTTTTTGTTGACTATTCTATTGCTTTCGTGTAAGGGGAAACAAGATACACAACACAGACAAGTTTTCCGTTACAATGAGTCTGCGGGTATTACCTCTTTAGACCCTGCTTTTGCTAAAGACCAAGCCAATATTTGGGCATGCTACCAGTTGTTTAATAGCCTTGTACAATTTGACAGCCAATTGCAAATACAACCTTGCTTGGCAATAAATTGGGAAATTTCCGCAGATGGTAAAATTTATCGCTTTTACCTTAGAGACGATGTGTTTTTTCATGAAACAGATTTTTTCCATTTTCCCCAAAAACGAAAAATGACAGCAAGTGATGTTGTTTATAGTTTCAATCGAATTTTAGACCCTAAAGTGGCTTCTCCCGGAGCATGGTTATTTAGTATGGTTGATTCTATCAAAGGAAAACCTGCATTTTTAGCCATAAACGATACGCTTGTAGAGATACATCTCAAAAAACCGTTCCCACCGTTTTTGGGATTGCTGTCAATGCAATATTGTTCTGTTGTTCCATTTGAAGTGGTGGAAAAATATGGTAAAGATTTCCGAAAATATCCTGTTGGTACTGGTCCGTTTTTTATGAAAATGTGGCGGGAAGGAGTGAAATTGTCCTTATTGAAAAACAAAAATTATTTTGAAAAAGATGACAAGGGCAATCGTTTGCCTTATCTTGATGCCGTTGCCGTATCATTTATTATAGACAAACAATCTGCTTTTATGGAATTTGTGAAAGGAAATCTTGATTTTCTTTCCGGATTGGACGCTTCATACAAAGATGAACTGCTTTCCAAAGACGGGCAATTGAATGTTGCTTATCAAAAACGGATAAAAATGTTGTCAATGCCTTATCTGAACACAGAATATTTCGGTTTTCTGATGGACAATAAAGATGAACAGAATCCATTGAAAATAAAGGAAGTTCGTCAGGCGATAAATTATGGTTTTGACCGTAAAAAAATGTTGAGATTTTTGCGGAGCAATATAGGTGTTGCTGGTACAAAAGGTATGATTCCATACGGAATGCCTCCTTTTGACAGTTCGGCAAATTATGGTTATGATTACAATCCGCAAAAAGCAAGAGATTTATTGAAAAAAGCAGGTTTCCCCGATGGGAAAAATCTACCTCCGATAAAATTGTGTGTAACAGAAAATTATATGGATATTACACTATATATTGCTCATGAATTGGAACAAATCGGCATAAAAGTGGAAATTTCTAAAATGCAACCCGCTATTTTGCGACAATTTATTTCCAAATCGGAAATTCCTTTTTTTAGAGGGTCTTGGATTGCAGATTATCCGGATGCAGAAAACTATCTGGCCTTGTTCTTTTCCGAAAATTTTACGCCTAATGGTCCTAATTATACACACTATAAAAACAAAAAAGTAGATGTTCTTTATCAAAAATCGCAATCTACGGGAGATAGGGATTTGAGAGAACAATTTTATAGACAGATAGATAGTTTGGTAATGGAAGACGCCCCTGTGGTAGTTTTGTATTACGATAGAGTGTTGCGGTTTGTACAAAACAATATTGAAGGAATGGAAAATAACAGTATGAACCTTCTGACACTCAAAAAAGTAAAAAAACGATAATCAATGTTTACTTGGTCTAAATATCCATTGGTAAGGATTTTAGTTGCCTTTATTTGTGGCATTATTTTCAAATTTTCTTTTCCTGCTATAGTTTTTCCTGTTTATATTATATTGATATTTATAATAATATCTTTTCTTTTAGTGTTGTTGTTTGCCCATCGCGATAATATTTTATGGCATATTGGAGCAATTTTGATATTGATAAATATCGCATTAACAGGTTTTGCTTATACACAAATATTTATACAATATTATTCTATACCGGCAGATTTTGATAATGAAGCAAAACAAGTGTTTGTTGCAACGGTAGAAGAACCCCCAACTCAAAAACCGAAAAGTATAAAATTAACCACATCAATTCGTTCTATTTATAAAGATTCATTATGGCACCCTTGTCATTACAAAGCAATAATTTATTTGGCTACAGATAGTTTGTCTCAACAAATTGAGTATGGAGATAAAATATTGATAAATAGTAGATTGAATAGAATAGAGGCTAATAAAAATCCACATGCGTTTGATTATGTCCGATATTTACGTATCAAAAATATTTATTTACAATCATATTGTACTGAAAACCAATGGACTAAACTTGCTGCCAAACAAGGTAATCCTATAATGGCTACGGCTATTCATATTAGAAGCAAATTTTTAAAAATCTTTGAGGAGGCTCGTATGGATATGCGTGAATATGGAGTTATTGCTGCTATTTTGTTGGGTTATGATGACAAATTGGACCCTGATTTGCAAAAAAGTTATTCTTCGGCGGGGGCAAGCCATATTCTTTGTGTTTCGGGTATGCATGTAGGTATTATTTTTATGATTGTCAATTTTTTTCTGAAATTTTTAGATAAAAAACGTTGGCAGAAAATACTCAAAGCCAGTATTCTTTTATTTACGATATGGTTTTATGCTTGTATAACAGGTCTTTCTCCATCTGTTTTGCGTGCGGCAACCATGTTTTCTTTTATTTCTTTTGGAGGAATGTTGCAACAACGTACAAATACTTACAATAGTTTATTTGCTTCAATGTTGTTTTTGCTGATATTCAATCCCTTATTGATTTTTGAAGTGGGCTTTCAATTGTCTTATGCTGCCGTTTTGGGAATTGTTTGGTTGCAACGACCTTTGTATCAATTATATGTTTGCAGAACCAAAATAGGTGATTATGTTTGGAATTTGATAACGGTAAGTATTGCTGCCCAATTGTTTACGGCTCCAATTGCGATGTATTATTTTCATCAATTTCCCAATTATTTTATTTTTACAAATATAATTGTTATAGGTTTGGCTTTTGTTGTTGTATGTTTGGGAATTGCAGTTTTGGTCTTTGCTTTTTGGCCTCTGGTGTATAAATGTTTGGCTATGGGACTTACCTATTTGATTCGTTTTATGAACATGGCTATTGAATTTATCGAAAGTTTGCCGTTTTCAACAACCCAAGGAATAAGTTTTTCTTTGATTGAAACAATATTAATCTATATTTTTATTATTTGTTTTGCTGCAATCTGGTTGTACAAACGCAAAGATTGTATTTTCTTTGCTGCAATCGTTTGCATTGTTTTTCTTTCTTTGGAAATAAAAACACAACTTCAAATCAGAAATACAAGTGAAACAATTGTTTACAGCACCCATTCCACTCCGATAATTGATAGTTTTTACAAAAAATCCTGTCATACTTATCTTTTTGATACTTTAGCCTTATCGGATATGTATTTTGCTACGGAAAATAATAGAATTTATCATAGAATCAATAGTTTATATTGTGAAATTGGGCAAAATCCAATCACAATAAATCATAAAACTTATTTGCAGTTGAAAGAAAAACTTTACCCCACCAATCAACATATTATTGTTGATTATCTGATAATTGCGGATAATCAACATGTCTACAATTTGGCTCAAATAAAACAAATGATTTCATTTGACAAATTGTTGCTTGGTGGAAATCTATATGAATATCGTAAACAACAATTGATACAACAATGTGATAGTTTGCAGATAATTTATCATAATCTCAAAGATTCATGTCTTATTGTAAAATAAAATGTATTTTTTTTAACTGATAATTAAGTTATAATAAAAAAAATCTATATTTTTATTTTTTTATTATAATAAATAAAATAATATTTGCGTTTATATATTCACCTTAAAAGAAAACTAAAAAAAAAAATATAGTTTTTTGGGTTTTGTAAAATATGGTTGAAAAGAGGTTTTTGATAGAAAAAATAGTTGCTAACTATTTATATGACGGGGCTCGGTTTACAACAGATGAGTTGTCAAAGGAATTGAGGGTATCCAAGCGTACTCTGTATGAGATTTTTGGCAACAAAAATAATCTGATTAGGGATTGTGCAAACTATATAATGAACCTTATTCAATATGATGGTTTGGACGCTTATAGCAAAGATATTTCTGATATTAATTTTATCAAAATGATACTTCCCATTAAAAATACCAACCATTATTTGATAGGTCTGTCAAAGTATAATAAATTTATTGCAGATATTAAAAAGTTATATCCTGATATTTATGCTGAAATTATATTGGATTGTAATGCACGGTTGCATAAACTAATGGAACGTTACATAGAAATAGGCGTAGAAAGAGGTCTTTTTCGGACAGAGATAAATGCTTCTTTGTTTATTGATATTATTGAAAATGAGCGAAGAACAATGGATAGTGTTATTAGAAAATATAGCGGTGCGGATATTTTGCATACAGGTATAATTGCTTTTTTCCGTGGCATTTGTTCAGAAAAAGGTGTGAGATTATTGGACAATATTTTGGCAAAAGAAACAACAATTATGATAAAAAATATTGAATATCAAATTAGTAAAAAATTGTAAAAAAAATAAATATGAAATATATAGCAAAAACACTTGTAATATCAATAACAGTTTTGTTTTCAAATCTTTATGGACAGAATACTCAATTGTCTCTTAGTGTAAAGGATGCTGAGCAATATGCGATGGAACACAATAAAACGATGGAAAATGCCAATTTGGAAATCAGAAAGGCGGAAGCGGCCCGTTGGCAAAGTATTGCATCTATGTTGCCGCAGGTGGATGGTTCGGCTGGTTACACCAATATGTGCGGATATGAAATCAATTTTGGCGTAATGTCCAGAAAAATGTTGCCTTATGTCAATATTGGGACTCAGGCAAGTTTGGCGATAAATGGCCAACTGATTGTAGCGGCATTGTTGTCCAATCTTGCCATTGAGATGCAGGATATTTCCCGCAGTCAGTCGGAAAGTAATTTGCGTGCCAATGTGAAAACAACTTATTTGGCGATATTAATTGAAGATGAGATTATTCAACTATTGGATAGCAGTCTGCAAAACATACAGGCACTTGCAGAGATAACGCAAAATACCGTTAATGCGGGTGCTGCGGAACAAACAGCTGCCGATCAAATAAAAGTGAGAGTAAATACGCTCAACAATAATATAAATATGCAAAAACGGAATCGAGAGTTGGCTCTCAATTCCATGCGTGTATTGTTGGCAGTACCGGTAGAAACAGAATTGGTGCTTACTGAAACCATAGATGATATATTGGCGGCAGAAAAAGTGCAATCTTTGTTGAACGAAAATTTTGTTATTGCTCATAATCACAACTATCAACTTTTGCAAAAGAATGTAGATATGGCAAAAAAACAAGTGGTGCTTGCTTCTATGGCATATACGCCGACTATCAGTGCCTTTTATCAATACAACTATCGTAAAGATATTGGCGATGGCGGTTTTTCTATGTCCCCACCTCATACTGTAGGTGTATCAATGAGTGTGCCTTTGTTTTCAAGTGGGAAAAAAGGAGCGGCAATAGAAGAAAAGAAAATTGCTTATATGGAGGCTCAAAATACGTTTGAAGAAACATCTGACAATTTGAACATACAATATCAGCAGTTGCGTTACAATCTTTCCAATGCATACGAAACATATTTGAATGAAAAAGACAATTTGGACGTTACTCAAAGAGTTTTTGCTAGTACAACCAATAAATACCAATGGGGGACTGTTTCAACTTTGGAATTAACCAATGCAAGCAATGACCTTATTTCAGCACAATCAAATTATGTGCAGGCGGTAATGACTCTTGTGAATGCTCAAGTGGAACTTGAAAAATTCTTAAACAATAAATAATTTTGTAATTCGCTCAATATGAGAATAATGCAACGGGGGGGGGAGATTTCTTATCCAAAAACGATAGAACTGACAGGTTTTCAGTCCTTGGTGCAATCGCATATACGGCACTATAATCATAAAAGATATTGGAAAATGAGAGAACGTGTCGTTAGTTTTAAGGGTGGATTTTTTAATAGACTATTGTGCTATTGGTATTTGTTCCGTATAAAAAGAATGGATGCTTTTAATAATGCGTCTATGGGTACTCATTTGGGATTTGGAGCCTCGTTTGCTACTCCACCTTCTTTTCCGCATGGAATACAAGGGGTTATTGTTGCCCATGATGCAAAAGTAGGCAAACATTGTATTATTTTGCATTCGGTGACTATCGGCAACGGACATGGAGGTTCGCCGATTATTGGTGATGATTGTGAGATTGGAGCAGGTGCTATTCTTGTTGGAGGAATAACTATTGGAAACAACTGTAGAATTGGAGCCAATTGTATTGTTGCTGAAAATATTCCTGATAATTCAACGGTGGTAATGCCCCACCCAAGAATTTTAACTAGAACTGAAAATAAAATTAGATATAGAAAATAAAAAAAGAAAATAGTAAAGAATGAAAAAATTATTCAAAATTAGTTTGTTTGCCATCATGGCAGTTGTAATCTCTGCATGTGGACAAAAAAGTACACAAAAAGCGAATGCAGATACAGAAAGAGTTGAACCTGTGGAGGTGATTACTTTGGAACAGCAAGAAATATCCCGACAATTGGATTTTTCAACAACTTTGCAAGGTTATGAAAGTATGAATATTTCTCCTTCATTGACAGGGAATATTGAAAAAATATTTGTGGAAGTCGGCACAAGAGTCAATCAAGGGCAATTGTTAATAAGAATGGACCAAAATCAATTGATTACTTCAAAAATCAATTTGGCATCAGTAAAAACAGAATTGGACAGGGTAACCGCTTTGAAAGAGACAGGAAGTGCCACACAGCAGACTTATGACCAGTTGAAAGCACAATATGACCAATTGAAACAAAATGTGGAATTTCTGGAAACCAATACTTTTGTCAAGGCACAATTTGCCGGTGTTATTTCCGCCAAAAATTTTGAAGACGGGGAAATGTACACAGGGGCACCTATTTTGGCTTTGACACAAATAAAAACATTAAAGGCATTAATCAGTATTCCGGAAATATATTTTCCTCTCATTCAAAAAGGAATGAAATTGGTACTTCGGTCTGAAATTTATCCCGAAAAGACTTTTGATTGTGTTATAGAAATTGTCTATCCGACAATTGACCCCGCTACGCATACTTTCCAAGTGAAATTGAAAATACCCAATAGTGCAGAAATGTTGCGTCCTGGTATGTATGTAACGACAACACTTGCTCTTGGAGAAGCCGATGTTTTGATTGCTCCCTATGCGGCTGTTTTGAAACTGATTGGCAGCAATGAAAGATATATTTTTGTTAATGAAAACGGAAAAGCCAAACGTATCAGCGTCAAAATGGGACAGCGTTTTGATGAAAATGTCGAAATTATGGGTGATGATATTGAAGAAGGTATGCAATTAATCGTTTCCGGACAAGGACGGTTGATAGATGGCGTTGCTGTAAAAGTGGTTAATAATCAAAAATAAAAGCAAAACAACATGAGTATTTACAAAACCGCGATAGAAAAACCTGTTACAACACTGCTGATTTTTGTTGCAGTATTGGTTATAGGCATTTATTCTTTTACTCGTTTGCCAATAGACCAATTCCCTGAAATGGACCCGCCATATATTACCGTTATGACTACATACGGTGGGGCAAGTGCGAGTGAAATTGAAACCAATGTTACCAAATTATTGGAAAATACATTAAACTCTGTAGATGGATTAAAAAAGATTACTTCCAATTCGAAAGATAATATTTCTATGGTAATGTTGGAATTGGAATGGGGTTCCAACATGGACGAAGCCGTCAACGATGTCCGCTCTTATGTGGATATGGTAAAAAACAACCTGCCAGACGGCTGCACCAATCCTTTTATTTTCAAGTTCAGTTCTTCCGCAATGCCGATAATTCAGTTTGCGGTAACGGCAAAAGAAAGTTATCCCGGATTGGAAAAACTGCTCAACGATGAAGTTGTTCCTATCCTGAATATGGTTGATGGTATTGGTAACATTTCTCTTTCTGGTGAACCTAAAAGATATGTTTATGTTGATATTGATCAGGAAAAATTAGATGCCTATCATATTCCATTAGAAACGGTTGGAAATATGATAGCCAGCAACAACCTGAATTTGTCTTCGGGAGTTGTCAAAATGGACAAAGAGCAATACAATTTGGAGGTAAGAAGCGAATATATTGAAAGTGATGAAATCCGCAATATTGTTGTTACCACTACCACCGATGGCAAACAAGTGTTTGTAAGAGATATTGCCACCGTCAGAGATACCATTAAAGATTTGTCTTTAGACGAAAAAATCAATGGGGAAGACGGCGTAAGAATTATTATCAGCAAGCAATCAGGTGCCAATACGGTGCAGATTTGTAAGGACATAAACAAAACGATAGAAAAAATAAAGAAGCAATTGCCTGCTGATGTACAGATTGCCACTATTTATGATTCTTCCGAAAATATAGAAAACTCTATCAATTCATTGGAGGAATCCATCATGTATGCCTTACTGTTTGTTGTTTTGGTGGTGCTGTTCTTTCTTGGACGTTGGAAAGCCACATTTATTATATCCTTGACTATTCCAATTGCATTGATTGCCGCATTCATTTATTTGGCACTCACAGGACGTTCTATCAACATTATTTCGCTTTGTTCCTTGACTGTAGCTATTGGTATGGTGGTTGATGACGCAATTGTGGTGTTGGAAAATATAACAACACACATAGAGCGGGGGTCTTCGCCTCGGGAAGCAGCCATTTATGCTACCAATGAGGTATGGACTTCTGTTATTGCCACAACATTGGTTATTTGTGCGGTGTTTATTCCGTTGACTATGCTAACGGGTATGGCTGGCATTATGTTTAAAGAGTTAGGGTGGATTGTTACCATTGTGGTATGTACATCTACTATTGTCGCTATTACACTGACACCGATGTTGTCCTCAAAATTGTTGAATTCCAAGCAGACTATTGTCAATAAGGATGGTATTGTTATAGATAAAGGTTCGAAAAAAACATGGTATGACAAAACGGTTGTTCCGGCTTTGGACAGATTGGACAGATGGTATGCCAATGTGTTGCGTTATTGTTTGAATCATAAAAAGGCTACCGTATTAGTTGCCGTATTGATATTTGCATCTTCGTTAATTCCAGTGTTTGTTGGTGCCATTGGTACAGATTTTATGCAAAAAACCGATAATGGAAGAATTTCTGTTAAAGTGGAACTCCAAAGAGGAACACGTATTGAAGAAACAATAAAAACAGCACGTAAGTTGGAAAAACGCTTTAAGGAACTCGCTCCCGAAGTGGTACTTATTTCATCTTCTGCAGGTAGTAACGATGATGCCACTGTGAGTGCCATTTTTTCTTCCACGACCAATAATACAATTAATATGACTATTCGATGCTTGAAAAAATATGAACGTAAACGTTCTATTTTTGAAATAGCAGAAGTTTTTCGTCAGGAGATGGCAACCTATCCTGAAATTATAGATTATACGGCTGCCGTTTCCAGCGGTTTCGGTGGCGGAAGTGGGGCTTCTACTGTAGATGTTGAGATATATGGTTACGATTTTGACCAAACAAATATCATGGCAGAGGCTGTAAAACAGCAAGTTAAAGAAAAAATTGCAGGGGCAAGAGACATCACTATCAGCCGTGATGAAGATAGGGCTGAAATAAAAGTGGTTGTGGATAAAGAGAAAGCCGCTCGCCATGGTTTGACTTCGGCGACCCTATCCACATACGTTCGTAACCGTGTCAATGGTATGGCGGTTGGTTTTCTGAAAGAAGACGGGGACGAATACGATATTTTGGTCAGATTAAAAGAAGATAACCGCAATTCTTTGACTTTGATAGAAAATATGAGTATTCCAACTCTGACAGGACAAACCCTCAAATTGAATGAAATTGCCAAACTTGAAGAGTATTGGACTCCTCCGACTATTGAGAGAAAGTCCCGTCAGCGTTATGTCAAAGTTTCTATCACTCCCCATGAAACTTCTTTGGGAGAATTGGCAGCCGATGTGGAACAAGTGCTTAACGAAATGGATATTCCTCAAGGAGTAACAACCCGATTGGCAGGTAATTATGAAGACCAGCAGGAAACTTTCCATGATATGGGCTTGCTTTTGGCTATGATT
>CAJOFD010000041.1 GCA_905233585.1 uncultured Bacteroidales bacterium
GGTATCTCTCCAATAAAAATGTTTCCCCTCGCGACCTACTATTATATAGGATGAATCCTCCGCTGTATTCCCATAAGCATCTGAACCTGTTACTTTATAATCTATACGTGTTCCCACCAAATAAGGTCCTACATTAGCCGTATAGGTAGAACCCGATACCAATGTCAATGGCAAGGAATCGTAAGTAACATTGCCTTCATAGGTCAATTTCAATTGCAAATTGGGTATCAACATCGCCGCAGGCGTATTGCTTTCCAATTTTACAAAAACAGGAAAAGGACCGTTATATATTTGTCTGCCTTTGGTTGATGCAGAGGTTACTTCTACTGTTGGCGGTGCAACAATGTGAGCAGACACATCTATTTTGAAATTGTCCAACAACCAACCGTAGGCAAAATTGGTGCCTGCCACGTTTCCTTTTTTCAAAACGAAACGGAATTGGGCTTTTTCATAACCTACTTGATTGGTCATATCAAATGATTCTGTCTGCCACCACGCATCTGTCGGAGTTGCCAAATTGTTAGTGCTGTCCCATATAGCATAACTGGAGGAACTGAAAATCCCATTGAGGAACTTGCCTGTACCTGTGTACGATGATGTGGGAACCTCTTTCCATGCACCCATAGGACCCATTTGGTCCACACGATACTCTATACGGGCAATATCCGATGATGCCACCTTGCATATCTGGTCAAAACTCAACCGAACGTTTTCATAATTTGAGAAATCGTAAATGGGAGAGGTCAAAATAATGGAATCCCCGCTTGATGTAGGGATGGTGCCATGATAAGAGTTCGGGGCAGATACGCTGTAAGTCGTATTGGCTGACCAACCCGCACTTAAACCATTGGTAGCGGTAAACGTTACCACGCCATCAAAGTTCTCACTCACCAAAGTTGTAACCTGCGAGTGAACCATCTGCAGAAATAAAAACATTCCGCATAAAAGCAAACTTAATTTTTTCATTTTTTTCTTGTTTTATTTTGCCTACTCTGTCATTTTTTACTTTTCTTAATTATTTATTGTTTATCAATATTTTATTATCCGATATTACATTCTTTTTCAATTTGCAAAGATACTTTTTTCTTGTATTAAAGTCTTTTTTTTTAAATATTTTCTCTTGCGCAGCACAACAAAGCACTGATTTTAAACATATTAAAAACATAATAATTCCATACAATGTTGTCCATTCCATGGCATAAAACAAGATTGTACAGACAAGCAAAAAATTGTGAAGATTACAAAATTTGGGCAATAGCCAATCCGGATACAACAAAACGGACAAACCTACCCACCAACATCAAAACGGATACTTTTATCGGATTGATACGCATAAAACCCAATCCCAAAGCAATTAAATCACCAACAAAAGGCAACCAAGCAAAGAAAGCCGAATAAACTCCATATTTTTGTATTTTTGTCTGAAACTTTTCAATCTTTTCACGAGGGGTTTTCATATACTTTTCCACCCACTCCCATTTGCCGAGATAACCCAAATAATATGTCGTCAATCCACCCAAAAAATTGCCTGCTGTAGCCACAAAAATACAAATCCAAACATTTGAGCCTAAATAAATAAGTCCGGATAATACTATCTCCGAACTTATCGGTATAATTGTCGAAGCCAAAAAACTTGACAAAAACAAGCCCAAATATCCAAGTTTAATTAAACTTTCCACGATATATTTGGGCTTTTGAAAAAAATAGTTTATTTTGTTTATTTTGCTGCAATTGCTGCCAATGCAATGGAATACATTTTTGTTTTGGCAGAATCACCGCGTGAAGTCAAAACGCAAGGCACTTTTGCTCCCATAACCATAGCACCCAATTCACCACCTGCTAATTTGGTGTTCGATTTGTAGAACACATTGCCTGTTTCTATATTCGGGAAAAGCAAGCAATCGGCATCACCGGCAACAGTGCTGTTAAGTTTCTTGATCTGTGCACTTTCTTGATTGATAGCCACATCTAAGCCAAGAGGACCATCAACAAAAGCACCTTTTATTTGTCCCCTGTCTGCCATTTTGGCAATAATAGCAGCATCAACACAGGCCTGCATTGCGGGCAACATCTGTTCGGTTGCAGCCAAAAGTGCCACTTTTGGTTTTTCTATTTGTAATGATTGGGCTGTTTTTATCAAATAATTGGTTATAGCAATTTTTTGATTCAAATCAGGAGCGGGAATAATGGCAACGTCTCCACAAACTATCAATTTGTGATATTTGGGAGTTTCTATAACTGTAACATGACTCAAAACGGCTTTGGGACCGGGCATCAAGCCTGTTTCTTTGTTCAGAATAGCACGCATATATTTGTCTGTACTCAACAAACCTTTCATCAACACATCGCCCTCACCTTTGTTGATTAAGCCTACAGCGACAGCACCTGCCTTGTTTTCATCGGCTTCTTGCACAATACGGAATTTTGACATATCAAAGCCATGTGCTTGACAAACACTTGCAATAGTTGCTTCATCGCCTACCAAAGTGGCATCTACAATACCTGCTTGTACTGCATTGTAAACGGCTTCTATGGTATGTTCGTCGTTGGCGTATGCTGCCACCAATCTTTTTCTCCCTTTCGACTTGACAGCTTCTAAAAGTTGGTCTAATTTTGTTATGCTCATTTTTTTATTATATTTTTATTTATTTGATAATCTTTTTTTTTTAATTATATTGTCATTATTTCTTTTTCTTTGATAGAAAAATATTTGTCTATTTCTGCAATAAAATCATCGGTAACTTTTTGAATATCTGTTTCTAATTTTCTAATTTCATCTTCTGAAACGCCGTTGTCTTTCAATTTTTTTGCTTGTTCATTAGCATTTCTGCGGATATTACGGACATTCACTTTGGCTTGTTCGGTTTCTTGTTTTGCTTTTTTTACCAATTCCTTACGGCGTTCTTCTGTCAAGGCAGGAACAATGATACGGATAACTTCACCGTTGTTTTGCGGATTAAAGCCCAAATTGGCGGCCATAATTGCTTTTTCTATAACAGGGATCATATTTTTTTCCCAAGGTTGAATGGCTATCTGTTTGGGATCAGGGGTGGTAACACTTGCCACTTGGTCTATGGGGGTCATGGTTCCATAATAATCTACTTTGACCCCATCTAACATTTTAGGATTTGCTTTTCCAGCACGGATTTGTTCCAATTCTTTTTCCAAAAAGCCGAGAGATGTTTTCATGTCATTTTTCATTTCGGCTAAACATTGTGTACTATTTTCTACCATATTGCAAATTTTATAAATAATTCTAATACTAATTTTCTTCTGTTGGAGTCTGTTCTTCCGATTTTTTTTCTTCTCCTTGTTCTTCTATTTTTTTCTGAATACGTTGTGCTTCTTTTTCGATATAAGAATTACCCCATTTGAAAACAATCAAATAATGGAAATAAACTATTATGCCCCAAATTAGGGTAACGGCCAAGAAAAACTTAAAAACCATCGAAGCCAAATCGCTGTCTTTAAACAAGAAATAATATAATAACCAAAAGATAATACAAATTAACAAAAAGACGGTAAAATGTATTTTCATGCGTACTCTCTTACGAGCCTTGCGATAAAGTTTTTTTTCATCTGTTATCATTTTTGACGAATTGTTGTCTGTTTCCATATTTTATCCGTTTTGTAGTCTGTTGCCTGTTTTATTTTGAAATAATTGTTCCTATTGTTTGCCCTTCCACTATCTTCGAAAGATTTTCTTTTGTATTCATATCAAAAACAATAATGGACATATTGTTTTCTTTACAAAGCGTAAAGGCTGTCATATCCATAATTTTCAGCCCTTTTTCATAGGCTTGGTCAAAAGTAAGGGTATTGAATTTTTTCGCATCGCTATGTTTTTCAGGGTCTTTGTCGTAAACACCATCTACACGGGTACCTTTCAACAACACATCGGCATTTATTTCTATGGCACGCAATGCCCCTGCCGAATCGGTAGTGAAATACGGATTGCCTGTACCTCCGCTCATAATAACAATATAACCGTTTTCAAGATAATGTATCGCTTTTTTTGCACTCATTTTTTCGCAAATCGGGTCTATCGCCAACCCTGACAAAACAACGGCTTTGCAACCCATGGCTTCCAATTGCCCTTGCAAAGCCATACTATTAATGGTTGTTGCCAACATGCCCATATAATCACCTTGCACGCGGTCAAAACCATGTTTGGCTCCCTGCATGCCACGAAAAATGTTGCCGCCACCGATAACAACACCGATTTGAACACCTTTGCTCTGTGCAGATTTTATTTCCGTAGCAAAATAATCCAACATATCCGTATCTATGCCTTGTGCAGATTTGCCTCCTAACGATTCCCCGCTTATTTTCAATAATATTCTTTGATATTTCATTTTATCAGATATTTGTGTATGTTTTTACATAATTATATCAAATATGCAAAGTTAGAAAAAAATATAAATGATTGGCAACTTTTTCCGCTGTTTTTTTGAATTATATTTTCTTCTCCTTTTTATTTAGGACAATAATATAGTACAAGTTATTTATAAATTTTTCATCAACATAAAATTTGCATTACAATCTCCCCATTCGGGTCCACATACTGGTTAGGAGAAAACAAACAATAAGCATATCTATTGTAATTCAATGGATTATCGGGCATTTGTACGTAGGGGTCTGGCGAAAGAAAATGTGAAATGACTGGGTCGTACATTCTGCCGTTAAAATTAATAAGCGAAAACTCATCCAAATGCTGTTGCCCCGTAAAACCACGGTCTATGAGGTGTTTTGCCGTATCTTTCCGTGTCCAATCCGAAGGCATTCGCCTTTGGCCAAACGGGGTGTAGGTCATCTCATCTACAACACCTCCATCTATATCGGTTATTTTCTCTATACTGCCATTGTGATTGGTATATAAATAATAAAGTTTGCTACTGCCATTTTGTATATATACTGCTATCGGCTCATTATTTGCATAAATATAATTGTATTGGGTGTTGGTCGTGAGATTGTGTTCATACTCTCTGCCACAATAGATTTTTTCCTCCATCAATTGATTGTTTTGATATAAATTGCTCCTTGACCTTTGCTTATTTGTATAATAATCAATATAATATTCCGATCTTCTCTCTTTTATTGTTTGGGTTTTGTCAAAAAGATTATAAATTATCTCACATGTATTGGAACTTATAACGGTATCGTTTATCGGTTGTATCATACTGATGGCGTGAGCATTGTTGCCATAAATAAAATGGATAAAACAAATAAAGTCTTCCGTATGAATAGCCTTTTTTATTGTTATCCAATTATTTATATCTTTCCCAATTTCCAACCGAGGGTAAGTACAAAATTCTGACTATGCTTACTTAAAGAGTAGGTGTTTATATTGTCGGCATCATAAAACACACCGTTATCGTTGGAGATTCTATATTGGTAAGCGAAGTCGGCAAAGAAATTTTTTCCTTTAAATCCCAAACCACAAGCAATAGTATGCCTGCTGCCGTCTTTGTCCAAATCTCTATACGGATTGCTCATATAAGAATATCCTATACGCAAGGCAATAGGATTGAGAACAAATTCTGCCCCGAATTTGACAGTATGAGTAGGTTTGTAATATTTCTTGATATTTCCGTTTTCTGTTTCAAAATCATAATCCAAAGGTCTTCTGTTTCCTGCTGACATGTTCATGGTAGAATAGTCTTTCATTTCGTAATCAACATTTACAAAACCATAATGACCTATCAAAAATGCCACATTTGCCGTCAATTTGTAGGGGGTGGTCAATTTCCATTCATAATTGCCTCTTTCATATTCCCAATCATAAGAATTAGTATCATTATGTTCTGCTCCCAATATCGTTACATACTGTTCATAAGTTTCTTTTACTGTATTATAGAATGTAGGCGTATGAAAACCAACTCCAAATCGCAAAAAATCTACAGGTTGATACAAAATTCCTAACTTCAAGTTAATACCGGCACTTGTTACCCTAAAATTATCTTCAAAAATCAAACTGTCATAACCTGAGGCATATTCGTTTTCAACATACCCTTCAGTATAAAGACTTTTATAACGATATTCAAAAAATGGAATCCCGATTGTTACGCCCAAAAACAACTTATCATCATAATTGGCACCGCCTGCAAATATATACTCTCCACTGAAACCGGAAGTAGCCATCGTTTGTTTTTGCAAAGTAGGGATAGTGTCCAAAAGACCCCTATAGACATTTGTTTTTCCAGGTACCGTATCTATCAACCAATGATACCATAATTTGTCCGCCAATGTATTGCCACTACCTATAGTGGAAGCATTTATGCCGTTGCACTGCGGAGCTAAATAATCAATAAAAGTGGTTCTTGTTCCGGAGGTCAAACCATTATTAATACCTTTTACCCCTATAGAAGAATGATAATTGGCTGTTTGGTTATATCCCGTAGCAAACTGTAACGATTTCCACTTGCCGCTCAATTCAAATGACGTTACTATAGACAGGTTGCCCAAAGAAAAATTATATTTTCCTGCACTACTTGTTGTATGATTATATTTTGCCGTATTTTTGGTATAAGACAAACAAGGAGTTATTTCTATCTCTGTTCGTTTGTACAAACCTATTGCCGCAGGATTGGAATGAGTCAGTGCTGAAAAATCTGCACCAAAAGCCCCCATGGCTCCCCCCAAAGACATATAGCGTGCTGTTCCAAAAACTTCTTCTTGTGAATATCTGTACGCGTCTGTTTCATTTTGAGCTGTACTATATCCTATTACAAAAAACATTGTAATAAGCATTGCCAAATTTCTTTTCATTTTTATGTTCTCCTATGTTTTTCTATTTTACAAAATCCATTAACTAATGTCTTCCCCCTGAACGATTTCCAGCGCCAAAGGATCCTGAAGAGGAACTTGACGGACGAGAATACGAACTTGAACTTGAAGAAGAACGAGGTGCAGGGGAAGAATATGACGAACTTGACCTTGTATTGCTCATACTACTGCTCGGACGGGACATTGTCGAAGGTGTGTTTGATCTTGTCGAAGTACTCGACGACCTGTTGTTATTATTGTAATTGTTCGGTTTCGTTGTATTTGGTCTTGAGGTTGAAGAAGGATATGATTCTGATGTAGAATATGTTGTATTTGAACGAGTTGAACTTGTTGTATTTGAACGAGTTGGTGCAGTCGGAACACTTTGTCTTATCGTTTCGCCTGAAGATCTATTGGGAGATACATTACCGCTATTATTATTGCGATAACTACCTGTTGTATTTTGTCTTGTTTGCGAAGCAGAAGAGTTCGGTTGGGTTCGCATAGTTGCCCCTTGAGATGAAGATGTTATGTTTGACCGGTTGTTATTCGTTGAAGTAGGTGTTGTTGAAACATTACCGGTATTAACATTTCTGGTGGCAGATGTATTTTGTGTCGGGTCCCCGCTTCGTGTCGTTACCGAATTTGTATTGATATTCACATTGCTGCTACGATTTCTGTTGCCATTATTAGGCTCAACGACACTTTGCCCGTGATTATTAATCGCAGTATTATTGTTGTTTATATTTTGAGAACGCGTTGCTGCCGAAGCGGGTTGTGTTATCGTTGAAGAATTGCTTCTATTACCATTGTTTGCATATACACCGCTTCTATTGCCTGTGCTTGTTGCCGACACATTAGCACCACCAACAGAATGTTGTACTCCGCTACGTGTAGATATTTGTTGTGTTGCCATAGCAGATTCATAACGCTCTCCAAAAGACTGTGTTTGACTTGTCGCACTACGTCTTTGTCCTCCGTTGGATTGGGTAACATTCCGGGTTACTGCATTTACACCTCCTTTTACAGAAGTGCGGTGTCCGTAATTGTAACTATAGTTCCTGTCAAAATTGTTGTGATAATGACTTCCTCTAAAATCATATCTCCTATCAAGAGCAAAGCCCGGTCTTCTTGAAGGCATTGGAGCATAGTGATGATGTGCATAATATGGACTATCCCAGCCCCAACCCCAGTTCCAACCATGATGGTAATAGCGAGGCGTATAATAATACGGACGATACCATGGGTCATTCCACCAGAAATTGTAACCAAAGTATATACTTACTCCCCAACAACCTGGATTGTAGGTGTACCAGTATTGGTTGGTAAAATATGGGTCGTAATAACTCCATGTATAATCATAATTACCATAAAACCTCCGCAACCTTGCCGTATAAGCATAGTCGTAATAATTATCTTCATCAAAATAATAATTGTTGGTAATATAAGTATTGCCTTGTGCATCGCTTTCGGTATATGTAGTTGCAGGAATAGCATTTGTTTCTGGAACTTCGTCCACAGCGACATCTGTTACAGAACTTTCTGCCAAGGCTTCTTGTTGCTGTTGGGCATATTGTTCTTGCAATGCCTGTTGTTTTATCTTGTTGGCGGCTTGTCGTTCTAGCAAAAGATTTTGACGTTGTTTGGCTGAATAATATCCATCGTCATAATACATGGACATTTGGTTTATGGTGCAAGAGCCTAATAAAATTAACACGGCTAACATTGCAAAAAATTGTTTTTTCATATCCACCTCCTATTTTTTTCTTTTGTTGTTTTTATTTTTTGTACCTTTGCACTCAAAATTTCTTTTAAAACGCAAAATACTATCATTTATTATTTTATTTTTAATAAAATACAAAAATTATACCAAAATATGGCAAAAGGATTAACAAAAAGAGCAGAAAATTATTCTCAATGGTACAATGAATTGGTTATCAAGGCAGATTTGGCAGAAACATCTGCAGTAAGAGGTTGTATGGTTATTAAACCTTATGGTTATTCCATTTGGGAAAATATTCAAGACATATTAGATAAAATGTTTAAACAAACAGGTCATCAAAACGCTTATTTTCCATTATTGATTCCCAAATCATTTTTCAGCAGGGAAGCCAATC
This sequence comes from uncultured Bacteroidales bacterium, assembly GCA_905233585.1. Lineage (GTDB taxonomy): Bacteria > Bacteroidota > Bacteroidia > Bacteroidales > WCHB1-69 > UBA1205. The sequence goes on from CAJOFD010000041.1 coordinate 8,883, forward strand.
ACGTGGAAGGTTTTGCCAAAGAATGTGCTGTTGTTACTCATTATAGATTGAAAAACGACAAAGAAAAAGGCGGTATTGTCGTTGATGAAAACGCAAAATTGGAAGAAGAATTGATTATCAGACCAACTTCTGAAACCATTATTTGGAATACCTATAAAAATTGGATACAATCTTATCGCGACTTGCCCATACTGTGCAATCAATGGGCCAATGTTATGCGTTGGGAAATGCGGACAAGATTATTCCTTCGCACGTCTGAATTTCTTTGGCAAGAAGGCCACACCGCTCACGAAACAGCAGACGAAGCCATCAAAGAAACCGAAAAAATGATTAATGTCTATGCTGACCTTGTTGAAAACTATATGGCTATACCCGTAATGAAAGGCAGAAAAAGCCCTAACGAACGTTTTGCAGGTGCCATAGACACCTATTGTATAGAAGCACTTATGCAAGACGGTAAGGCTTTGCAAGCCGGGACTTCTCATTTCTTAGGACAAAATTTTGCCAAGGCTTTTGATGTAAAATTCCTCAACAAAGAAAATCAATTGGAATACGTATGGGCAACCTCTTGGGGCGTTTCCACCCGATTGATAGGTGCTTTGATAATGACTCACTCTGATGACAACGGGTTGGTATTGCCTCCCAAAATTGCTCCTTTGCAAGTGGTTATTGTTCCTATTTACAAAAATGAAGACGATTTGCAACAAATTTCCGCCGTTGCCCAACACATCAAAGAAGATTTAGAAAAACTAAATGTCAGCGTAAAATACGATGACAGAGACAATTATCGTTCAGGATGGAAATTCAACGAATATGAAATGAAAGGCATACCGGTAAGAATTACCATCGGCCCCAAAGATTTGGAACAACATCAAGTGGAAATTTGTAGAAGAGATACACTTGAAAAGAATTTTTTGCCTATTGACAATATTGCAGAAAATATTCAAAAATTACTTGCTGATATTCAGCAAAATCTGTTCTTAAAAGCACAACAATTCAGAGATAGTCATATTACCAAAGTTGATACTTGGGAAGAATTTGAAAAAGCCATAGAACAAGGAGGTTTTGTTTCTGCCCACTGGGACGGCACAACAGAAACGGAAGAGGCTATCAAGGAAAAAACCAAAGCCACCATCCGTTGTATTCCTTTCAACAATCCTCAAGAAGAAGGCAAGTGTATATTCACAGGCAACCCCTCAAAAGAAAGAGTATTGTTTGCAAGGTCTTACTAAAATTTTACAGAATGAAAATAATCACTTATAATGTAAATGGCATTCGTGCGGCTTTGGGCAAAGGCTTGGCAGAATGGATTAAAGAAGCTAATCCTGACGTGCTTTGCATTCAGGAGACAAAAGCACAACAAGAACAAATGCCTGTCCTTTTGTTCCAAGAAATGGGCTATCATTGTTATAATTTTTCAGCCCAGAAAAAAGGATATAGCGGTGTTGCCATATTTTGCAAACAACAACCAGACAATGTTGTTTATGGCATGAATTTGCCTGTTTATGATAACGAAGGCCGCTTTTTGAGAACTGATTTCGGAGACTTGTCCATAGTAAGCGTATATCACCCTTCGGGAAGCAGCGGAGATGAACGGCAAGCATTTAAAATGCAATGGCTTGAAGATTTTTTGCAATATGTTTCGGAGTTGAGAAAAACACGTCCGAACCTGATTCTTTGTGGGGACTACAACATTTGCCACAAAGCGATAGATATTCACAATCCTATCAGCAATGCCAAAAGTTCGGGATTTTTACCCGAAGAAAGAGAGTGGATGGACAGATTTATAGCAAGCGGATTTATTGATACATTCCGTTTTTTCAACCAAGAGCCTCATCAATATTCATGGTGGAGTTTTAGGGCTAATGCAAGAGCAAAAAATTTAGGTTGGCGTATCGATTATAATATGGCAACAGAGAATCTCGCATCCCGATTGAAACGGTCGGTTATTCTTTCTCAAGTTAGTTTTTCCGACCATTGTCCCGTATTGTTGGAAATAGAATAACGATTTGAGGAAAGAGTTATACAACTCTTTCCTCTTCTTCCTCCTCTTCCATACATTTTTTTATATAATCACTTAAGGAAATCATTTTTGATACCGAATGTGGTTTTCTTTTTTCTGTTTTCCCCCCCCCTTTATTTTCTTTTATATATTCTTTTTCTCCACCATCTGTTATATAAAATCTTCCACCTCGAGGACCGGTAAAAACCTTTCGTTTTACTTTTTTACATGTTTTTTCGTCATATATTTCCTCTTCTTTTCCTTCGTCCTCTTCCGAATCATCTCTCTGATTGATTTCATCTTCTTTATATACATCTTCCAAGTCTTTCAATAAGGATTCATTTCCGTTTTCTAATGGTTCTATTCCTTTTTCTTCAAGTTGTTTTTTAAGTTCTGTTGAGTGAATACATTTTACAATTAAAATATGAGATTTTCCTTTCCCTGAAGAAATAATTTTATAGAATACAATATGATGACTTTTCTTGTCCACATACATTTTATAATTTTTAGAATCATATTCAAACTCTTTAGAAAATAGTGAATCAATATGTTCTTTTTTGTTTCCAATACCTTTGGATATATTTTCCTTTAGTGATTTACTTATTCTATCCAATTCATATTTTGATATTTATGTCCATCTGTCTTTCCTTTTCTTCTTAAATAGTCCCGATGTTGTCTAAAATCAGTATCTGTTTCTTGTGAAAATGTAATTTTCATTATCCTAATACTATTTTTTTTATTTCTTCTACGTTTATTCCCTCACAAATTATTTTCCCCTCCCGAATTTCATCCAAATAATCTTTATTCTCATATAAATAATGGGTTACTCCCATATCTTTCAACCTTTCGGAAATCTCAAAATTTATATCATCATTTTCTAAATGTTCATCTATTTCTTCACTTGTATATCCTCCTCCCAACGATTCTAAAAATTCTTCTTGTTCTTCTGTTAAATAACTCCAACTTTCTATCAATATATCTCGAGTCCAATTTTCCCTACCAAGTGTTTCCAAAATACATTGTACTACTTCTTTATCGTGAATATGGTGAAGTAATTTCCACATTCCTTCCTGTTCTTTTTTATTTAAGAGATTCATTTTTATTTTATTTTTTTTAATAAGATTAAATTTGTGTAATTTATTTAATAAATATTGAAAATTTTAAATAAAAAAGGTGTTCTAAAAATAGAACACCTTTAGCCGTTTTTTTATAAGAAAATCTTATTCTCCCAATTGCAAACGATAGAAACCTTCACAAACCAAAGTTGCATCTGTTTCCTTCATATATTGGGCGATGGTTTTCTTATTGTCTTTTATAAAATCTTGATGTATCAAAGTGTTTTCTTGGAAGAATTTGTTCAAACGACCTTTAGCAATTTTTTCTACCATTTCGGCAGGAATATTGTTTGCTTTTTCTTCAGCCACTTTCACTTTAATTTCTCTTGCTTTTGCTGCCTGTTCTTCAGTTATCCAACCTTTAGCCATATTAGAATTGATATGGTCATCAGAATCTACATGAGCAGGATTTATACCTTCTTTTCTCAAAGCGGCTTCTATAGCCTTTTGTATTTGTTCTTGAATGGTTTTTTCCTTGCTTATTTCCAATTCATGGTCAACAACTTCTTTTTTTACACCGTTTTCATCAACAGCAATTGGATTCATTGCAGCAATTTGCATAGCAATATCGTGCCCAACGACTTCCAAGTTGTTTGCTTTTTTATTGAATCCGACCAAAGTAGCCAAACGGTTTCCGTTGTGGTTATAAGAAGCAACAAAAGGTTTTTCTATTACTTCATATTGATTCAATTCCACTTTTTCCCCTGTTTTTCCTGTCATTTCGGTCAACAAGGCTTCTATGGTCATACCGTTCAATTGAGATTCTTTCAATTTTTGCAAATCAGTAATTTTATTAGCGATAGCGAAATCGGAAATAGTTTTTGCACAATTGATAAAATCAGCGGTTTTACCTACAAAGTCGGTTTCACAATTCAACATCAACACAACACCAAAAGTGTTATCTGCATTTGTTTGTGCTAACACATAACCTTCGGTTGCACTTCTATCAGCACGTTTTGCGGCTACTTTTTGACCTTTTTTACGCAAAATATCAATTGCCTGATCAAAATCACCGTTTGCTTCTACAAGAGCATTTTTGCAATCCATCATGCCCGAACCGGTCATTTGTCTTAATTTATTTACATCTGCTGCTGTTATAGCCATAATAAATTTTGATTTTAGGGTTCAACAATTATTTTTTTATTGTTTTGCGTTGACGGCCTTCTCCGCTTTCTCCAATACGTTTTCTTCTGCCTGTTCTTGCAGGACGTTCTTCACGTGGAGCATTTTCTGATTCAACTTCTTCTGCTTCGGCTTCAAATTTATCTTTATCCAAAGCTCTTTCGTTCAAACCTTCTTGAATAGCATCGCACATTGCTTTAACAATCACAGCAATGGATTTGGAAGCGTCATCATTAGCAGGAATAGCAAAATCAACTGCATTTGGATCTGAATTGGTATCAACAATAGCAAAAGTCGGTATGTTTAATTTTTTTGCTTCTGCTACGGCAATATGTTCCTTAAGAATATCTACAACAAACAATGCGGAAGGCAATCTGTTCATGTTAGAAATAGACCCAAGGTTCTTTTCCAATTTGGCTCTTTCACGTTGAATTTGCAATCTTTCACGTTTGGAAATGGTTTTCCATTGGTCTCCGTTCATCATTTCGTCAATGGAAGCCATTTTTTTAACGGCTTTGCGGATAGTAACAAAATTTGTTAACATACCACCAGGCCAACGTTCTGTAACAAAAGGCATTCCAACTGCTGATACTTGTTCGGCAATGATTTCTTTTGCTTGTTTTTTTGTTGCCACAAACATAATTTTTTTGTTTGCACGAGCCAATTGTTTCATTGCGGCAACCGCTTCGTCTATTTTTGCAACTGTTTTATGGAGGTCAATGATATGGATACCATTTTTTTCCATAAAGATGTAAGGAGCCATATTAGGGTTCCATTTTCTTTTTAGGTGTCCGAAGTGAGCACCTGCTTCTAGTAATTCATTAAAACTTACGTTTGACATTTTTCTTTTATTTTGTTTACATTCTGTTAATAACAACCGCCAAGTAGTTGCAGTTTATGCCACAAGTCTTTGCGATTTAGATACTAAACTAATTAATTCTCTTTGAATACTAACGTTTACTAAATTGAAAGCGTTTTCTTGCTTTTGGACGACCCGGTTTCTTTCTCTCTACCATTCTTGGATCTCTTCTCAACAAGCCTTGGCTTTTCAAAGCAGGACGATTTTCCGGATCTATTTGACACAATGCTTTGGCAATAGCCAAACGCAAAGCCTCTGCTTGACCTGTAATACCACCGCCTTGCAAATTTACTTTTACGTCATATTGACCCATTGCATTAGCAACCAACAAAGATTGAGTTGCTACATATTGAAGGGTACCTGTTGGGAAATATGTTTTATAATCTCTACCATTAATTGTAATATTTCCCGAACCTGCTGTCATATAAATACGAGCGACAGCTGTTTTTCTTCTACCTGATGTATTTATTACTGCCATAATTATTTAATGTCTTTAATATTGATTAAACGGGGTTTTTGAGCTTCATGTTTATGTTCATTGCCAGCATAAACATACAAATTGCGGTAAATCGCATCTCCCAATTTGGTTTTGGGCAACATACCTCTTATCGCATGTTCTACTACAGCAATAGGTTTTTTTGCCAACAATTCTTTAGGGGTAGTAAAACGTTGTCCACCAGGATAACCGGTATGACGAACATATTGTTTGTCTGTCATTTTTTTACCGGTCAATCGTACTTTTTCTGCATTGATAATAATGATATTATCTCCACAATCAACATGAGGTGTAAAATTGGTTTTATGTTTACCTCTCAACAATTTTGCGGCTGTTGAAGCCAATCTTCCCAAAATTTCTCCTTCGGCATCTATCAGCAACCATTCTTTGTTTACTGTGTTTTTGTTTGCCGAAATGGTTTTATAACTCAATGTGTTCATTTCTTTTTATTTTCTTTTTTTAATTATTAAAAAATTGATACAAACAAATATTTCACCTTCTTTGCTTGTGGATAATAATACGGTACTCTTTTGTGAGCGTGCAAAATTAGCACTTTTTTTCTTACAAAAAACACTTTTGTTTATTTTTTGTTGAAAAACTCTATAAATATATACAGAAAACATTGTAAAACAATATTTTCTGTGTGTTGTTTAAATAATTTTTTGGTTGATAAAATCTTCTTTTCTTCCCCGCAAAATTTTACCCTTTATTGTTTTTTTATAACGAGTTTTTCATACTTTTTTAACACAGATTAGAAGATTATATTTATAAAAATATTACAAATAAATGATTCTTAATCAATCTTCATCTTCCAATAAAAACTCTCCATTTTCATCCAATAAATTTAATAATTTTTCATCTTCAGGAAAATGAACACTCTCTTTAGGAATAGACTTACATGTCCATGTCCCTATTGTTTTATTTTTACTCCTTTGGACAATACATCCGGCATCTGTTTTTTCTTTACACCACACTTCTGCAGAATCCTTGTCTGCTGTTATAAAAATCTGAACATCCGGATGATTATCAAAATCAATATCTGCCAATTTTATTAATTGTTGTATTGTCGGATTTTCTTCCTTTATAGAAGGTCTTGAACATGAATATACAAAGGAAAGAACAGAACAGAAAATAATAACCTTTTTCAATAACATTTTTTTCACTTTATTTTTCTCCTTTTTAATATTTAGATACTCCTATATAAACTGTTATAGAGAAACCTGGAAATACCATCATAGATGCTTGTATCACAACAACTCGTTTTCCTAAATCTTCTTCTGCTTGCTTCCACTCCTCTATTTCTACAGAATTTATTGTTATTTTAACACCATAACAGATTTCATTTGTATCAACAACCTCTTCTTCAATATCAAAATCTGCACCTATTACATAATCTTCTACATCTACATTGACACCATTCACAATATCTCCATATTGAAAATCTATTGGGAATGTAAAGATTTCACTTTCCATAGGAGTTTCACCCCAAAAAACTGCAAAATATAAACTATCAAATAGTTCTACATGTACAGATTTTTCTTCAGCCTTTTGTTGTGCCCATGTACGCATTTGTCCATAAGAGTCCGTTATAAACACTTCGTAATCTATTCCATTTGTAATAATACTAGGCTCATAGAAAACGAACGAATCTCCTGCATTGAAATATTCACTCTCAAAAGAACTTAAGTTGATTACATTAAAAGGGAAAACATTAACAGGTAGCATCCCTGATTTTTGTTGTTTTATTTGAGATGAATTGTTTATTGAAGTTTGCAACAAATCCTCTTTCCGACAACTATTAAACATGATTAGTGGCACTATCGCAAGTGTAAATACTCTTACTATTTTTCTATACATAATACGTTTTTCTCTATTTTTTATTTATTATGAATGCAAAGGTACAACTTTTTTATACAAAACACATTTTTTGAAAAAAATTTATTCGGCATATCCTATAGGTTGAGCAATGACAACTTTACCATTTTTTATATTCAACAACTTAGCAACGGCCTCTCTATTAATTTGCCCGATGGTAACAGTTGCCAAATTTTCAGAAGCAGCAAACAAATACACGTTTTGACAAATATATCCACAATCTATTGTAGAATAAAAGACTTTGTCTTCTGCTGAAAAATTTTTCATTTTATCATAATTGGCAACCAAAACCAAAATGACAGGGGCAGTTGCAGCAAAAGGCTGATTAGAAACTTGTTTTCTATAATCTCCTTTTTTCAACAAAACAAGTTGATGCCCTTTGGGTTTATATGCCCAAATACCATCTTCTTTAAAAGCATAAAGGTCTATTTCTTGGGCATTTCTTGCCGAAGGAACTGTTTTTTTGTTTTCATTTTCACGATTTATACCATTGGCAGCCCATAATAATTGTCCTAAAAGATTGAAGTCTATTTCTGAAGAAGAAAAATTTCTATCTGTTTTTCTTTTGCTAAGTGCCTCCATCAAAGGCAGACCTCCGCTTTTATTTACTGGTTCTAAAAACAACGTCAAATTGTTTGATTCCAACGAAATGACATTTTTTGTATCTATTGCCTCTGCTACAGTTCTTTCTTGCCCATAGGCTATAAAAACTCCTAAAACAATTAATAATGTTAAAAAAACTTGTTTCATCTTAATATAATTTTTTGTTTTACAAATGCAAAGATACATTTTTTTACAATATTCGTAATATTTCTTTGTATAAGTTTTGTTAAAACGTTGGTTTTATAAATAATAATCGTTTTGTTTTTCTGTATAGCAAACGGAATATGTTTTTACGAACAAATCGATTATAATGAAAAGCATCTGCTTGTTTGTCTTGTAGTATCTGCTGTGGATGTACAAGGGGCATAATATGTGCGGATTGCACAAAATATTTATTGCTGGCGGCAATATTTTCAAAATGAGTCCCACTTTCCAAACCAATATTGGTTACAAGATTCACGTTGGGCACAATACACAAACCTTGTTGTTTCCACACATGAAAACACAATTGATAATCCCATGCGTTGGTTTCCCGCTTTTTCATTGATACAAATCTGTCCTGCCAAACTTTTCTTTCATACCAAGAAAAATAGGATTTGGTTTTTTGTTTAAATTCTGATAAAGAATATTTGTTTAAATAAAGGTCATAATCTTTCCATGCTCTTCTCCATGCTGCCCATCCCCAAATAAGCGGATAGGCGGAAAAATAATATGAAGCCTCTCCTCTTTTTATTCCATTTTGAAAATTACCGCCAGCAATCACACTTACACGATTGTCATTTTTGTATTTTTCCAACAATTCTTGACAATAGGGGAAAAAATCTGTATGGGGCAAACAATCATCTTCAAGAATAATACCCATTTCTTCATTTTCAAAAAGCCACGAAATGGCACCACTAACCGCTTTGGCACAACCCAAATTTTGTTCCCGAAACAAAGTTTTGAGTTCACAATCCCAATCCACTTGTTTTACCAAATCGCGTACTTGCTGACATTTTTCCGCCTCCCCTTCTTTATTTGCACGAGGGCCGTCAGCAGCGATATATAATTTTTGAGGTTGGAGTTCTTTTATTTTGCTAAAAACTCGTTCTGCCGTATCCAATCTATTGAAAACAACAAACAATATCGGAACAGAAAAACGATTGGAAGATATATTCGATGCCATTTTATTTTATAAATTTAAGGTTTCTTTAAAATAATCTATCGTTTTCAACAAGCCTTGTTCCAATTTGACTGTGGGATTCCATTGCAAATGTTGTTTTGCCAACGAAATATCTGGACAACGCACGGTAGGATCATCGGAAGGCAATGGTTGATAGATAATTTTTGATTTTGAATCGGTTAGTTCTATCACTTTTTTTGCCAAATTTAAAATGGTAAACTCTTCCGGATTGCCGACATTAATAGGTCCGATAAAATCTTTTGGCGTATCCATCATTTTTATCATTGCCTCTATCAAATCGTCTATATATTGAAAACTACGTGTTTGCAAACCATCACCATAAATAGTAATGTCTTTGTTTTGCAAGGCCTGAACAATAAAATTACTTACGGCAACCTCTAAATTTTACTAATTTTTCCTTTCATTGTAGTTTTTGACAGCAGAGGCTGCATTAGAACTATCCAAACCACAACAAAAGTTTTTTTCAAC
>CAJOFD010000042.1 GCA_905233585.1 uncultured Bacteroidales bacterium
GCTTTGTTGCGTGCCCCCTTTGGAAGGCACGCCTCCCTGCCATTCCGCCTTGTCTTGCCAAGGGATGAATTACTGGGCGGAGCGAACCAAGCGGACAGATTGACCGTCGTAGCGGCCGCTGTCGTACGAGGGATCGAGAAAACTCGAAAAGAAGTACAAGTAGTACGCGCTGTAGCCATCGTTGTACGTAGCCGACCAAAAGCGACCGCTGGAACCGACACCGCTGACCGAAGTCCCATCGCGGAAGCCGGCAGCAGGGAAGAAGACACAACCTGCATTTTCCATTTTAGTCCAGTCAGTTGCACCAATAATATTGGATGTATATGCCGCACCTGCTGTATTCACGTTGGTTAATGGATAATAAGTATTACTCAAATTATCCGGAACAATGATTAAACCTACAATTCCACATACGGTAGCTTTTGCATAACGTATGCTTGAAGCAGTCGGACGAGTGTTTAACAAATAAACCCATTCATCTTTGGTCAAAGTACGCCAAGTACCGGGAGCATCGGTTGTTTGGGTTTTAGGATTATAAATGGCATTATAAACACCCCAATCATAATTGGTGCCCAATATATCGCTATTGACAGGACCGTAATCAGTATTTGTCTCGCTGGTCATATAAGGATATTTGTTATTGTATTAAATCTATCCAACCGGTATAGGTAGAAGAAACATTGCTATTGGCAGCCCCTATCATATCCCACTGGTTGAGAGCGAAACGCCATGTGCCTGCCGCCGTTCCGCCACCTGCTACAGCATGGCTGCCTGTAGCACTCCATTGCAAGTTGCCGGGAGAAAATAAAACAGAATCAGTAGCACTTACAGAAAATACACCAATACTAAAACCTCCGCCTGAAGTAGTATCTATATTTTTTCGCAAGGAGTCAATAGTCTTGTTTAAGTCGTTAATTAAGGAATCGTATCTATGGGTAATATTTCCCAAAAGATTAATGACTGTACGCAAATTTATCGCATCCGTTGAATCGGTAGGATTTGGAAGATTTTTTATTAAGCCTGCCGTTTGGGCATACAAGGCGTATGGAACACTCAACATTTGTTGTATTGTATTCAAGGTATAATTGCGGGCACCATCCGGATCTATTTCACTTTTGAGGAAATAGGGTCCCTTTGCCCAATCTATTACATTTATACTATTCATACCGCATTCGTATAGGGACGGAATTCATCGCTATATACTTCCCGTCCCGTTGAAGAACCCTGCAAAATGGTCATTCTAACTCCAATAGGTGCATTAGTTATCAATTTGCCGTTGGCATCACGTACAACAGCCTGATAGGTAAAGCCTTGCGGTGCTTGGGCAAAAACACTTGCAATACTCAATATCACCATGCTTGCAATCAAAAATAATTTCTTTATGGTCATCTCTATTTTATTTTATATTTAACATTCAATTACTTCGTTTTTACTATTTTAAAATCACGTTCGCAGTCTTTACCCACTATTCGTAATACGTATGTACTTGCCGCATAAACGCTCATATCTATTTTTTGCTTGGTGTCTTTCAGACTGCCATTTTTCAATCTTCTACCTGTGTTTGTAAGCAATTCATATCGCAAATTGGTTTCAGTTGGGGATATTTCCACAAAAACACCATCTATGGCAGGATTGGGATAAACCGACACATCTATATCCCTTGTTGAAGTTTTCACCCACAACTCCTCTACCGTATAGGTCTGTTGCACTCCACCATATAGGCTTCCCTTGCCCTGCCCGATGGCAGTACCCACATCTATCTGCCCCACCGTATAACTCAAACTGCCATTGGCAGTTACAACATCACCACCTAAGGCGGGTATGGCTGTTTGGGCTTGATTATTACACAAAGAAAATAACAACCCTACAAACAAACCATACATCTTCAATTTTTTGTACATAATATTTTATAAAATTTTAAACTTCTAGAAAAAATGCTAAATATCAGCATTTTCATTTTTTTCTTTATCTTGAGCTTTTTCATTTTCTTCCTTTATCTTGTTTTTAGATAAAATTTCATCTCCACGTATCAAATAGTAATCCCCTTCCCAAACTAAATAATAAATTTTCTTTTGTATACTAAACCACGCTAATATGCTAAGAATAAATATGATAACTAAGAAAATGACTAAACAACATAAACAATATGCAATATCGCAACATGTAATTTTACATATAACGCCTAAAATCAATAAAAAGGCATTTCTCAAAAACGCTTCTTGAGCCTCTAATACGGGAATATTCATTAAGCAACCATTTTTAGCAATTTTGTAATATGCTGCTACATAATATTCGTCTATATCTTCAGGAAATGGGACTTTTCTTGATTCTTTTTCTTCTATTTTTTTATAAAATTCTTTCCATGCTTTCTTTTGTATGCATTCATTTCCTATTAAATGTAGTTTTTTACAAATACATTCTATCAACTTATGATAACAAAGACCCGTAAGATAACTTAATATACCAATAAATATGTCAATTACAGCATTTTTTGTATCCAAGCCGAAAAAATCCAAGAACCACAGAATAACAAAGCCAGGAATAAGCATTGTTAAAAAATCATACAATGATAGTTTTGAAAAATTATTCATAATACCTAAAATTTATATAAGTAAGAAATACCTGTTATGTTATAATATGCTCCTAAATAAGATTGACGAATTTTATTTGCATTTTTATTCTTTTTTACCTTGTAAAGGTATCATCTTATGGTTTTTATCACTCGTTGAGAGTGCATAATAATATAGGCATTTTGCACAAAAATATCAGCACTTTGCATAAATCACTATCTGTCTTATACTTTGTGTTCTTGGTAATATTGCGAGAATTCCGCAAAAAAATCACGTTTCAGTACTTTGGAAATACGCATCAGCATCTGCGTATCTATCCATTTGCGTTTGTATATATTGTAAATGGTGTTGCGGTGGCAATGCAACTGCTGACAAAGCCACCCTATTTTTATCCCATTGGTTTCTATATGTACTTTTATCTCTCTCCCGATATGATAATCTTCGTCCATAGGCTTCCATATTTATGGTCTTTGGTACTATGGCAACTAAAAAAGGCGTTCACCATTCCGTTGCTTACGATTGTTGTGGTGTCCGCCTATACCAAATCACACATAAGTAAGTAATGGTTCACACCAAGGGCAAGAACTCTTATACTTCTCATTCTGTGTGATGTATATTGAATGTTTGGCGGACTTCCAACAATCACGAACAAGAACCAAAGTTCGCTGTTATTTATTTTCTTACTTTATCCTACATACTATATTCATAATGTATTGGCACAAAAGTACAATTTTTTATTCTTATATAACGGACTTCTTGGAGATAAACTTCTAAAAAATATTACATCCCAACTTGAAGCTATAAATCTTGCCTTTTGAAAATTTATCTTATTTATAATAAATGAAATTGATTTTTGTGTTATCTTTGCATTTTATAGTTTTAATTAAAAAAGAACATTTATGATAAACATAACATTACCTGATGGCACTATAAAACAGTACAATAAAGGAGTTACTGCAAACGAAATAGCCCTTTCTATCAGCGAAGGTTTGGCAAGAAATGTTTTGGCCGCTATGGTAAATGAACAAACTGTAGAAAGTTCCCGTCCCATAGAAACAGATGCCCATGTCCGTTTGCTTACATGGAATGACCCTGAAGGAAAAAATGTATTTTGGCATACTTCCGCCCACCTGATGGCAGAAGCGATAGAACAATTGTATCCGGGAGTAAAATTCGGAATAGGACCATGCATAGAAACAGGTTTTTATTACGATATTGACTTTCTTGACTACAACATATCTTCTGATGATTTCAAAAGAATTGAAGACAAAATGGCTGAAATTGTTGCCAGCAAACAAGCCGTTGTCAGAAGAGAAGTCAGCAAACAAGAAGCCTTGGACTATTTCACCAAAAAAGGTGATGAATATAAACTGGAATTGATTCAGGATTTGGAAGACGGAAAAATCACGTTCTACGACAGCGGTACTTTTACCGATTTGTGTCGTGGGCCGCACCTCACCTCGATGGCTCCAATCAAGGCAATAAAACTGTTAAGTTTGGCAGGTGCCTATTGGCGCGGCGATGAAAAACGGAAACAATTGACAAGAATATATGCCGTTACTTTCCCTAAAAAGAAAGAACTGGACGAATATCTTTTATTGTTAGAAGAAGCCAAAAAACGCGACCATAGAAAAATAGGCAAAGAACTTGAATTGTTCACATTCTCCCAAAAAGTAGGTGCAGGATTGCCTATTTGGTTGCCCAAAGGTGCTGCCTTGAGAGAAAGATTGGAAAATTTCCTCAAAAAAGTCCAAAAAACATACGGCTATCAACAAGTCATCTGCCCTCATATCGGTAACGTTGATTTGTACAAAACATCTGGACACTATCAGAAATACGGACAAGATTCTTTCCGTCCCATCTCAACACCACAAGAAGGAGAAGAGTTTTTCCTAAAGCCTATGAATTGTCCTCATCATTGCGAAATTTATGCAAGCAAACCCCGTTCATACAAAGACTTGCCCCTTCGTATAGCCGAATTCGGTACCGTTTACCGTTATGAACAAAGCGGAGAATTGCACGGATTGACACGTGTGAGAGGATTTACCCAAGACGATGCCCATATTTTCTGTACTTCCGAACAATTGGAAGAAGAATTCTGCAAAGTTATAGATATTGTTTTATATATTTTCAAAACTCTTGATTTTAAAGAATATATAGCACAGGTTTCTTTGCGGGACCCCAATAATAAAGAAAAATATATCGGGACAGACGAAAATTGGCAAAAAGCGGAAAATGCCATTATGAAAGCGGCAAAAGAAAGAAACTTAAATACCGTTGTCGAAATAGGCGAAGCGGCTTTCTACGGTCCGAAATTGGATTTTATGGTCAAAGACGCTATCGGAAGAAAATGGCAATTGGGAACAATTCAAGTGGATTATAATCTTCCTGAACGCTTTGGATTGGAATACATTGGCAGCGATAACGAAAAACATCGCCCAATTATGATTCATAGGGCTCCGTTCGGTTCTATGGAACGTTTTGTCGCCGTTTTGATAGAACATACCGGAGGAAATTTCCCCTTGTGGCTAACTCCTGAACAAGCCGTTATCCTGCCTATCAGTGAAAAATATCATGACTATGCAAAATATGTGGAAACTCTTCTGTCTGAAAAAGATGTACGTGTTTCTATTGACGAAAGAGGCGAAAAAACCGGCAAAAAAATCAGAGATGCCGAAATGCGGAAAGTTCCTTATATGCTTATTGTCGGAGAAAAAGAGCAAAATGACAAAACCGTTTCCGTCCGCCAACACGGACAAATCGATGTCGGCGTGATGTCTATTGATGATTTTGCCAATTTTATTGCAGAACATGTTCAGTCTTCTTTAAAGAAAGACTAAAACAAAGATTTTTAATTAATCTTATAACAAAAAGGCAACCTATAGGGTTGCCTTTTTTGCATCTGCTTGTGCATTTTAATGGCATTGGTGGGAATGGCATTCATGGGCACTGCAACCTATGCCATTGTCTGCAATTTTTCCTGCCAAATAATTATGTATCAATTCATGTATGTCCCCTGAACACCCTCTTATCACACGGATATTATTTGAAGTCAAAACATCTTTTGCGCCATCTCCCATATTACCTGCCAACATAATGCTTACTCCTTTTTGTCGCAAGTCAAAAACAATACCCGACTTGCATCCACAACCTACACCAGCAGGCATAAATTCTTCATTTACAATATTTTTATTATCATCTACTTCAAATATAGTATAATGGTCGCAATGTCCGAAATGATCATCTACCTGATTGTTTACCGTAGGAACAGCAATTTTTACGTTCCCGTTGTGTTGGCTAAAAGCAGGATTTGACAATGTTTTCACCAAATAATCCGCCATTTCGTCAAATATCTTATTGATGGTTTCATTGTTTTTTTCCAAAAGATTGTTCCCTTCTTCTACGGCTTCTCCGACTTCTGTTATCAAAGGAATTTGAGCCAATAACTTGGTATTAAATTCTGATGCCAACATCTGACCTCCGTCTTTGCCGAATATGTAATATTTTTCATCGGGATGTTGTTGGGGTGTAAACCAAGACATATTTTCCACAATTCCCAACAAAGGAACATTGAGTTTTTGTTCCGAAAACATATCGGCACCCTTTCGGGCATCATTCACCGATAATATTTGCGGAATGGTAACCACTATGGCGGCATCTATTTTATATTGTTGCAAAGCGGACAATTGTATATCACCTGTTCCCGGAGGAAAATCCACTATCATATAATCTGTTTCTCCCCATTCGGTTTTAGTAAACAACTGCCCCATCACATTGGCAGCCAAAGGTCCTCTCCATATTACCGCTTGACGGGAATTGACAATAAAACCTACAGAATTGAACTTCACACCGTATTTTTCCATAGGTATCATCAATTCTTCTCCATCTACGGTATGTGCCATCAGTTGTTCATCATCCATACCGAACATTTTTGGAACCGAAGGGCCATAAATATCCGCATCTACCAAAGCAACTTTATAGCCTTTGCGGGCTAATGTTGTTGCCAACAAAACCGACACCGTAGATTTACCTACACCACCTTTTCCCGAAGCAACTACCACTATGTGCTTAACATGAGGAATATTTGTTTTTTCTATTGTAAACATCGTATATAAAATTTTTTGCAAAGGTATAATATTTTTTGACTTGTCTTTCTCCCAAAAACAATCGTGGAAAATAGACCATAAAATTTCAATTGGGAAAATAAAAAATCACCATTGAAACAATCAATGATGATTAAAATCCAACTATTATCGAAAAGTAATTATTGCTTCTTGAAGCTATATATATTTATATGTATTTCAGCTCTTTGAGTGCTTCTTCTATTTTATCAAAAGTCATTGACATATCGTTGTCCAAGCCTACGGAATAGCGGACCAAACCTTCAGACATTCCCATTTTGTCTTGGTATTCTTGAGGCACTTCGCTTGACGTTGATTTGCCACTGCAAGAGAATAATGTGCGGAAAAATCCCAAAGAAACTGCCAAATAACCAACACCTTTTTCCTGCATCTTTTCCATAAATGCGTTTGCCCGTTCTGCCGTTCCCAAGTCGATAGCTATCATTCCGCCAAAACCAAACTGTTCATTATATTCTTCAACCATTAGTTTATGGTCTATATGTTCTGGCATTCCCGGATAATTTACACTTATACCGAGAGCTTTGAATCTTTCTGCCAAATACATTGCATTTTCAGAATGTTTTTTCATTCTAATATGAAGGTCATACAAGTTTTTCAAAATAGAAGTCGAACGGAACGAATCCAACACCGGACCTAACAACATTGCCGTTCCTTTGTTTACATCTATTAATGCATTGATAAAATCCGCATCTGCACAAATAGCACCGGCAACACAATCATTTTTGCCATTAACATATTTTGTCATGGAATAAACAACAATATGCGCACCCAAACGATAAGGAGAAAAAACCATCGGAGTAAAAGTGTTATCCACGACTAATTTTGCCCCAAAATCATCGGCTATCTTTCTCAATTCCGGCACATTCGCTATTCTCAAAAGAGGATTGGACATTGTCTCAGTATAGATAACTTTTGTGTTTGGTTTACAAGCCTTACGAACTTCTTCCAAGTTTGTTGTATCTACAAACGTAACTTCAACGCCATAATTAATAATATAATTTTTCAAGAAAGCAAAAGTACCGCCATAAACCGTCATAGAAGCAACAATATGATCACCTGCTTTGGCAAGTTCCATCAAAGTACAAGTAATGGCAGCCATACCTGAACCCGTTGCCCAAGCGGATTGTGTGCCTTCCATCGCCGCAAGGGCTTTACACAATGCCATATTACTTGGATTCCAATGACGGGAATACAAAAAATACCCTTCTGCTTCTCCATGAAAAGTATCCGTCATTAATTGACCTTTGGGAAAGGTAAATGTAGCGGAATCATTAATATCAGGATTAACACCTCTTTCTGCTGAAACTTCTGCAACAGCATTGATTGCCATTGCCGGATCAAATTTTTCCATTGTTTGTCATTCTATTAAATTCTTTTGCAAAAATACTATTTTTATTTGATTTTTTTGCAAATATCGCAAATAAAATTTGTATAAAAATTTAATTTAGAATTTTTTAATTAGGAAACTATTTGCATAAATATTCAATTTCATTTATTATAAACCGAGATAATTTTTCCGACAAATATTTTTTGTGTGTTTTCTTGCATATTTCAGAAAATTTTACGAACTTTGTTTTTTAGGATATTAGTATAAAAATACGTTTTATCAAGAAATTATGATATTATATTTTTCAGGAACGGGTAATTGTTTGGCTATTAGCAGAAAATTAGCAGAAGAGTTAAACGAGCAAGTGTTACCTCTTGTTGAGGCCACAAAAATAGACTTGACAAAGGAGAAAAAAATAGGCTTTGTTTATCCAACCTATTGGTTTAATGTTCCCCAAATAGTTTATGAAACAATTGCAGAATTAACCTTACCGAAAAATGCCTATTATTTTATTGTCATTCCATGTGGAGCACAAGCAGGAAACGCAATATGGACAATAAAACGTTTGTTGCGAAAAAAGGGAATTAAACTTGGCTATTGCAACAAAATTCGTACTCCTGATAATAGTGCAGTCGGATTCGGTCGAAATCCCAATAAACAAATTTGGAAGTTTGATAAGTTTGCCCAACGCTTAAATCAGATAAAAAACGATATTGCTATATCTTCTTATCAACATCATTATGCTTGGTGGGATTTGGCAAGCGCTATCTGTGCCTTACCTTTTGTGGAAAAACGTGTAAAACCAATGCTCTGCCCTGCTTGTAATGGAAACAAATGCATTGCTTGTGGTATTTGTGTCAAAGTTTGTCCGATGAAAAATATACAAATAGACAACAATAAAAAAATAGCAATGGGCAACAATTGTGCCACATGTCTTGCATGTATACATTTCTGTCCCCAACAAGCAATGGAAATCAGACACAACCCGACACCCAAAGAAGCCCAATATCATCACCCCGATATTAAACTGAAAGATATGTTACTAAGATAATAACATATCCTTGAGGAGAAAATAAAAAGAAAGGCTATCAATTTTTGATAGCCTTTTTCTGTTTTTCTTATTCTTTGATTAACTTTTTAACAATTATTGTTTTGTCCGTTTGAATGCGAATGAAATAAATACCGTTTTTGAAATTGGCAACATCAATGGAATATAACAAAGTATCATTAGGTGAAACTTGTTCTTGATACAATATTTTCCCTTGTACATCAATAATTTGTATATTGCATTTGTCAAATATTGGTTCTATAGACAAATTGGCTTGTTCTTTGGTCGGATTAGGATAAAGATTCACATTTCCTTGATATGCAATATTTTCCTTTATATCAGTTGTAGATTTAATATACAAAGTATCACTGATAGAGCCTTGATAATTGATGTCATCAACGGTAGCAACAACAAAATATGCACCTGGTTCAACAGGCAAATCCAAACTTCCATTGTAAGTAACAATTACACTTAAATTGTCTGGCTCTATGTTAATAGGTGCAGATTTAGGTGTGTTGTCATACATATAAGTCATTTCTCCAAATTGCAAGGTAGCCATAGCTTTTATTATCGACAATGAAGTATGGAATATTTTTGCTTCGTAATTTGGTTCATTAATTTGTATTTCAACATCATACAAACCAGCATTGATAGGTTCTACAGCGATATTGTTTTGTAAATAGGTAATGGTAAAATTCACGTCATCAGCTGTTGTTACAACAATAGACTTGGGTTGTCCATCGTATATTTGTATGGTATCGCTATAGATAACACTAGTCTGCAATGGTAAAATTTGAAAAACAAAAGAGGTGTTACCTACAATGTTTGTATCGTTAATAACAATATTTGCATTGTATATACCAGCATTGATAGGTTTTTGTGTTGAACCCTCATATAAAACATCAAAAGGAGTAAAGGTTGGAGTAACTTGAATGTTTGCTCCTTGTTCCGTTTGGTTGTAAGTAACGATAGTATCTTGAATATCAAAGTAGGCTTGTGCTTTTTCTATCGTAAATAGAGCACTATCGCAACCGTTATAATTAGGACTTGTAATCGTTACAACAACATTATATACACCAGAATTGACAACAGAAGTGGTATTAATTCCATTGAAAGAAATATTGTAATTGACACTATCAGAAAGATTAATAACAGGCTGTTTGCTTTGCATATCATATACATGGTTCATATCTGCAAATTGTATAGATACAAGAGCAGGTGTTATGGTCATGGTTGCTGTTGCCTGTCCAAAATAATTACTGTCAATAATATCAACAACAACTTGGTAATCTCCTACATTTACGGGTAGAATTGAACTATTATTGTAAGTTATTTGATAATTCAAACCTGACGGAGATGTTGTAACAACAACTTGTTTGTCGGTATTGTCAAATACATGAGATAGATTGCTAATGGTAATCACGGCAGAATCTTTTTCTATAATCATTGTATCAGTTTGACTACCAACATAATTTCTGTCTACAATAGTAGATTCTACTATGTAAATACCCCTATTGACAGGTTTTTGATTTGACGCATTATAAGTTGTTACCACCGAAAGGTTATTTGGTGATGTTATTACACCAACATTTAATTCGTTACCTGTATAAGTTTGTTGTAAGCCTGTATGGGTAATCGAAGCCGTGGCTTTGTTAATAATCATAAAAGTATCCAATTCTCCTTTATAATTTTTGTCTGTAACAACAATTCTTATAGGTATTGTATCGCTATTGATAGGCAACAATATATCGTTGTTGTACAAAACAGAGGTTGTTAAACCGGCTGGAATTGTATTTATTTGTATCGATTTAGGGGTGCCATCGTAAGTATGTATCAAGTCAGATACTTCAATTGTTGCTACAGCCTTGTTGATGACAAGAGTTGCTGTTTTGATGGACGGCATAGCAAAAGTATCAGTGCTGACGGCAACTACATTGTATGTACCTGCATCTGTTGGCTTTGTCGTATCACCGTTATATGTAAGTTTGTAATGAACAAAATTAGGCTCAATAGAACTATTGAGTTGATGAGGCAAACCATCATATACAATGGAAGAATCCTGCATATTGAAAACAGATGTACATTTATTTATGGTAAATGTTGCACTATCAAAGCCTTCGTAGTTGCTATCCAAAACAGTTGCATAAATAGTATATGTTCCCACTTGTATAGGTAGAGAACCACAACTATAACGAATAGCGGTATTTAGTGCTGCTGGAATTGTGTTTACTGTTGCCTGATGTGCCAAAGTGTTATAAGAAGCAACAAGGTCGGTAAAGTTGATACTTGCAGTTGCCTTGTTGATGGTTAAAACTACGGAATTGTCTCCTTCATAATTTGCTTCATCAATAACAGCAATAATGTTATATGTTCCTGCATTGACAGGGGAAATGGTATCGCTACTATCAACCAAAATATTGTATTTTAATCCACTTGGAGATGTATTGATAGTTGGGAAATGTGCCGTGCTATCAAAAATGAAAGTAGTGTTTCGCAAACTGATAGAGGCTGCTGCTTTTTTGATTATCATATTGGTGAATGCTTGCCCATAATGATTGGGGGTTGCCACCGAAATTGCCACATGATATGTTCCCGCATTGATAGGATTATCGCTTAAATTGTTGTATAAAGTAAGCAAATCCACATTCGGAATGTCTGTTGTGGCTGTTATCTGTTTAGCCAAACCATCGTATGTAAATAAGGTATCGGATGAAATGCTGATGCTAACCAAAATAGGATAAACGCGGAAAGATGCCCAAATATAATCGGATTTGCCTTCTTCGTCCAAATTCACAGTAAGCCCAATATGATATAAGCTACCGCTAATGCCATTGGCTGCCAAATCTTCCGTGTTTATTGCAAATGCACCTGAATCGGAAACACAAATGACATTGCCAAGACTATCCACCAATTTCCATTGGTAACCCTGAGAAGCCGGATTGGAGTATGTTGCCACAATTTGTTGTCCCCAAAGGACACTATCCACAACAGAAATTGTACCTAAGGTTCTTTTTTTGCCGATAAAAACAGTTTCCCCTACTGCGTTGATAGTATATAACCCAACGTTATCGGCAACCACAATAACCGTTTCGGAATTGGCTGTATAACTGCTTGAATCCGGAAGAATATCGTTAATGAAATGTAAACCTTCTTGCAAAAACGATTGTGAACCAGATTTATGTGAATTTTGCAAAAGAGATTGAGTGCCTCTTCGTAATATAATTTGAGAATTCGTAAAAGATGTATATTCTACCGATGTGGAAAGGATAGAAGAATCGCTTGGGGTAAGCGTATCGATAGGGATTTCCTCGTGTCCGCTGGAATTTACAACTATATAGGGTATGGAAATACCATCGGCACCTTTGGCACCATTACCGCCATTGCCACCTTTGCCACCATTACCGCCAGTTCCGCCATATACACTACCAGCACCTTGACCTGCAACATAACCAGCACCGCCTGTACCACCAGCGCCACCGATACCGCCAGCACCGCCATTACCACCAACACCCGCTTGTCCACATAAAACGCGTGTTGCGGTTAGAGTAACAGGCGAAGTAATGTAACTATATAATCCAAAGACACCACCACCACCGATACCGCCAGAACCTGCGGTACCCGCAGTGCCGCCGCCGCCGCCGCCGCCGCCGGACCATGAACCAGTAACTTTGGCACTACCGCCGCCACCGCCACCACCACCACCGGCACCACCTGTACCGTTGGTACCAGAGGCAGATTGATTGCCCGGTTCAAAATATTCACTGATAGTATATGCATTAATGGTTTGCCCATTAGATCCATTGGTACCGTTGCTGCCATTGCCACCGTTGCCACCGACACTTCCGCCTGCTGCACCTCCAGAACCTTTTGTTCCGCCAACAGCACCACCACCGCCATTGGAACCAGCACTTCCATCATAGCCCCTGTTGCCGGAACTAAGATTTCCATCTCTTCCACCTCCGCTACTACCACCTTTGCCTCCTGCCAAGGTGCCACTACCTTTGGCGGCTCCGCCTGCAACAGATTCTCCTCCTGTACACCCCCAAGAAACAAAGACTTTTATCTCTGTTCCAATATCTCCAGTAGAGCCATTGTTCCCGGCTTGTCCATTCGTACCTGCTGTTCCATTTTGACCACTTCCGCCATTTCCAATAACAAGGTTACAACGCTCCACATAAGTATTGGTTGTAACACCAGAAGTGTAAATACCATAGACACTTGTTCCTTTCCCTGAAGAATGTCTGTCAGCAGTTGTAGCTCCAATGACATTGACAGTAAGATTTTTGAGCATCCAATTCGTATCATTAATGGAGCGGAATCCGATTCTGTGGTTGGCATTGCCAATAGTTGTTATCGCATTGATATTAATAGTGGTTGTAGAGTCTGCATGTTTTACCCATGTTTTTTTGGTGTTGTCAAAAAACCAACCGCCTTCTATAATTAAATTAGAACTTAAGTCTATAATCTGATTCTCATTATAAACACCTTTGAGCATACGTATATAGGTAAACTCATTTGCATTAATGGAGGCTAAGGTTCCCGACAATGTTTTCTTAGGAGCAAGAGATGTACCTGCAGCATTATCATCTCCATCTGGGCTAACATAGATAATTCTTGTAGAAATTTGTCCAAAACTTATTCCCATAAGGAATATAAAACAAATTATACCTAATAACCGATAAATCAAATTTTTCATAAAAATTTTTTTAATATTTGTGTCGGCAAAGGTATATAAAAAAACAATATGAAAACACAAAAATGTTATTTTTTTATTATTAGTCAAAAAATAAAATGCTAATTAAAAGTATTTTATACTTTATTTTTTGTAATTTTTGACCAAAATAGAACAAAATATAAAATATTGAATTTTAAATATTTATGAATTTTAAAACAATTGACTATTTTGGTATAGAAGTCGATGTGATTATTTTATTCTTTCGCAGTTAATGAATTTATTATCAATTATTTTACATAAATCTTCTTTGGATTTTTCTGCAGAAAGAGCATTTTGGCATTTGTACATTTTTTTAATTATTTTGCCTTTTATGATCATTTTCTTCATTTGGTCAATATTTGGAGCCGATGACAATTTGGCATATTCTTTGTAAGTAATATTAAGAAAAGCGGTATTGGCACCAATTCCTCGATTATCAAGAAAATAGCCTTTTTTCAATGGAGTAGGGCAAGAATTTTCTGTTATATCTCTTGGGTCCGGATAGGAAATAATAGTGCTTTTGTCCTCAGAAAGGGCAATAGGAACACAATTGATATATTTTTTATTCATCTTAAAAATAATGGTAGGTGGCAATAGTTGAACGCTTTGTTGTTTGTTGTCCTTTAATTGCATTTGCCCATATCCCTTGTTTGCAAAAACTGCTAAACAAATAATAATCAGACTGATATATGATACGTGTTTTGACATGACTTTTGTTTTTGGGTTTTGTGCAAAAATATAATTTTTTCTCCGATTTTTGGGGCTATTGCTCAAAATTGTCGGTAAAAATATCCTAATTATCAAAATTAGAAACATTCAGCCTAATTTTATCGGACAAAATAGAAACATAAACTATAGATTCAAAAAGCATGATGATTTTGCATCACGAAACGCCAATGGACTCATACCCGTAGCACGATGAAAAAATGTACCGAAATGGCTCTGATTTTTGAAACCAAGCCTATCGGAAATTTGCTGTACAGAGAAAAAAGAAGTTAACAATAATGATTTTGCTTGACGAATAAGCGCTTCATTGATACAATCGCCAGCGGTTCTGCCTGTCACTTGTTTTATTACATTGGCTATGTATTTAGACAATAAACATAATTCAGAAGCATACCATTCGATTGTATGATGCTCTTGGCAATGATTGTCCACAAGCGAAAGAAATCGCCCCGTAATATCTTCTGACCGGGAAAGCGGTTTTTGTAAAGAAAGACCATTTGTATAAAAATTAAAGAGAAAAGACATGAG
Source organism: uncultured Bacteroidales bacterium (assembly GCA_905233585.1). Classification (GTDB taxonomy): domain Bacteria; phylum Bacteroidota; class Bacteroidia; order Bacteroidales; family WCHB1-69; genus UBA1205. Next base: position 15,056 of record CAJOFD010000042.1, read on the forward strand.
CGAGCAAATGAGTTGTATGATTGTTATTTGCTGAGTGGAAATATTGTTTTGCATCAATTCTTCAATAAGGTCAAGATATTGCATTATTATCTGCATTTCATGTTTATTAAGAGTACGAACAGGACGTACATAGGCATAACGCAACACATCAAGAGGAATGTGATGTGCCAATTCCTCGGCTATTGTCGGAGAATAAGCAAGAATACGCATTTTGAAGTCAGGCGTATTGCTGTGATAATGTAATACATGATCATTAAATATATACACCGCTGACAGGGATGTCATAACAGCATCAATTTGATTTATCCGTCCATAAAGCGTCCCCTTTGTGATGAAAAGAATAGCATAATCGTTGGTGTGAAAATATTCAGGCTTATCTGCATTGGTAAAGTCACCTATTTCGGCTATACGAATCAAGTCATTTCTCCACGAAGTGCATTTAATAACACTTGGCGAGGTGTACATAACGGGAAGTATTTTATTATGAGTTTTCATAGGAATAATAATAATTTGTATGCAAAGATACTGCTTTTTAGGGTTCGCACACATCTTTTAGAACAAAAATAAAATAAGAGAAAGATTGCCATTATTTATTGTTTTTATTTGGAATATGTAAAATAGAACAACATTTGTGGAAAACAGACAACACATATACAAACAAAAAACAGTATTTTTGCAAAATTAAATTTTAAAATCATTTTATGATATGAAAAGAGTTTTTGCTTTTTCTTTATTGACATTAATGTGTGTTTACACTATGGCACAAAATATTACGCTAACTTTTACAGGAAGAGACATTAAACTAAACCGAGTGCATGTCATCAATCATACCCAAGGGTGGCAAAAGACCCTCTTTTGGCCTGACACTACATTGACAATGCAGCATAGCTCCAATATCACAGAATGGGGACAAGGACAAACATTACAATTTTCACAAAACAATCCGAATCCATTCAAGGCAACTACTAATATAAGCCTGTCTGTAACAAATAAAGGAATGGCAACTTTGGCAATTGCAGATGTGAGTGGACGTGTACTTGCAACACATACTTTGTTTTTACAAGTGGGGGTTCACTCGTTCCGTGTTAATCTTGCTGCCACAGGTACTTATGTATTGTCTGCTTGCCAAAACGGACAAACTTCTTCCGTCAAAATGGTATGCAATGGCAGTGGCAGCCAAAACAAAATCGAATATCAAGGTCTTGTAAAAATGCAGGATTTTATATCTTTTCAATCTCTGTTGCATAACCAAGACTTTCCTATCATTTCGGGCGATAATTTAGAATATATGGGCTATGCCATTATTAATGGTATAGAAACAACTACACGGAACATAGCACAAGCACAAGGAATTTCTCAAACTTTCATCTTGCAGTTTATTGAAACAGAATATCAACAATCCGAAAAAAACCTATAACATCAAGCAATGTAATATCGGAATTAGATAAAAAGCAAAAGTCTGAAGTAACGGAAAAAGCCAATAAAGAAGAAAAAAACAATGATTTTCGCGTTGCTCTTTCTTTAAGTCCTTTTTCATTACCACAATTTCAAAAAGGCTATTCTTTTACTATTGGAGAAAAAACCGCTATAACTCCCGAAGAATTGCAAAAAATATACCGTGAACTTGGTTCTACAGAGATGTATGTTCGTATTGCTACCAAACGGCACATAATCAGTGAAGATATTACAGACGGTGAAAAAGACGAAAATGCCAATGTACATACTTTTGATCAAGGAATTGAATTGTGTAAAATTGCCGCGGCGTTAAATATACCTATCAATCCTGAAATCATGTGTGCATATACCTATATGGACATGGATAAACAACAGGCGCCACGTTTTCATGAATATCCCGATATTTATACATTGCAAAATGGAAAAGACTGGTCTGAATTAACACTTGACGAAATCTGTATAGTACTTGAAGCCTATGGGGCTTTTATCGGCGAAGCCATTCTCAATACCGGATGTACGGTAAACAATTGGAATCTTGGAAACGAAGCCAATTTTGGATTTGCTGGAATTAGCATGGGCTTAAAAACCGCAGTGAATCCTAAATTGCAAAAGGCTTCAAATATTAAAAAATATTTGGCACCTGTCTTCGCCCGCGGTTGGCTTAAACGGAATGTCTGGCAATATGATGCAGCAGCATATGCTGCTGTAAAAAGAGGAATATTGAGCGCTTATGCCAAATTAGGCATTGATGCTTCCAATGTAAAATTCTCAACACATATTGCAACAGTTGTTTTTCCTGCAATTTGTAGTGTAAAATTTTTCAATTATATGAAAGAAAAAGGGTACGAAATGGAAACAGCAGGTATCAGTTATTATCCGAGTGCTCCGTCTTTGTCTGCAAACAAGAAAAAACTTTTGAAAAAAACCATTACTAAAATCAATGACAAGTGTGGTATTCCTGTTTTTATCGGGGAATTTTCTTATCCTTCAGGTAAAATGGACGGACCTTTTGCCAGTTGGAAAAAGAAAGTAAGAGGCTATAAACATACCCAACAAGGCCAAGCCGATATTTATGCCGATGTTATCAAATGGGGAAAAGCAAATGGCATGGCCGGTATTCGTTATTGGGCTCCAAATTATGAAGGTTGGTATTCAATGTCTATGTTTGAATTTGCCAATAAAAAAGGAACCGCTAAAGATATTTTGCAAAACCATAAAGAACTTATATCAAAATAGTAGGATAAAAAGTTTTTTTACGACAGTAGTTCAATTATATATTTAAGTTGGGAAATTATAATTTAGGATACGATTGGCAAAAGACACAAAATAGACTT
>CAJOFD010000043.1 GCA_905233585.1 uncultured Bacteroidales bacterium
TGTAATTAAGATTTTTATGTTATCTTTGCAAAACAAATAAATTAAGATATTTAGTTATGCGTCAAGAAAAAATATTCAAGGGAAAAACTGTGGCAATTTTGTCCGGTGGTGGTGATACTCCTGCTATCAATTCAAGTATTGAAAACATAAGAAATCGTGCATTGATTCTTGGTTTTAAGGTTTATGGTATTCGTCAAGGCTGGAAAGGTTTGTTAGGAGAAGGTGATATTGTCGATCTGACCAATCAACCTTACAATGGACTTTATGGCGGTACGGCATTGTGCTCCAGTAGAACGAATCCTTTTCCATCAGAAAAAAATCCGGAAGATAGAGTTCCGCAAATTATTGCTAATTTGAAAAAATATAAAGTAGATGTGTTGATTACTATTGGAGGTGATGATACTAATGGGGCAGCCAAACGTTTGTATGAAAGAGAAGGTATTCCTGTTATAGGTTTTCCAAAAACCATTGACAACGATCTTCGTACAAAAACTATTCATACCTATAATGGAAAGGATATAGAAGCTGTACTTTGTCCGGGATTTCCTACTGCAGCATTGAATGTTAGCAATATGACAAGACATTTGCGTTCTACCAATGAATCCCACCAAAGAGTTATGGTTGTAGAAGTGATGGGTAGAGATGCTGGATGGTTGACCGGTAGTGCTATTTTTGGCGGTGCAGAATTGGCTCTTGTGCCAGAATATGAAATGACAGCCGAAAGAAAAGAACGTTTCTTTGAAACGGTAAAACAACGTTATCAAGAAAAGAAAAATTTAATTATCGCTGTTTCTGAAGGTGTTCGTTGGTGGAATGAGGAAACACAAAAATTGAGCATGGTTTATGCAAGTTCAGAAACGGATGAATATGGACATCCTCGTTTCGGTGGTGTAAGCGGTGTTATTGCTTCAGAAATATCTACACGTTTGGGTATTCAAGCACGGTCGCAAATATCGGGATATTATCCGCGTTCTGGTATGTGCGGAGAATACGATAGACAATTGACTTCATCGTTGGCCGACAAGGTGTTGGATTTGCTTATCAGAGAAGATTATGGCAAAATGCCTGTAATGAGTAAGATTGTGCCAACCGAACAATTGGAAGAATACAACACAGATACTATTGATATGGGCAGCATTGGCAATCGTCCATTACAAAACGATTATTATGATAGTGATTCGTTTACCTTTACTGATGCTTATGTAGATTTCTTAACTCATATATTAGGCAAACCGTATACATCTTCATTTGGTTATACTTTTGCAAAAGTTAATCCGAATTTGTTGTAGTTTGGTCCTATTTTTGCATATATCAAAGTAAGAAATTTTATTATACTTATGAAAAATATAATTTGTGTAGTTCTATTTTTGTTTACATGGTCTATCATGTATGCACAAAATCCCGTTGGCAAGTCTTCAAGCAAGGTTTCTCAATCTGTTCAGAGTGAAAAGGCTGTTTTTTCGACAGATATGAAAGTTTTGAATTTTGGAACCATTACCATGGGAACTTCAAAAACTATTGATTTGAAGTTTATCAATACGGGTAAGAAAACATTGGTTATTAAGAGTGTCTATACTAATTGTGGTTGTACAACCATCAATTATCCGGAAGAACCTTTTGCCCCTGGCAAATCAGGTGTAATAAAAGTTACCTATACGCCGACAGATGAAGGTCCTTTTAATAAAACAATAACTATTAATACCAATGCGGCAAATGCTACCGAATCTATAAAAATAGAAGGAATTACAGTTGAAAAATAAAACAAAGGAGATATTGATATGAAAAAAGTGATGTTAATTGTATTGTTGGCGTGCTTTGGAACATGTATCGCTCAAAATACTGCCACAAAAACAGAAAAAACACCTAAAGCAGAAAAAAATACCGTGAAAAAGACAAAGGCTCCGCAAATACATTTTGATGCCTTGGAACACGATTACGGAACAATCTTTGAAGAAGACAACGGTACTTGTGAATTCTCTTTCAAAAACACAGGCAAGGAACCTTTGGTGCTTCAAAATGTATATTCGTCTTGTGGGTGTACAGTCCCCAGTTGGCCCAAAGAACCTATTATGCCGGGCAAATCGTCTGCTATTACGGTAAAATACAATACAAGCCGTATTGGCAAAATCAACAAAATGATAACCGTAATATCCAATGCGGAAAACACTCCAAGAGTGGAATTGTTTATTAAGGGAGAAGTAAAACCAAAGGCTTCGGCTTCTTTCCCCGAAAAAGAAAACAATCCGCTACAGGTTCAACCTAAGCACTAATTTACATGCTTAAAAAAGCGAAATTTGGAATACTAATTCTATTGAACTTGCTGTCTATTAATTTTATAACAGCAAGTTCTTTACTTATTCCAATGGACAAGACACAAACCAACCATTTGAAAGCATACGGTATTGCTTTTTGGATATTACAACAAAATCAAGAGGTGAGTTGGTTGCTCAATTATCGTGGCGGCAGTTTTTTATGTCCGTACAATGAAACATTTGCAAACGAATGTGCGATACGCGATGTGGCTTATCAAGTTTTGCCTGATGTGCAAGCCGCTGCCATTTTGCAGAAAATAGCCCAACCTGACATCAATATGAATGAGGTTAAATTGACCAAAGCCCCCAAAATTGCCGTATATTCTCCCAAAAACAAATTGCCATGGGACGATGCTGTTACCCTGGTCCTGACTTATGCTGAAATTCATTACGATGTTGTGTATGATGAAGAAGTGGTTAATGGTGTGTTGCCTATGTATGATTGGCTTCATCTTCATCATGAGGATTTTACTGGTCAATATGGCAAATTTTGGGCAAATTACCGCAATGCCGATTGGTATAAGGAAGATGTGAGACAGCAGGAGGCAATGGCGAAAAAATTAGGTTTTGCCAAGGTTTCCTTGTTGAAATTGGCGGTGGCAAAAAAAATCAGAGAGTTTGTTTCAGGTGGAGGTTATATGTTTGCCATGTGTTCTGCTCCCGATAGTTTTGATGTGGCTTTGGCTGCTGATGGCGTGGATATTTGTGATACACCTTTTGATGGAGATCCAATGGATAGAGATGCTCAAAATAAATTAAATTTTGACAACACTTTTGCTTTTCATAATTTTAAAATCTCTACCAATCCGTATGAATATGAGATTTCCAATATAGATGTCAATCCGTCTATGCACATGCAAAATAGGAATAATGATTTTTTTACCTTGTTTGAATTTTCGGCGAAATGGGACCCCGTGCCAACTATGCTTTGCCAAAATCATTACCAAGTTTTACGCGGATTTATGGGACAGACAACGGCTTTTAGAAAAGAAACACTAAAACCGAATGTGATAGTATTGGGTGAAACAAAGGCTTTTGATGAAGCCAGATATATACATGGAACTTTTGGACAGGGTACTTTTACTTTTTTGGGCGGACACGACCCTGAAGATTACCAGCATTTTGTTGGAGATAATCCAACAGATCTGAATTTGTTCCCCAATTCTGAAGGTTATAGATTGATACTTAACAATGTATTGTTTCCTGCCGCCAAAAAGGAAAAAAGAAAAACATAATTTTAGACTTCATTAAAATGAAAAAAATCCGTTTTATTGTCTTGATAAGTATTTGTTTGTTGTTGTGTTTGGCTTGCAAAACCAAAAGTGTGCAACAAGTGCAAAATCAGCAGGCAGTGGAAAAAGAGCAAAAACGTAAGGCTGCTTATAAAGAATACCGTAAAACATACAAACAACATCTTAAAAACCAAGACCCCGCAACAAGAAAACGTATCAAGGCACATTTGAAAGAACAGAAAAAGGCTTACCGTAAAAATGGAATGGGGGGACGGTTTAAACAAACTTGTGTTCCCGATTAAAATGAGATGCTTTGCTTTGTTTACATTTTTTATGTATCTTTGCAAAACTTTTGATGTACAAATAAAAGAAAAAGATGGAATATCTGAAATCGTTGTTTGGAAATTCATATAATAAAGAAAACTTTTTTTTGATAGCAGGACCTTGTGTGGTAGAAAATGAGGAAATGCCTTTGGAAATAGCCACAATTTTGAAAGGAATATGCCAAAAATTATCCATTCCTTTTATTTTTAAGGCTTCGTATCGCAAGGCCAACCGTTCAAGTTTACATTCATTTAGCGGTATTGGGGACACCAAAGCATTAAAAGCCATAGCAAAGGTAAAAGAACAATTGTCTGTTCCCGTTTTGACAGACGTACATTCCGTTGAAGATGTACAAATGGCAGCACCTTTTGTGGACATATTACAAATACCTGCTTTTTTGTGCCGCCAAACGGACATATTGTTGGCAGCAGCACGAACGGATAAAATTGTCAATGTGAAAAAAGGACAATTTGTTGCCCCTGAAGCCATGCGTTTTGTCGCTGAAAAAATATATTCAACAGGCAACAAGCGTTTGATGCTTACCGAACGGGGAACTATGTTCGGTTATCAGGATTTGTTGGTGGATTTTCGCTCCGTACAACTGATGAAAGACAATAATTGCCCTTTGGTGATAGATATTACTCATTCGGTACAACAACCCAATCAATCCAATGGCATTAGCGGAGGTCGTAGAGATTTGATTATTACCATCGCCAAAGCGGGTGTGGCTGTCGGTTTTGACGGCGTATTTATGGAAACGCACCCCAATGTGGCAGAGGCAAAGTCTGATGCAACCAATATGCTGCCGCTTCAAGAGGTGGAACCTTTGTTGGAACAATTGGTGAGAATCAGAAAAGCGATACTTTAATTATTAAGCAGACTTTTTATCTATTTTTTCATGAGTATGTTTTTAAACATTACATTTCTATGTGAAAAATGAAAAATATGTAATATAGTTCTTCTATCGTGATTTTACTTCGTCTGCTTTATTCAATAAAAATATAGAACAATAGTGTATATATAAATATATTTGTGTAAAAGCAATACAATTGAAACAAAGATTAAGAATATAAACTATTGGCAAGCCAAAATCATTCTTTGTCTTTAATAGGTTCAATAAGGTATTTTTGCAATATTATAGATTCAACAAGCCAAAGATACATAAAACATGCAAGCAATTAGCGCTGCATAAGGGTTTGGCTACACAGAGGCAATCTTGGGAATGGCGGCTATCAACTCTTTGGTATATGCCGTTTGCGGGTTGGCGTACAAATCGTCTGAAAAATTCAATTCCTGTATCTTTCCGTTCCGCATAACCATCACACGATGGGACATATATTTTACCACCGACAAATCGTGAGAAATAAAAATATAGGTCAATTTAAATTCTTTTTTCAAATCGTTTAACAGATTCAAGACCTGAGCCTGCACCGACACGTCAAGAGCAGACACCGATTCATCACAGATAACAAATTTGGGATTCAGAGCCAGAGCCCTTGCAATGCAGATGCGTTGTCGTTGCCCGCCTGAAAATTGATGGGGATAAGCATAAAAATGTTTTTCCTGCAAGCCCACTTTTGCCAACAAATCCATCACCTTGTCTTTTCGCTGCTTGTCATTCGCATAGAGGCGGTGTATCTGCATGGGTTCCATAATGGCGTTTCCTATGGTAAATCGGGGATTCAAAGAAGAGTAGGGGTCTTGAAAAATAATTTGCATATCTTTCCTTCTTTGCCGCATTTCCGATTCTGACAATTGGCAAATATCCACCCCTTGATAGATGATTTGTCCGCAAGTGGGTTCTATCAATCTCAACAAAGAGCGTCCCAATGTCGTTTTTCCGCAGCCCGATTCACCGACCAAGCCCAGGGTTTCGCCTTCATACACCTCAAAACTCACATCATCGACACCCTTATAATAGGTTCTTGGAGCAAATAATTTCTTTTTCAAAGGATAATATTTGGACAAATGTTTCACCTGCAGCAGCGGCGTTGCCTGCATCAATTTTTCGGATTCGGATTTCCATTGTTCGGGGCTTATTTCTTCTTTGACAAATGCCGCAGTTGTGTTTTCCTGCATAAAATCAGCGATAGATGGCAGTTTATTCCAACGGGTATTCAGGGGTACCCTACATGCCAAAAGCCCTTTGGTATAATTGTGTTGCGGAGCGGAAAATATATTTTTTATATCATTTTGTTCAACTTTTTTTCCCTTGTACATCACCAAGACCTCATCGGCGATTTGTGCCACCACCCCCAAATCATGGGTAATAAAAATGATGCTCATGCCGTGTTTTTGCTGCAGGTTTTTCATCAAATCGATAATACTTTTCTGCACGGTAACATCCAATGCGGTTGTCGGTTCGTCGGCTATCAGCACGTCGGGATTGCAAGCCATCGCCATGGCTATCATCACGCGTTGTTTCTGTCCGCCGGAAATTTCATGCGGATAGGCACGGAACACTTTTTGCACATCGGGTAACATCACCTCTTTGAGCAATTCCAATGCCCGTTGTTGTGCCGTTTGTTTTGACATGTGGGCATGCAGGGACAGTACTTCTGTTATCTGATGACCGCAACGCATGGAGGGATTCAACGAGGTCATGGGTTCCTGAAAAATCATCGCTATTCTATTGCCGCGATAATGTCTCATTTTGCTGTTTGACAAAGCCAGCAAATCCACCGTTTCACCGTTGTCGCAAAAACAAATGTTGCCCTCATATTTCACTTTCTTATCGTTGAACAGACGCATCATCGACAACATGGAAACAGACTTTCCGGAGCCTGATTCCCCGACAATGCCTAAGGTTTTTCCTTTTTGGAGGGAGAAAGACAAATCTTCAACAACTGTGTTGTTCCCCTTGGGAGATAAAAAACTTAAAGAGAAGTGCGAAACTTGCAATAATTCTGTTGGTGAATCCATTTTTGCAGACCAATAAAGTACTTGCTTTATCTATTATCCTGTTTTTTCTTCATATTTCTTGCCAAGATAGCCAGTGTAGCCACAATATTTATATCTTGCACAACGACATCTTCGGGCACTTCCAAAAATCTCTGGGAGAAATTCAGAATACCTTTTATGCCGGCATCTACCAGCAGGTTGGCAACTTCTTGCGTATATTGTTTCGGCAAGGCGATTATCGCCATTTGTATATTCATTCGTTGCACAAATTGCGGCAATTCTTTGATGTCCAATACAGGTTTTTCATTAAATGTCATTCCAAACAATTTGGGATTATTGTCAAAGGCGGCGACAATATTAAAGCCGTATTTTTGAAAGCCGTCATAAAACATCAGAGCCTGTCCCAAACGTCCGGCTCCAACAATAATCACCTCGTCAATATTGTTATACCCGAGAAAAACCTCCATGTCTTTGAGCAAGGTATCTATTCTAAATCCTATTCGCGGTTTGCCTGCCACAGACGACACCTCCGCAAATTCTTTGCGCACCTGAATGGCATTCAGCCGCAGTGCGGTCGCCACCTCTGCCGAAGAAATATACTCTTCGCCACGGCGCTTCAATTCCTTTATATAATAATAATATTTGGGGATACGCTCCAACATTGCTTTGGAGATTTTATACCTTTGGGAAGATTGTTTGGGTTCCATCGTTTATATATTTTTATATGAAAATCCTTAATTGTATCTGATATGCAAAGATAGCACTTTTTTTGTGTTGTGAAATGAGAATTGAATATTGAGAACTAAAATAAATTTTTGGACTGAAACATCATTGGCGTATTTGCATTTTTATACCATTAATTAATATATAATATTTGACATTATTCAAAAATGAATATTTTTGTTTGAAATATGCTTTCGCTATTTGGCGAAACAGTGTATTTTCAAAAAGATGTACTTTCGCCACTTGGCGAAACGGGGTGTTTTCAAAAAGATATACTTTCGCCGCTTGGCGAAATGGGGGTTTTCCAAAAAGATATACTTTCGCCGCTTGGCGAAACTGGGGTTTCCTAAAAAGATATGCTTTCGCTGCTTGGCGAAATGGGGTATTTTCAAAAAGATGTACTTTCGCCGCTTGGCGAAATGGGGTATTTTCAAAAAGATGTACTTTCGCCGCTTGGCGAAACGGGGTATTTTCAAAAAGATGTACTTTCGCCGCTTGGCGAAACAGTGGTTTTCCAAAAAGATATACTTTCGCCGCTTGGCGAAACGGGGGTTTTTCAAAAAGATATACTTTCGCCGCTTGGCGAAACTGGGGTTTCCTAAAAAGATATGCTTTCGCCGCTTGGCGAAACAGTGGTTTTCCAAAAAGATATACTTTCGCCGCTTGGCGAAACTGGGGTTTCCCAAAAAGATGTACTTTCGCCGCTTGGCGAAACAATATAAAAAAAAAAGGGACGATTCACATCGTCCCACAGATTTCATTATGCTGAATTAAACAGTTTCCTTAATTGTTAGCCAGTGTTGGAGAAATTTTTTCCAACAACATTTGGAAATCCGGCTGATACTTTTGATATTCTTCCGCATGAACAAAACCGTTGCAATGTTGATATATTTCGCTCAACAACGAATTGTTGCGGTTGTATTCATTAGAAACAAAAGCAGCCTTGTTGCCTTTGAACTTGGCATAATAAGCGTTTTCGCGTTGCAATTGCTCTATATAATCATTAAAGAGAGCAATACCTTTCTTGACAGCCCTGTCATTGTTGCAAAGCACATAACAACGTGCAAAGAACAAATCGAAATAATCGTAAGGAATGATATTTTGCGGGAAACACTCGTACACTCTGTCCACAGCGAGTTCGGCCTTGTCAAACTTTTGCTCGTTGATAAGGCTTTCGACCAATCTAAAAAACATAATTTTAAAATTGGAAACCATGCGGGTATAGTCTTGGCTCAAGAAAATATCCTCACTTGCAAATTCGGACAATTCAAACTTGTTCATCAGATTGTCATACAAAATATCGGAATCGACCCTGCCCACAAAACGCAACATATTATCATTGTTGGAATAGATAGGCACCAAACGATACACCATACCCTCCGCTTGGAAATAGTTTTCCAAACCGAAGAAAGCATCAGCCCCTGTTGTGGCGACGTAGCAGATAGGTCTTTCCCAATTGTTGTTGGCCAAAATATCCATCATGGCAATGTAGGCTTTGGTGATAACTTTCACCGTATCGTTGCCTTGTGCATAATAGATGGACGTATTCGGCATATTCCAAACAATGTTGTCCACAATTTGGTCAGCCATAGATTCTGGCACAACACCATTTGCCAAGACTTTTTCTTTGTCCACTTTCATAAACAATGCTGTTGTCGGAATGGTTGCCTCGCGTTTGTTATTGGTAGGTTTATATATTTCCTGCATAACATTGACAATATTTTGCGGCATTTTGAGTGAATTGCGTGCAACCAACAAATCTCTTGTTCCCTGTTGATACATTTCTTTTGTCATGTTCATCTTCACGGGTTCGCCGTCATAGGCTTTGCGTTTCATTTGGTCGATATACCAGTCCGTACCCATTAAAGAAAGGTTGCAGATACGCACGTCTGTACGATAACCTTCCACTTCTTGCAAATACCAAAGCGGGAATGTATCGTTATCCCCATTGGCGAACAATATTGCGTTTTTAGGACAACTGTCCAAATAGGCTTTGGCGATGGAACGTGTCAGATATCTGTTGGAGCGGTCGTGGTCGTCCCAGTTTTGAGCGGCCAAAACAGCGGGAACACTCAAACAAACAACCGTGGCAACAGTGGCTGCCAATGTTTTGTTCATATATTTTTCTATCAATGCAAAAATGGCATATACGCCCAAACCTATCCACATGGAAAAAGCATAGAACGAAGCCGCAAAAGCATAATCCCGTTCACGTGGCTGATAGGCATACATGTTCAGATAAACACCTATGGCAATACCTGTCATGATGAACAACATCAGCACAACACCCCAATTTTTTCTGTCTTTCATAAAATGGAACACGCAACCGATAATGCCCAACAAAAGCGGCAAGAAATAATATTTGTTAGCCCCTTTGTTTTTCATGTGTTCGGGCATATCTTGTGGTCCCAAACGAGCCTCATCGATAAAGGTGATACCACTGAGCCATTCGCCGGAACGTTTGTTGCCAAAACCTTGGTCTAAGGTTTGACGACCGACAAAATTCCACATAAAATACCGTCCATACATATACCACATTTGATAATCGAAGAAAAATTTCAGATTTTCTCCGAATGTGGGAATATTGGGAACGGCTTGCCCATTGACATAATTCACATCAGGTCCTGTAATATCCGCCCATATCTTGTATTGTCTGATATTGCCTTCATCTCTATTGGACCACATACGCGGGAACAAAGTGCAATCTTCACCATAATAAACGGCAACGGAATTTTTGCGTTCGTCAGCAATAACATATTTTCCTTTGATGGTCAAATTGGGATATTTGTTTTTGTTGGCTTCAACAAACTTTTCCGCATCTGCCTTTTGATAGAAATGGATTAAATCTCCATGGCTTTCACTTGAAACAACATAGTTTTTCACATAAACAGGCGTCCCGTCTTTGTATTCTTTCACGCGGCTGTTGTAATATTGACCGTACACCAAGGGATTGGAGCCATATTGGTCGCGGTTCAAATACGCCAACAACGCCACTGCATCTTCCGGATTGTTTTCATCTATTGGCGGATTGGCGTTGGAACGAATGGGCAACATTAAAAATGTGGAATAACCTATCAACAAAAACGTAAACGATAAGAGAATAAGGTTCAACAATGGTTTTTGTTTTTTGATACTATACAAAATGCCCCATACCAACAAGCCTGCTATAATCAAGAAATAAACAATGGTTCCCACATTAAATCCTGTATTGAAGGTATTGGTGAACAAGCGTTCAAAAGAGCCTGAATATTTTACTATCAATGGAATGATGCCCCATAAAATCACACCCACCAAGGCAACCGAGATAAGCAATGCATATATCAATCCTTTGTTTGACGGTTTGAATTTACGGAAATAAACTATCAAGCCCATGGCCGGAATGGTTAGCAAGTTCAACAGATGCACCCCGATAGACAACCCAACCACAAAGAAAATAAATATTATCCAACGATAGGAATAATTTTCATCGGCTACGGCGTCCCATTTCAAGATAGCCCAAAATACCAAGGCTGTGCAAAACGAAGACATCGCATAAACCTCACCTTCTACCGCCGAAAACCAAAATGTATCGGTAAAAGTATAAGCCAATGCCCCGACAAGAGCACTGCCAAACACGGCTACTGCTTTTGCTGTGGTAAACTCCGCATTGTTTATGGTCGCTAATTTTTTGCCCAACATGGTCAATGCCCAAAACAAGAACAAAATAGTAAAACCACTGCACAATGCCGACATCGCATTGATACAATAAGCCACTTTGGTAACATCTCCATTGGCAAACAGACTAAACAAACGACCTATCAATTGGAACGTGGGGGCTCCGGGAGGGTGCCCTACTTGCAATTTATATGCAGTAGAAATATATTCTCCGCAATCCCAAAAACTTACTGTTGGTTCGGCTGTCATCAAATACACCGTTGAGGCTATAATACAAACAACCCAACCAAGTACATTGTTAATTGTTTTGTAATACTTTAACATATAATTATTTTTTTAGTTCAACTTTATATGGCTTCAAATTGTTTTAGAAAACGAATATCATTTTCGAAGAACAAACGAATATCTTTTGTTTTGTACAATTGTTGCGTAATACGTTCCACACCCAAACCGAAAGCAAAACCGCTATAAACATTGGGGTCAATATTCATATTTTTCAACACATTGGGGTCCACCATACCGCAACCCAATATTTCTACCCAACCGGAATATTTGCACAAGTTGCAACCTTTGCCGCCGCAAATATCACAGGAAATATCCATTTCGGCTGATGGTTCCGTAAACGGGAAATACGATGGACGAAGACGAATATTGATATGATTGCCGAACATTTCTTTTGCAAAATACAACAATGTCTGTTTCATATCGGCGAAAGAAACATTTTTGTCTATATATAATCCTTCTATCTGATGAAAAATACAATGGGAACGGGCTGTTACTATCTCATTTCTGAACACTCTACCCGGACAGATAACCCTAATAGGCGGTTGACTTGCCTCCATTACCCGCACTTGTATCGAAGAAGTATGTGTCCGCAAAAGTACATCGGGGTCTTTTTCCACAAAAAAGGTATCTTGCATATCTCTTGCAGGGTGTTCCGGAGGAAAATTCAAAGCACTGAACACATGCCAATCGTCTTCTATTTCGGGACCTTCTGCCACGGTAAAACCGATTTTGGAAAACACATCATAGATTTTTTTCGTTACCACCGAAATAGGGTGTCTGGCTCCTATTTCCATACTATTGGCAGGACAGGAGATGTCCATTTCATCAACCTGTTGGGTATATTTGCTCTCTATTTGTGATTTTAGATTTTCAACTTTGGACAAGACCATATTTTTCAAAATATTGACATTTTGTCCAAATGTTTTTCTTTCTTCTGCGGGAATGTTTCTGATATTGTCAAAAAGAACGGTCAATTCGCCTTTTTTGCCCAGATATTTCAATCTAAAACGTTCCAACTCTTCCATTGAGGACGAGGTAAACGCTTCTATTTCTTGTTTGAATTGGTCTAATTTTTCACTCATTATTTTTTCACTATTTTCATAGAAATAATTCTTACATCTTCCAATGGCCGATTGTTTCTATCTGTTTTAACTTTTGCAATTTTATCTATCACATCAAGTCCCTCTACGGTTTCGCCAAAAACAGTATAGGCACCATCTAAATGAGGAGTGCCATTATCGTTTTGCACCAAATAGAATTGAGAACCCGATGAAGCTCTTTCCGGATTGACATGGTCGCCCATTCTGGCTGCCGCCAAAGCACCTTTTTTGTGTTTTAATTGCGGTAATATCTCGGCAGGAATGGTATAATCAGGACCGCCCATTCCCAACATCTGACCCTGTGCAGCATTTTTGGAATCAGGGTCGCCCCCTTGAATCATAAAATTATTGATAACCCGATGAAACAACAAACTATCATAATAATGCTCTTGCACCAATTTTACAAAATTATCCCGATGTTGAGGGGTTTCGTTGTACAATTTTACCTTAATGTTGCCTTGTGTCGTACTTATTTGTACTAAAATTTCTTTATTTTGCATCTTTTTTTTGTTTTTTTCTCTGCCGTTTGCCGTTGTTGTTGTCCCTAAAAGTGAAACGAAAACAAGCAATATTAACCCTAATTTGGAATATTTTTTCATTTTTTTCATTTGTTTATAAAAATAATTCTATTATAAAAACGTTTTATATCAAAATAAAATATAATTTTGCACTACCTTATTTTATAAGTGCAATATTACAAAAAAAAATTCAAAAAAGAAACGTTTTAGACATCAAAATATTATTTCATGAAAAGAATTAAATTTATTTCGTTTGCTATTGCAATTGTTTTCATTGCTTTTACAAGTATCATTTCATGCAAATCAGCACAAGAATGCAAAGGTGTAGTTATTGTTACCACCACTGACGAAAATGGCGACAAGGTACCTGTTGCCGAATGTCAATTAACAATAGGTGAACCTACTTTTGCCGAAGATATTTACCGTATAGTTACCACCAATGAAGAAGGTCTATACGAAGGCGTTTGGAAACATGATGCCTATTTGAAAGTTGCAGCAGAGAAAAAAATAAACAATCGTATGGTAAAAGGAACTTCTTTCTTAAAACTAAACAGAGGAGAAACATCTGTAATAGAAATTTTGCTTAAATAAGCAATCTTATAGCAAGTAATTCCACATTTACAACATTAAATATGGATAATTTTGCTTTGATATATTGTTCGGAAGACAACCAATTGAGTTTTTCTGCAACAAAAACCATTATCTTTAACAATAAATACATTTATTTATCCGCTAATAGCAAAACACAAATAGCAGAAAACGATTCTTTTCTGCTTGTTTTTTGTGGAAAAATATTATTTCCGTCTGAAATTGTCTCCGCATTGACAGACAAATACAGCCCCGACAATCAGGCAAACAATATTTTATTATTGTACCAAACTATGCAAAGTAAGGCTTTTGCCTTACTTAAAGGCATTTGGAGTGTAGTCATTTTGGACAAACAAACGCATTCTTTTATAGCAGCCAGCGACCCCATTGGCAATCAGGCACTGTATTATTTTGTTTCAGACAATATATTTGCTATTGCCTCCACGCCTCAAACTATATACCATACACTTCCACAGGCTCGGACATTGGACATTCCATCTATACAGAATTATCTGTGTTGGGGCAATATATCTAATCACAATCAACATTTTTATGCAGACATAGAAAGGTTGCAACCTTCGTGTTACCTTATCTACCATACAACTGACAATACATTTTCAATTAATAAATATTACACTCTTCCTTTTAAGGCTTGTACAGCACCCTACAACGAATATGAAGAGCCCTATTTCGCTGACAAACTACGACTGCAAATTATTGACAGCATAAAAGTTGCCTTTGCAAACAAGCCTAAAATGGCTATTGGCTTGAGCGGCGGCTTGGATAGTTCAAGTATTGCCTGTGTAGCCCATCGTTTTTGTCCCGACACCCAACTCACTGCATTCACCATGGTAAACAATGAAGACGGTGGAGAGGCTTTTTGGGCAGAAAAAATAATAAAACAAACCGACATACAATGGATAAAAGTAAGTTGTGATACAGAATATATCAAGCATAACATTCAAAAAGTAATAGCAGCACAAGGTATTCCATTGTTTTCATTAAGCACGGTAGCACAATACCAAGTGATGGAAAGCGTATATCAAGCAGGCTTTTCTGAAATCGCAGACGGTCAAGGGGCTGATGAATTATTAGGCGGATACAACATATTTTTTTTACCATTCTTACATTTCCTGCGTTCCCAATGGCTCGTAAAAGATTATTTGCAAGAAATATTTCATTTGCATCGTGCCAATATATCATGGAAAGATATATGTCTATGGAGAATGAAAGAAATAGCAAAAAAACACTATTTTAATTCTATACGTTTACTGCAAAAGAACAATCCTATCGCCTATCAATGTATAAAACCTCAGCCCATAGCAACAAATTGCTCTATTCCCAAAGTTGTTTTAAACGAATATTTATACGAACAATATACACAGAATCTCCCGCATATTACACGCTGGGGAGTATTTTCAGCCAATGCTTTTGATATAGATTGTTTAATGCCTTTTTCCTATTCTGTTGCTTTGGCGGAATGTGCCTTTCAAATACCTTCTACACAAAAAATTCATCATGGTTGGAGCAAATATATGCTTCGCCAAGCGATGACGGGCATTGTAGATGAAACCGTTTTGTGGAGAAAAGGGAAGATGGGTTTTCATATTCCCGAATACCAATGGTACCATCAATTAGAGTCATTTTTCAAAACTTATATTGAACAAATTGCTCATGATGACATTGTTGATATAGCCACATTGTTACAACATTGGCATGAAGCATACGAAAAAAATATTCATTTCCGCCGTTTTGTGTTCCGAGTATATTGCTACCTATTGTGGAAATACAACCTTTAACTCTTTAAGAAACAACTATCTTTATTACAAATTAACTAAAACTAACTGATAATTATCAATTATCTACATGAATAAAAAAAAGAAAACTATGTGTTTATTTTAGTTAGTTTCAATCTGAATCTGATTTTTTCATCAGTATCAGTAGAATACACCACTTGTAATGTTTTCTTTTGTGTATCTTATAATAATTTGTCCATTGTACAAATATTCGGTACCATCGGTTAAAAGATGTTTTTGCAATGCAATTTCATAACTTTCCAAATTGAACTTAAAAAAATGAAAGAAGAAATATGTTGTGAATTGCTTTCATTTTTTATGTATCTTTGCTA
>CAJOFD010000044.1 GCA_905233585.1 uncultured Bacteroidales bacterium
GGCATAGGGCAAACAAAAACAGATATGGAACCGGAAGAAAGCAAGGTTATTTCAGATTTTCATCTCGGCAAACTGCTCAAGGCGGAACTCCAAAAGCAGGGCAGGTCGGCGGTATGGCTGTCCCGACAGGTAAACTGCACGCCGGAGAATATCTACAAGGCGTTCCGTTCGCCCTATCTCAGCATGCACCTGCTGTTCCGTATCAGCCAAGCCCTCAACCATGATTTTTTCCAGGACTGCTCCAATTATCTGAACCTTAAAAAATAAGGAGCATTGGCAGAACAAGCAAATTCTTGGGAAAAAGTTGTAAAAAAACGGTCTTCTTTTTTGGAAAAAATTGTATCTTTGTACCGATGTATCCAACAGACAGGGACACCAATGGCAATTATCATAAACCGATATCAATAACTTATATCTTGCACTATGGATTTTAAAAGTTTAAACTTTACAATTTTCTGTATAAATAATGTCGCGGCATATTTGCACAGAGATGCAAGAGAAATTTATCATTTAATGCAGGATTCCAATATCATAAATGATTATATTGTTCCGTGTTATGATGTGTTACATACATTTTCGAAAGAATATATTGTGGAAGATTTAATTTCTTTTATGCGAAAGAAAGGGGCTTTGTCATGATATTGTATCATACTTCAACAGTGGAAATACGCCAACCTGATTTGTCATATTCCCGTCCCCGTCTTGATTTTGGGAAAGGCTTTTATCTTACTCCGTTTCGTTTACAGGCAGAGCGGTACGGAGAACGTTTTACAAGACGTGGCGAAACAGCAATACTCAACATATTTCAACTTGAAGAAAACCGTATAGACTGTACGTACAAAATTTTTACTGCCTACAATGGCGAGTGGCTTGATTTCGTAACGGCTTGCCGTAAAGGATTGCCACATGAAACATACGATATAATAGAGGGAGGAATCGCTGATGACCAAGTGTTTGATACGATTGATTTATATTTTTCGGGAGTATATACACGAGAACAAGCACTAAATCAATTGCAATACAAAAATCCCAATCATCAAGTTTGTATCACTTCCCAACACATTCTTGATAAATATCTTCATTTCCAATCATCAAAAAGGTTATAGCCATGCAAGCCAATCCAACCATATTGCAAATGAAATATGCACGTATTGTAAAGTTGTTTGCAGAACAGGCGCAACTGTCATACGAAGAAGCATTGGGAAAATTTTACGATTCTCAAACTTACGATTTAATCAGTAATGGAATTGCCGATATGCATTGTTTCAGCGATGAATATCTCACAGATGAACTTTTGATGGAATACGGATATAAAACCTATCCCGGTAAAGGATAAAAAGACATCAAAATTTGTATAATTTTGTAGTATAAAAATTGCTGTTGTTTTGTTTCACAAAAGTATGTATCTTTGTAAAATAATTGAAAATTCAAAATAAAAGACAGAATAAAATAAACATATAAAAACAGGGCTTTACGCTTCTATTCTTGGTTTTGAAAATCGCCAAAATTAAGTCATACAAGAATAAGTTAGCGGAGGTTTCCGTATTCGGCGGGAATTTTTCCGTGCTTGTTTGTATGACGGGTGTTTGGCGATACCTCAAGACCGAACAGGCACAACAAA
Source organism: uncultured Bacteroidales bacterium (assembly GCA_905233585.1). Classification (GTDB taxonomy): domain Bacteria; phylum Bacteroidota; class Bacteroidia; order Bacteroidales; family WCHB1-69; genus UBA1205. The sequence goes on from CAJOFD010000044.1 coordinate 1,622, forward strand.
AGGAGAATTTACCGCCTTTTGTTTGCTTGAGGAAATAAGGCATAGGGCAAACAAAAAAACAGATATGGAACCGGAAGAAAGCAAGGTTATTTCAGATTTTCATCTCGGCAAACTGCTCAAGGCCGAACTAAAAAAGCAGGGTCGGTCGGCGGTATGGTTGTCCCGACAGGTAAACTGCACGCCGGAAAACATCTACAAGGCATTCCGCTCGCCCTACCTCAATATGCACCTGCTGTTCCGTATCAGCCAAGCCCTCAACCACGACTTTTTCCAAGACTGCTCCAATTATTTGAACCTTAAAAAATAAGGAGCATGGGCAGAACCGGAAATAAATGTAGATAGAGAAGAATGGACAGCGGTTATTCCTTTTACTCAACATACTGAACGGGATAAATATTGTGATTATACAGATAAAGAATTTCATTTGATAAAAGAAGCAAATAGTAAAAATTTTAAAATTAGTAGTATAGAAGTTGTTAAAGAAGCACAACCATGCGAATAATAACAATAAGAGAAGAAAATCTCCCCGCTTCGGAAATATCCGTAACGGGGAGATTCTTTTTTTGATATGTGGAAAAGAACGTAGGATTCAATTCAATGCAATTTTTTGCTATCTTTGCGGAAATTTATACCAAGAAGAAAAAGGCAAAAGATATGATAAAAAAGGATTTGAGCAATTTACAGGATTGTTTTCCGAAAGATTTTACATTAGAACAAAAATCTGCATGTAAAACATTGTTTTTCAAAAAACTATCTGTTCTTGCCCATCAGTATTACGGGGGCAAAATGCAAACCCTGCCCAAAGTGTCTGTAGATGGGTTTAACTGGTTTAATGTTTGGTACACTCCCGGAGTTTCTGCGGTTTCCACAACAATACGGACCAATAATGATAGTTCATACCAATTGAGTAACAGAAAGAATCTCGTGGCTGTTGTTTCTGATAGCACAAGGGTTTTGGGGGACGGTGATTGCACTCCTCCCGGTGGTTTGGGCGTGATGGAAGGTAAGGCTTTTCTGATGAAATATTTGGGTGGTATTGATGCAATGGCTCTTTGTATTGACAGTAAGGACGAAACAGGAAAAAACAATCCTGACAAAATGGTTGATTTTGTCAAGATGGTTCAACATAGTTTTGGTGCTGTCAATTTGGAAGATATATCTTCACCAAATTGTTTTGTAGTTTTGGACAAGTGTCAAGAGGCATGCAATATTCCTGTTTGGCATGACGATGCACAGGGAACGGCATGTATTACTTTGGCGGCATTGACAAACGCCTTGCGGTTGGTTGAAAAAAAATTGTCAGATGTAAAAATCGTGCTTTATGGAGCCGGTGCTGCCAATAGTACCATTGCCCGTCTGTTGATGGGTGATGGAGCCAAAGGGGAAAATATTGTTATGTTTGATGTAAACGGCACATTGGATTCCTCCAGAAAAGATTATCAGGAAAATCCGATGAGTTATCGGCAATGGGCATTGTGTCAGGCAACCAATCCGCATCATATAAAAACTGAAGAAGAGGCTTTTAAAAATGCAGATGTATTAATAGCCCTCTCGAAACCGGGACCGGATACAATAAAACCGGAATGGATAAAACTGATGGCAGATAAGGCTATAGTTTTTACTTGTTCTAATCCTGTTCCTGAAATTTATCCTGAGGCAGCCAAAACGGCAGGAGCATATATTGTTGCTACAGGTAGGGGCGATTTTCCCAATCAGGTGAACAATTCTATTTGTTTTCCTTCTATTCTGAAAGGAGTTTTGGCTGTTCAAGCAACAAAAATAACAGATACTATGGCGATTGCTGCCGCTCATGCAATTGCAGATTTTGCCAACAAAAGAGGTATATCACCGGATAATATTATCCCTAAGATGACAGAAACAGATGTTTTCCCTGCCGTTGCTGCGGAGGTGGCCATGCAAGCCATAAAAGAAGGTCATGCCAAGATTTGTCTTACAAAAGAGGAGGTTTACCAACAGACAAAAAACGATATAGAACAGACACATCAAATGATAGATGTTTTGTCCCGACAAGGTTTGATAAAACCAATGGATATGCAATTGGTGGAAAAAGCCTTGCAAGAAGCAATAACAGAAATGAGAAGCAAATAACCAAACCAATTAAAGGTTTGACAAAACAAAAAAGGGGAACAAATTTTGTTCCCCTTTTCAATTTTTAATAATTGGAATTATTTTACCACTTGAATTTTTTCAACTCTTGTGTTTTGTCCGTCTTGCATTTTCAAGATATATATGCCGCTTGCCAAACCGGATACATCTATATCTTGATTTCCATTCACATTGTTGATGGTTTTTACTCTTTGACCGGTAATACTGTAAATGTTAATATCTGCATTGTTTACATTGTTGATGTGTAGAATATTTCTTGCCGGATTAGGATATATTTTCACTTCTTCCAAAGCGTTTTCTACAATACCTGTTGTATTTTCAAATGTGAATGTCATACAATTGTTAGTTGGACTATCTGCAATAGGAGTTTCGTTGTAATACGTTACTTCGTAGCAATAGTTGTTGCTGCCCCATTGAGTTAATCCCGGTACTATTACTTGTTCATCAACAAAGAATATAGTAGCACTGTCTTTAGGCAAAGCATTGCTTAAAGTAAGATTCCAAGTATTTACTTGAGTCCCGTTTTGACTGATAGCTACTTTTATGCTATCACCGGTGGACAAATCTCTTACCGAACCGTTTTTGATTTGAACGGCTGCCCGATAATTCGCATCTATAACGCTGATAGTTGCCGGATTGGTAAGTAATGAGTCATTGGTTGATTGCATAGATTGTGATTTTGTTAGTGTGTTGTTTTGCATATCATACCAACCAGCATTGATAACAGTAATATCTGTAAGTTGAGGAAGAACTTTAGTAAATGTAAATGTCATACAATTGTTATATGAACTGTCCGTTACAGGAGTTTCGTTATATTTTGTTACCTCATAGCAATAGGTATTGTCTCCCCATTGGCAAAGAGCTGGCAATATAACGTATTCGTTAATAGTGAAAAGAGTTGAACTGTCTTTTGGCAAAGCATTTTGAAGAGTTAATGTTCTTGATAAAGCCTGTGTTCCATTGATTGTATAGCGTACTCTTATGCTATCTCCTGCATTCAAAGTGTTTGCAGTTCCGTTTGTGATTTGAAGAACCACAACATAATTGGTGTCAAGATTTTGAATAGTTGCCGGATTGGTAAGCAATGAATCATCGGTTGTTTGTATAGCATGTGTTTTTGATAGTGTATTGTCTTGTTTGTTAAACCAACCAACGTTTGTTACGGCAATGCCTGCAACTGGTTTTTGGAAAGTAAACGATATACAATTATTAGTAGGAGTATCTGCTACAGGAGTAGTATTGTATTGTGTTACTTCATAGCAATAAGAGTTTGTTCCCCATTGGGTAATACCGGGTACTATCAAATATTCATTTAGGGTAATAGTGGTTGTGCTGTCTTTAAGCAGTGCTTTGCTTAAAGTGAATTTCCAAGTTGTCAATTGGGAACCATTGTGTTTGATGGCAACTCTAATGCTGTCGCCTGCTGCCAAGTCTGCATTTGTATTGTTGGTAATCCAAACGGCAGATTTATAATTGGAAGCAAGACTTTGAATTTGAACAACATTTCTAAGTAACAAAGAGTCGTCAGATGAAGTATAGGTAAGTCCTTTTGTTACTATTTGATTTTGTGTATCATACCATTCTGCATTGGTAACGGTAAGACCAGTGAGAGGTTTTTGGAAAGTAAATGATATACATTGGTTTGTTGTATCATCGACAGGAGTATCGTTGTATTTTGTTACTTTGTAGCAATAAGAGTTTGTTCCCCATAGAGTAAGACCGGGTACTATCAAATATTCATTTAATGTAACAGAAGTAGTGCTATCTTTAAGCAAGGCTTTGTTTAGCGTAATTTTCCAAGTGGAGATTTGTGTTCCATTGTGAATGATGGCAATTTTTATGCTGTCGCCTGCTGCCAAGTCTGCATTTGTATTGTTTGTAATCCAAACAGCGGATTTGTAATTGGAAGCAAGACTTTGAATTCGAACCACATTTCTAAGTAACAAAGAGTCATCAGATGATGTGTAGGTAAGACCTGATGTTATCGTTTGATTTTGAGTATTATACCAAGCAGCATTGCTAACTACCAGACCTTTAATCGGTTTTTGGAATGTAAATGATATACAATTGTTAGTTGTACTATCGTAAGCAGGAGTATCGTTATGTCTTGTTACTTGATAACAATAAGTATTTGTTCCCCATTGAGTAAGACCGGGTACTATCAAATATTCATTTAGGGTAATAGTCGTCGTACTATCTTTAAGCAAAGCTTTGCTTAATGTGAATTTCCAAGTTGTTACGGATGTTCCATTTTGGTTGATAGTTATTCTTATACTATCTCCGGCAGGAATGTCTGCACCTGTGTTGTTTTTGATCCAAACAGCGGATTTGTAATTGGAAATAAGACTTTGAATATGCATAATATTTCTGGAGAGCAAAGAGTCGTCCGATGAAGTATAAGTAAGTCCTGTTGTAAGACCGCCCGATTGTGTGTTATACCAACGAACATGAACTACATTCAAACCTTGAAGGGTTTTTCTAAAAGAAAATGTCATGCAATTGTTTGTAGAACTGTCAGATACAAGTGTATCGTTGTATCTTGTTACTTGATAGCAATAGGTGTTGTCGCCCCATTGACAAGAATTAGGCAATATTATCCATTCATTTACAAAGAAATAGATAGAACTATCTTTTGGCAAGGCTTTAGAAAGAGTTAATTTTCTTGTAAGAACTTGGGAACCATTGATCGTCATTTTTACTTTTATGCTATCGCCAGCAGCCAAATTATATCCTGTTCCGTTTGTTATTTGAATGGCGACAAAGTAATTTGTATCAATGTTTTGAATAGATCTTTGATATTTGATAAGCAAAGAATCGTCCAAAGAATACATTGCATGTGTTTTTGACAATGTGTTGTTTTGTTTGTTGTACCAACTAACGTTTGTAACTTTAACGCCTTTAACTGTTTTTTGGAAAGTAAATGATATACAATTATTTGTTGTTGTATCATTTACAGGAGTTTCATTGTGTCTTGTTACTTTATAGCAATAATTGTTTTGCCCCCATTGAGTAAGACCTGGAACGATAATATGTTCATCTATTGTGTAGTTTGATGTACTATCTTTCATCAAGGCCTTGGTAAGGGAAATTTTCCATGTTGAGGCTCTGTTTCCATTAATAAAAGTTCCCACTTTTAGGCTGTCTCCGGCAGGTATATCGGCTCCAGTATTATTGGTTATCCAAATAACGGAACGATAATTTGTGGTAAGGTCTTTTATTGAAACGATATTTCTGTTAAGCAAGGAATCGTCAGAAGTAGTATAGGTAAGTCCTGTTGAACCAATTTTTGTTATGGTGTCGTACCAACGTGCATCTGCAATGGTTAGGTCTTGAGGAGTATTTATTTTGTTAAATGTAAATGTGATAGAGTTATCGGTTGAAAAATCTGGTGTAGATGTTCCATTGCATTCCACTATTTTGTAGGTAATGTTGTTGGGACCCCAATTGCAGATATTGGGAGCAACTACATATTCATTTGCTGTAAAATTTATAGTAGCAGTGTTTTTGAAAACAAATGGAAGCGAGATGGTTCTTGTTGTTATCAGATTTCCGTTGATATATGTTGCCACTTTTAGGCTGTCCCCGATAGCCATGTCTGCACCTGTAGTGTTTGTTAACCAAACTTTTGCATTATAATTTGGTTGAAAATTTGAAACCGTTGCTGTATATTTGATAAGTATAGAATCTTCTTCATAACATGAGTAAGACAAATTATTAGTTATAGTGCTGTCTGTCAGATTATACCATTTTGCATTTGAAACGTAAACCGCTTTTTTATAAAAAGAAAAAGTCATGCAGTTAGCAGTTGCTGTGTCGGTAACAGGTGTTGTGTTACGGGCTATTACTTTATAGCAATAATTATTAACTCCCCATTGGGAAGCACCGTTTACCAATAGATATTCGTTAAGAAAGAAATATTTTGAACTGTCTTTTTGTAGTGTACTTGTTAGTTTAAGCGTTCTTGTTGCAATCTGTATTCCATTAATACTGAAGGCGACCGTTATGCTGTCTCCGGCCACAAAATCGTTGGCGGTATTGTTCTTTATCCAAAGAACAGAATAAAGGTTAGTGTCATAGTTTTGAATTTGAATGGTTTGTTTAATCAAATTCGTATCTGTAGTGTAATACGAAAGTCCTCGATAGACATATCCGAGTTGACTATTGTACCAACGGGATTGGGAAACCGTTTGTGCTTGTGCCAAACTGAAACAAACAACGGTCATTAATAAAAGAATAAGTTTTTTCATTTTTATTTATTTTAAATTAGTTAATTAAAAATTGCAAATTGCAAAAATACAATAATTTTTTTAGAAAAGCAAAAAACAAAAAAAGAGAACAAAATATTTTGTTCTCTTTTTCAAAATTTAAATATTGATTTTATTTCACCACTTGAATTTTTTCAACTCTTGTGTTTTGTCCGTCTTGCATTTTCAAGATATATATGCCATTTGCCAAATCGGATATGTCTATATCTTGATTCCCATTCATATTGTTGATGGTTTTTATTCTTTGACCGGTAATGCTGTAAATGTCAATGTTTGCTTTTTCCACATTGTTGATATGGAGAATATTTCTTGCAGGGTTAGGATAAACTTCCACTTCTTCTAAAGCATTTTCAACAATACCTGTTGTTTTTTCAAAGGTAAAAGTCATACAATTGTTGGTTGGATTATCTGTGATAGGAGTTTCATTGTAATACGTTACTTCGTAACAATAGTTGTTGCTACCCCATTGTGTAAAACTTGGTTTTATTACTTGTTCATCAAAGAAGAAAGTAACAGCACTATCTTGAAGCAAAGCATTATTTAAAGTAAAAGTCCAAGTGCTCAATACAGAGTTGTTAAGGCTGGCTACTACTTTTATACTATCGCCAGCATCCAAATCTTTTACAGAACCGTTTTTGATTTGAACTGCTGCCAAATAATCCGCTTCAACATTGCCAATTGTTGCTGGTGTGGCAAGCAATGACTCGTTGGCCGATTGTTTTGTTAATGTTTTGGTTAGCGTGTTGTTTAATTTGTTATACCAACCAGCATTGATAACAGTTATGTCTGTAATAGAAGGATTTAATTTATTGAATGTAAATGACATGCAATTGTTTGTCGGATTATCTGTAATAGGATTTTCATTGTGTTGGGTTACTTGATAGCAATAGTCGTTTTCTCCCCAATGAATTAATCCTGGAATGATAATTTGTTCATCAATGTAGAATGTTTCAGCACTATCTTTAAGCAAAGCAGCAGAGAGTACAAATGTGTTTGTGTGTGCTTGTACGCTATTGATTTTCAAGACTACTTTTATGCTATCGCCAGCAGCCAAATCTCTTTGTGAGCCATTTTTGATTTGAACGGCAACTAAATAGTTCGTATCAATACTGCGAATAGTTGCTGGAACAATTACCAATGATTCATTAGGAGTGGATATCATTTGTGTTTTTGTCAGCGTTTTGCTTTGCTTGTTGTACCAACCTGCATTTGAAACGCTAATGCCACTATCGGATAGGACAGTTTTATTAAACGTAAATGTTATACAATTGTTTGTTGGATTGTCTGTAATAGGAGTAGTGTTGTATTGTGTTACTTCATAGCAATAAGAGTTGTTTCCCCACTGGGTAAGACCGGGTACTATCAAATATTCATTTAAGGTGATAGTGGTAGTACTGTCTTTGAGCAAGGCTTTGCTTAATGTGAAATTCCACGTTGTCAAATGTGTTCCATTGTGTTTGATGGCAACTTTTATGCTGTCGCCTGCTGCCAAATCGCTTCCTGAATTGTTGGTAATCCAAACGGCAGATTTATAATTGGAAGCAAGACTTTGAATTCGAACAACATTTTTGGTTAACAAAGAATCATCGGATGAGGTATAGGATAGACCTGTTGTAACCGTATTGTTTTGAGTGTCGTACCAACCTGCATTTGTTACCGTAAGACCTGAGGTCGGTTTGTTAAATGTAAATGTTATGCAATTGTTTGTTGTTGTGTCAGATATAGTTGTAGTGTTGTATTGGGTTACTTTGTAACAATAGGAGTTTGTTCCCCACTGGGTAAGACCAGGCACTATCAAATATTCATTTAAGGTGATAGTGGTAGTACTGTCTTTGAGCAAGGCTTTGCTTAACGTAAATTTCCATGAGGATATTTGAGAGCCATTGTGTATTATTGCAACTTTTATGCTGTCGCCTGCTGCCAAATCGCTTCCTGAATTGTTGGTAATCCAAACGGCAGATTTATAATTGGGAGCAAGACTTTGAATTTGGACAACATTTCTGATTAACAAGGAATCATCAGATGAAGTATAGTTAAGTCCTGTTGTAAGATTACCCGATTGAGTGTTATACCAACGAACATGAGCTACATTCAAACCTTGCATAGCAGTAACTTTATTATAGGTAACTGTAAGCGAATTGTTTGTTGAAACATCTGTTATAGAAGTTCCGTTTACACTTATCACTTTGAAAGAAATTGTATTATCGCCCCATTGACACCAATTGGGATACAAAATAATTTCATTTACGGAATAATTGATAGTACTATCTTTGAGCAATGGTTTTGTAAGCGTAAATCTTCTGTTTGTTAAATGTCTTCCATTTATATATGTTGCGATTATTATACTATCTCCAACTACCAAGTCGCTTCCAGAAGAGTTTGTCAACCAAACTACTGTTGTGTAATTAGGGAAAAGGTTTGCGACATTTTCGGTCTTATTGACAAGCAAAGAGTCGTCAGCGGAAGAATAGGTCAATTGGGTTGTCATAGAATAATCACTTGTATTGTACCAACGTGCTGCTGCAACAGTAACCGTAGTTGCCTGTTTTTTAAAAGTAAAATTAATACAAGCACCGCCGGTATCGGTAATAGGTGTTGTGTTATGGGCGACTGCCTTGTAGCAATAGTTATTGGTACCCCATTGACAATAGCCTTTTATCAAGACGTAGTCATTTAAAAAGAAATAGGTGGTGCTGTCTTTTTGCAAACCGTTCCGAAGGGTCAATATCCATGTTACCGCTTGAGAGCCGTTTATGTTGCTGGTGACTTTTATGCTGTCTCCAGCAGCGAAGTCATTAGCAGTATTGTTTTCTACCCAAATAACTGTATAAAAATTGGTGTCGTACCCCTGAATCCGAACATTATACGTAAGTAGGGAATCATCAGTGGTTGTGTACGAAAGTCCGGAGTACATGGTACCGCTTTGTTTGTTATACCACACGGCTCCAGTAACTGTTTGCGCTTGCGATAGACCAAACCAAGCAAGCATCGTTAAGAAAAGAATAAGTTTTTTCATTTTTATTTTATTTAATTAATTAAAATTTCAGGTTGCAAAAATATAATTTTTTTTAGAAAAACAAAAAAAGAGAACAAAATATTTTGTTCTCTTTTTCAAATTTTTAATGTAAGATTTATTTCACCACTTGAATTTTTTCAACTCTTGTGTTTTGTCCGTCTTGCATTCTTAAAATATACATTCCGTTAGCCATATCAGAAACATCTATATCTTGATTGCCGGTTATATTTTTAATGGTTTTTACTCTTTGTCCGGTAATACTGTAAATATCAATGTTTGCCTTTTCCACATTGTTGATATGGAGAATATTTCTTACAGGATTAGGATAAACTTTCACTTCTTCCAACGCATTTTCAACAATGCCAGTAGGAGGTGTAGAACCCTTTTCGAAAGTAATAGTCATACTATTATTTACTGGATGATCTATAACATCAGTTGTTCCATATTTTACAACATTATAAGAATAGGTATTTTTTCCCCATTGAGTCAATCCTGGAACAACAACATATTCATTTATAAAGAAATATTTAGCACTATCTTGTTTAAGTGTTGCGGGCAAAGTGATTTTCCATGTAGTTATTTGACGTCCATTAATAGATATTGCAAGTTTTACACTATCTCCCTGTACTAAATCGTTGCCACTATTGTTTTGTATCCAAACAACAGAATAGTATCCGGAAAGATTAGGAAGGCTTCGCAATTGAGTTACTTTAGTAAGTAAGGAATCATCAGAAGATGTGTATGGAATGTTCTGTAGTAAATTTCCTTCTGCGTCTGCCCAACGTGCTTGTAAAACTGAAACCGCTCCCGAGATATTAAAGGAAAGGGTCATGGAGTTGTTAGTAGAAGCATCTGTTACAGCTGTTTCATTGTGTTGTACTACCTTATAGGTAAAGGTATTTTCTCCCCATTGTGAAACAGAAGGTATTACAACATATTCATTTAACAGCCAGCCTGTAACACTATCCTTTTGCAGTCCAGAAGAAAGCACAAAGGTTCTTACCAAATTAGTAATTTGTCTACCATTTACAAAAACAGCCACTTTTATACTATCTCCAGCGGCAAAGTCATTATTTGTATTATTTTGTACAAAAATAACAGCTCTATAATCAGAGGCAAGTGTTGCAATTTGTGCTTGGGTTGAGAGAAAATTTGCATTTGTTGTTGGATAAGATAAGCCACTATATTGGTTGTTATTAGCTGTATTACGCCAACGAGCTTGGACAATAGTTTGTGCCTGTGCTATCCCGAAACAAGCAACGGTCATTAATAAAAGAATAAGTTTTTTCATTTGTATTTACTTTTAAATTAATAATTAAGATTAAAAAATATTTTATTTTGCAAAAGTATAATTTTTTTTTAAGAAAAAAGAAAAATGTTTTATTTTTTGCTTATTTTTCAGGAAGTATTTCGTTTTGTATAATCCGTTTAACTTCTTTGATTGAGAATAGTTTTACGGCAAAACTTATCAAAACAATGCAAAAGACGGCTATGATACAATTTATTTTCCAATCCAATTGCAGGCAAGAAATTCCATAGGCGGCACCTATAGTGAGTATGACAAACAAAAATAGTTGCAACAAGTATATCCAAGGTGTGTTTTGTTTAAAAATGTGTTTTACAATCAATACTTCTGCAACAAAAAGAAATATTTGTGTGCAAAGGCTTGCAATGGTGGATCCGGCCGCTTTGAAATGGGGAATGAGGAGAAAATTTAAAGAGAAATTCAATACAACAGCAATGATGGCGATAATGTTTAGTTTTTTCATTTCCCCCATAGCCGTTAAGAGTGTTCCAAAAATATAGGTTGCCGACAACGGTACAATAACTATCATTAGTCGTCTGAACACCAAAATGGAAATATCCGTTTGGTGGTCGGAAAGAAAATTCATCAACGGAACGGCAAAAAACCAAGACAGGCTTGCTACCAACACACCATAGACAAACATTAGCGAAAAGGCTATTTTTACAATTGAAAACAATTCCTCTTTTTTTTGTTTGATATTGGCAAACAAAGGCAATAGTATCACAGAAAACAAGTAGGCAATCATGGTTGCAGCGTCTAAAAGCCTGAAAGCGGAAGCGTAAACCCCTGATTGGACATCTCCGCAATCGGCAGGCAACAGCCGCTCCAGCAAAACGGCATCTGTACGGTTGTGCAGACTGGTCAAAAGAGCCAACAGGGCAAATGGCAAACTTTGCCACAATATTTTTTTGAACAATGCGGGATTCCATGTGGGAAAACGCAATTTCACTTTTCTCAATACGATGGGCAAGGCTATTGCAATGGCAACCAAATAGGCAAAAGTTTGGCATCCGATAAACCACTCTATTTGAAACGGTTTTTCGGTAACATGTCCCCATAATAAAATGCTGCAGGCAATAATCATCACCACTCTGTCTATAACAGAGAGAATGCTGTCTGTTTTGAACATCAGCAAGCCGGAAATATTGGAACGCAAATACAAGATAAAACAAGCCAAAAATTGATTGAAAGCCATCCACATCAACATGCCGATAACGGCTTGGGAATAACCGACAAATATACCTGCCAAAAGAATGACAATAAAATAAATAAATGCTAAAAATATTTTTAAAGAAAAAATACCCGAGAAATTGTTTGGTAAAAAAGAGGGTGAACTTGCAACATTTTTATTGTTAAAATTGTTGATGCCGAAATCCAAAATAGTATTAAAAATAACAGTGAAGTTGAACAGGGCAAAATACAAGCCATAGATTTGTCCTCCTACAACATTCTGTACCGTTCGGTCAATGCCAAATATCCAAAAAGGCTTGACAATGAGATTGAGCCCCAACAGAAAAAAAAGATTTACCAAAAATTTTCTCCGCATGACCTTGTAAATAAAAATAAACGGAAAAATATGTTTTTTCGTATAATTGGAACTTACTGTAAGAATACGGCAAATCTTGAATCTTGGAAAAGATTTTTAAGAGTTCGGGTCGGCATTGTTTTATTTTAAAAGTTCAAGTTGGAAAGTTATAAAATATTAGAGGAAAAATGGTACCTTTGCAAATTCATCAAGTTGATTTTATTGTTTTGCAGCAAAAAATCAACACAAAGAATAAAAAAGGACAAAACATACATTTGGAATAACAAATTTTAAACAATTGCTCTTATGAAGAAGATATTGGTAACTGGTGGAGCGGGATTTATAGGTTCTCATCTTTGTGAAAGATTGCTCAAAGAAGGCAATGATGTGCTTTGTATGGATAATTTTTTCACAGGACAAAAACAAAATATCATACATTTGTTTGATTACAAATATTTTGAATTGTTACGACACGATGTAACAACCTCATATCAGGTTGAGGTAGATGAAATTTATAATTTGGCATGTCCTGCTTCTCCTATTCATTATCAATTTGATGCCATTCAAACGGTAAAAACCTCTATTATGGGAGCAATAAATGCCTTGGATTTGGCTAAAAGAATAAAGGCTCGTGTTTTGCAAACTTCTACCTCTGAAGTGTATGGCGACCCCGAAATCCACCCGCAAATAGAAACCTATTGGGGACACGTTAATCCCATTGGAATCCGTTCTTGTTACGATGAAGGCAAACGATGTGCTGAAACTTTGTTTATGGATTACCATAGAATGAACAATGTGGATATAAAAATTATCAGAATCTTTAACACATATGGTCCGAGAATGCACCCGAATGATGGGAGAGTTGTAAGGACATCTCTAAAAATAGATAAAAATTTAACAATCAAACAATAAGGTTTTATTTTATTCGTTATATAATTGTAAGTCAAAAAGAAATGCCATGCAGAAA
>CAJOFD010000045.1 GCA_905233585.1 uncultured Bacteroidales bacterium
ATACATGAAACATCAGCCAAACCACCAAACGCAAAGTTTTTGTTACAAACACCCGTCCGGCACCGTCTTGTCTGCCCTTGCGTGTGCCAATGTGAAAATCGGCCATAGTACGATTGTTCCACATATTCCAAAATTCTTCGGGCAAAGTCTGACCGTCGCTGTCAGTTTGAAAAACAAAAGTGGCATTTTGTCCAATTGCATAATTGTACAGAAACAACAAAGTTGACCCATGACCTGAATTTGTTTTGTCCAAAGGTATCAACAACGGATATTTTTCCTGCAATTGTTGCATAATGGCAAAAGTATTGTCCTTGCTGCCATCATTGGCAATGACCAAATGAGCTTGATGAGCTTCTTGGCTTATTTGTTCGCAGACAGGGTGCCATTGTCCGATTACTTCCTCTATGTTTGCCTCCTCATTATAGGCAGGCATTACAATATACAAATTATCCATAAAACTAATACGATTTTTTAAATGTAACAAATTTGTTTAAAACGAATTGAAATAAAGCAACTATAATGATAGAAATAAGTTTTACAATAATAAAATGCCAATCCAAACTGTCTGAGGTGGAAACATTTGTTCCGATTGTTATGCCGAAAAATATAATTGGTTTGCTATAGCCCCACCAAATATCTCCAAGCACAAGTATCAGCAAAGACAAAAACAAACCCAAAATACCTACACTATAGAATTTCAATGCACGTTTCAACAGAACATCTGTTTGTTTAAAGTTGAAATAAGCATTGAGAAAAAAACTGACCGTTATTCCCGAAAAAACTCCTATAATATTGGAAACCAGCGAATTTACGCCTACTTCATTAAGAACTACAGTGATAAAAAAGTCCAACGAGGCACAAAAACCGCCAATTATACCGTACAATATAAAATGTTGGTATTTAAAATATATTTGTTTTATCTTTTCAACCATTGTTCCACTCTGTTGATGGCCGAATCTATCGCCATGTCCATGTTATAGTATTTATATTCCGCCAAACGCCCGATAAAAAGATGAGTACCCTGATTTTCAAAGTTTTTGACATCTTGCATATAACGTACTCTCAAACGTTCGTTTTCTTCGTTGGGCATGGTATAAAAAGGCAGTCCTTCTGCGGAAGGATATTCATAGCAGATAGTTGTCTTGGGTGATTTTTCGCCTGTCAGTTGTTTAAATTCCGTTATACGTGTATAATCGTAGTCATTGGGATAATTGACAACGGGAGCAGGCTGAAATTGCTCTTGGTCTAAAGTTTGAAAATCCAATTTGACCGAACGATAGGTCAATTTGCCATATTTACAATCAAAAAATTTATCCAATTCTCCTGTATAAACCAACAACTTGGGGTGTATTTCGTTTTTAATAGTATGATAATCAACACCTAACAAAACAGAAATGTTTTCGTGGTCTATCATATTATTTATCATTGCAGTATATCCATTGACAGGTATACCTTGATATTTGTCTGCAAAATAGCGACTGTCATTGTTGTCTCTTACGGGAATTCTTCCTGCCAAATCAGGAGATAGTTCATCAGGATTACAATTCCATTGTTTTTGAGTGTATTTTTCAAAAAACAAACTATACAACTCTTGTCCGACTTGGGATACGATTACATCTCTAAACGATTTTGGCGGATTGTTGAATGTGGATTTATCCACTTCTTTTTTCAAAAAATCCTTTACATCATTGTTTGACAAATGTATGCCGAAAACCGTATTTAAAGTATCCCTATTAATAGGAAAATTGATAAAATTGCCGTTGGCAAAACTTAAAACCCGATGTTGGAAATTGGAAAAATCAGAAAATTTGTTCACAAATTTCCATACTTTTTCTATTTTTGTATGAAAAATATGTGGTCCATATTGATGAATGGTGATACCTGCCTCGTTTTTATAATCATAAATCTGTCCTGCAAGATGTTTTTTTTGTTCAACTACAAGAACTTTGTATCCATTTTCTGCTAACAATCGGGCAGCGGTAATTCCGCTCAAACCGCCTCCTGCCACTACAATATCGTAAAAAGCCATATTTTTCTTTATTTCTTAAAATGCAAAGATAATAAAAATTTCTAAATCAATTAGATTGTTTTTATGTAAAATTTCAATCGTGTATGTATTGAATCAATAATAATTTTTTATTTGTTTATCAAATGCAACTTGAAATAAAAAATGTTACCTTTGCAAAAAAATAAGACAATGTTTAAAATAGGGAATAAAGAATTTAAATCCCGATTGTTTTTAGGAACGGGAAAATTCAGTTCAGGAGAGGTAATGGAAAAGTCAATTATCGCTTCTAAAACGGAAATGGTAACAATGGCCATGAAGCGGATAAATTTAGACAATACAGCAACCGACGACATGGCAAAATATATCATCAGAACGGGCGTGCAACTTTTACCCAACACATCGGGTGTTAGAGATGCTAAAGAGGCTGTATTTGCTGCTGAAATGGCGAGAGAAGCCTTTGAAACCAATTTTATTAAATTGGAAATACATCCGGATCCGCGGTTTTTGCTACCGGACCCTATAGAAACCTTAAAAGCAACGGAAGAATTGGCAAAAAAAGGATTTGTAGTTCTACCATATATACAGGCAGACCCTATTTTATGCAAACGCTTGGAAGAAGTGGGCACCGCTGCTGTTATGCCACTAGGGGCTCCTATCGGCAGTAACCAAGGCCTGAAAACAAAATCGTTTTTAGAAATTATTATTGCACAAAGTACGGTTCCCGTTATTGTTGACGCTGGCATTGGGGCTCCAAGTCATGCGGCTTCGGCTATGGAAATGGGTGCTGACGCTATTTTGGTAAATACCGCTGTTGCCGTAGCCGGCGATGCAGAAAAAATGGCAAAGGCTTTCGCTCTCGCCGTAGAAGCAGGACGTATGGCCTACGAAGCCAAATTGGGAGCGGTAGTACATACACAGGCAATAGCCAGCAGCCCTCTAACGGCTTTTTTAGATGAATAAATTATATTAAAGATGAACGCAGAAAATGTTATTGATAAATTAGCATTGCAACCTCACCCCGAAGGCGGCTACTATCGTCAGGTTTATGGCAATGATGACAATGGGAAAAAGAAAATCTCTACAATTTATTATATGCTCCGCAATGAAGAATTTTCTGCTTTTCATGCTTTGCATAATGTTGTTGAAATATGGTATTATCATGCCGGAATGCCTCTCAATATTTATGTTATTTCACCCGATGGGGCTTTGACTACACATTGTTTGTCCGCTGACGATGAAATGCAAGTTGTGATAGAACCGGAACATTGGTTTGCAGCAGAAATACTTTCAAAGAACGGGTTTGCTTTGGTGAGCTGTGCCGTTGCTCCTGCTTTTAGTTTTGATAATTTTGAATTAGGACAAAAAGAGGATTTGTTGCAAAAATTTCCGCAACACAAAACGCTGATAAACAGACTCTGTAAATAAGACTTACTTTTTTTTTACAATTAAGGGATATTTTGCCCTGACATTGATTTTTGCGATTATCATAATTTAGAGCCACAATTGTAATGCGGTCTCTAATTTTCTTTACCGTAATGACACCTCTTCAATAAAAGAACAAAAAAGGCTGCCATATTTTGGCAGCCCTTCAACATGAAAAAATTAATAATTTTTATTTCAAAACACCGAGTTCCTTGCCTATTTTGGTAAAAGCGGCGATGGCTTTATCCAGATGTTTCTTTTCGTGAGCAGCAGAAAGTTGTACACGAATACGTGCTTGATTTTGAGGAACTACAGGATAGCTAAAACCGATAACATAAATGCCTTCTTCTAATAATTTGTCAGCAAATTTGCCTGCCAAAGCAGCATCATAAAGCATAACGGCACAAATAGCAGATTGAGTAGGTTTTATGTCAAAGCCTGCTTCTTTCATTTTGCCGATAAAATAATCGGTGTTAGCATGTAATTTGTCTTGTAATTCGTTGGTTTGATCCATCATCTCAAACATCTTGATACCAGCGGCAGCAACCATTGGAGGTATAGAGTTGGAGAAAAGATAAGGACGGGAACGTTGACGAAGCATTTCTATAATTTCTTTTTTTCCTGTGGTAAATCCACCGATAGCACCACCGAAAGCCTTTCCGAGCGTACCTGTGATAATTTCCACTTTGCCACGGCAATTGTGCAATTCGGTAACACCACGACCGGTTTTGCCGACAACACCTGCAGAGTGGCTTTCGTCAACCATTACCATTGCATCGTATTTATTGGCTAATTCCAAAATTTTATCCATAGGAGCCACATTGCCGTCCATAGAAAATACACCATCGGTAACGATAAGCCTGAAACGACAAGATTGAGCCTCTTGCAATTGTTTTTCCAAATCGGCCATGTCTGCATTGGCATAACGGAAACGTTTTGCTTTGCAAAGTCTAACACCATCAATAATAGAAGCATGGTTGAGAGCATCTGAAATAATAGCATCCTCATCTGTCAATAGAGGTTCAAATACACCACCATTAGCATCAAAACAAGCAGCATACAAAATAGTGTCTTCTGTACCAAAGAATTTGGCTATTTTGGCTTCCAATTCTTTGTGCAAATCTGATGTCCCGCATATAAAACGAACTGAAGCCATACCATAAGCTCTTTCTTGTAAACATTTGATAGCGGCATCAACCAATTGCTTGTTGTTGGCTAATCCCAAATAGTTGTTGGCACAAAAATTAAGAACTTCTTTACCTGTATTTACCTTAATTTGGGAATATTGAGGAGATACCAAAATACGTTCGTTTTTGTATGTTCCTGCTGCCTTAATGTCATTAATTTGACTTGTAAGATGTTTTTGAAATTTATCGTACATTTTATTGCAATTTTTAATGAATACTAAATTTATTTTGCAAAGGTATAATTTTTTTACCTATTTTTTACTTTTCCCGACTTTATTTTTTGTCTTCGACAAAAACCAGATGAAGCATAAAGGCTAAATTTAGTGTTATATAACCGATAACATCTTATAACTTTCCAACTTGAACTTACAAAGGAACTCATCTGCAACAAAATAATCGTGGCAACAAATTATATAAATTATATTATTTTTCTTGCCAATCCCCTTGTTGTTTGATGAGGTCAACAAGTGCCTGACACGCTTTTTCCTGGGGAATATTTCGGGCGACTTGTTGTTGTCCTTTATATAGGCAGACTTTTTGTTTTCCATTGCCCACTATTCCATAGTCGGCATCGGCCATCTCACCGGGACCATTGACAATGCAACCCATAATGCCGATTTTAAGACCTTGAAGATGTGATGTTTTTTGTTGAACTTCCATAGCAACACGCTCAATATCGTATTGCGTTCTTCCACAAGAAGGACAGGAAATAAACTCTGCCCGACTGTATCGCAATCCGCATGCCTGCAAAATTTGTAAAGACAATTGATAGATTTTTTCAATAGAGAAATGAGGATTGCTTATCAAAATGCCGTCCAACAACCCGTCTACACCAAGTGTGGCAATATCTGCGGTTGCCCGAGCCATAAATTTCTGCCAATCGGTTTGTGTATATGCTCTTTTTAACACTATCGGTTGCTGTTGTCTGTTTTGAATAAATTTCCGAACAGATACAACAGGCTCATTCTCTGATATACTTACAATTAAATCGCTTGCCAATTCTTGTTCGGTAGTATCTTCTTCGGATTTAAGCGTATAGTCAGAAACGACAATAGGTCGGGCATGTCCGCCTATTTTTCCGATATTTATCGTTTTTCTTTTTTGATAATTATATGGATTGTATGTTATTTGCTGCTTGTTTTCAATCGGTTTTTGTTGTGTTTTATCGTTCAGATGAGCAAGAATATCGGCAAAGCCGAGTTCATTTTCGGGTTTTTCTGTCAGAGACACGCGAATAGTGTCGCCAATACCATCGTTAAGCAAGGCACCTATACCTGCCGCAGATTTTATCCGACCATATTCGCCATTGCCCGCCTCTGTTACTCCCAAATGAATAGGATAATGCCAATTCTTTTCATTGAGCATACTTATCAAATATCTCACCGACTGTACCATAATACGCACATCGCTGGCTTTCATGGACAACACCAACTGATGAAATCCGAAACTATCACAAATACTAACATATTCCATAGCCGAAACAGCCATACCTTGCGGAGTATTACCATAGCGACTGAGTATTCTATCAGACAATGAACCGTGATTGGTGCCTATACGAACAGCCGTGCCATTAGTTTTGCATATTTTCAACAAAGGATACAAACGCTCGGCTATGCGTTCTTGCTCCTGTTGATATTCCGTATCGCTAAAATGCAGTTGTTTGAATTGTTTTTTGTCTGCATAATTACCGGGATTTATACGTACTTTTTCCACTATTTCGGCAGCTACTTCCGCCACTTTGGGATTAAAATGCACATCGGCAATAAGAGGCACATGGTAACCTTGTTGCCGCAATTGCTTTTTTATTTCTTTCAAATTATTGGCTTCGGCTATACCAGGAGCAGTAATTCTTATCATTTCGCAACCGCTTTCTATCATTCTGATAGATTGCTCAACACAACATTGCGTATCCATTGTGTTTACGTTAGTCATCGATTGAATGCGAATGGGATTCTGTCCACCAATGCCAATATCACCAACTTTTACCTCTATTGTTTCCCTTCTATGATAAGAAAAATAGTCTTGGGTATAATTTTGCATATTATACTTTTTACAAATATTCGCTAATCAACTACAATCAAAGTCTGGCTATGTTCAACTGATATTTTTTTGATGCGGATTATTGTTTCAACACCAAGGTTTCACCTGTATCTTCCAACTCAAACAAACGGGCACGTTCTTTGCCTGCAGGGCTATTGGGTTGATGGAAAACAAGATATAATTTACCATCAAAAGCTCGAAATATCATACCATGTCCGCCATCTCTGTTAAACAATGGTTGGGATTGTTGTCTCCATGGCCCCACTACTCTGCCCGTAACAGATTCTGCAATACCAACAGCATAGTTGCCGTCCATAAAACTTGACCATATCATCAACAACTTGTTGGTTTTTGTTTTAAACATAAAACAGCCGTCTGTTACATAAAATCTTGGCATAGAATCCCCCCATACAAGTCCCGTTGACCAAGGTGCAGAAGAGGCACAAAATAGTTTTATAGGATTTGCTACAGGTTTTGACAAATCTTTTGACAATTGTTGCAAATACATTTCTCCATCAATGGCTTGCACCCATTCGTGACAATACACCATATAAGGCACATTGTTTTCTACGTATAAAGTTCCGTCCAAACACATTTTGTCTATAGGCGTATGAGGCATATTGCCAAAGGCTTTAAAAGGACCTTCGGGACTATCTGCATAAAAAATTTGTGTGCCACGATAATAATAGGGTGTCCAACCCGGTTTTTGTTTTTTCCACTCTATATCACAATTGAGAGTTGCAAAAAGATAATATTTTCCCTTGTAATAGTGAACTTCCGGTGCCCATACCAGCCCTGTTATCCAGTTGTCTTCAGGAACAACAAAAACCTGTTTTTTATCCGTCCATTCTTTCAAATCTTTGCTTTTATAGACGGCAACACCACCCAAACGCTTGCCATTCTTTTCCACCGAAGAAGAACAATATAAATAATAGGTTTGTGTTTTATGGTCCACCAATATAAACGGGTCTCTTATCGGTATTTCACTTAATGGTATCGCCCGTGCTGTTATCGTCATTAACAATAAACTAAAAAATACTACTTTTTTCATTCTGATTTTTTTTATCGGTTATAACATATATAACGTTGGTTTTCCTTTCTTATTATATAACTGCAACGCCGTAAAAAATCTTATTGATTGAGGGGAAAAACCATGAAGCAAATGTACAATAAATATTTTTTGTCTCGTGCGAAGAATATGCTGCAGTTTGGCATAAGGGGTGGGTATTTTTGCAGACGACAATAATTTTATTAACATTCAAAAGTTGCACCCGACACGTATCAGGGGAAAAATGATGTACACATTAAATTTTCCAAACGGAATGAGCCAAACGTATTCTTCTGTCAATGAATTGATAACTGCCGCCCATGGATTAGGTGGCAGAGCTCAATCTGTTGGTAACAAAACCTACGTGTTTGTGCCGAAGAAATAGTAGGCTATTCAACAAAAGGACGGGGAGAACGTTTTCCCCTCCTTTTGTTCCTTATGAAAAGTAAGAAATAAGGACGTTTCATAATGGTATCTTAATATTTATGACCGATTTTCCGTTTAGGACGGTTTGTATTGTTCTTCATGATAACTGCAAAAGTGTTTGTTTTATTATGTTATTTTTATCGTCTTTTTAGTTTGCAAAATTACAAAATTACTTTACCAGAACAAGGAAGAATGACGGATTTAATTGGTAATGAGTAATGAACAATTGACGATGAACAATTGACATTCTAATCACTGATCACATATCATCATTCACCCCAAAAATCATACCTTTGTAAATTGGTTCAAATACTTTAAAATTCGGTTATTTATCTGAAATACACTATACTATGACATTGGAGAACAACATTATTATCTATCAGACTGAGGACGGACGTACATCTTTGGAGATGCGTTTGGAAAACGAAAGCGTATGGCTCACGGCCAATCAGATGGCGCTTTTGTTCGGAAGGGACGAGAAAACGGTGCGCAAGCATATCAACAATGCTATTAAGGAAGAATTGTCAGATGCTGTGGTTGTCGCAAAATTTGCAACAACCACTCAGCACGGTGCTATTGAGGGCAAAAACCAAACTCACGATGTCAGTTATTTCAATCTGGATGTCATTATTTCCGTAGGCTACAGAGTGAAATCTAAAAACGGTGTGGCTTTCCGTCGCTGGGCCAACAGTGTTTTGAAACAATATCTTATGAAAGGCTATGCCATACACGACCGCATCCGCAAAAAACAGATTGAGGAACTGCGTCAGTTGGTGCGGATGGTGGGACGCACGATGAGTCAGCAGCAACTGCCGGACAGCATCGAGAGTCAGGACCTGCTCGACGTGGTGGTGGACTACACCTACACCCTCGACAACTACGACTACGAACGACTGAGCATAGGCAATACCACAAAAGAAGAGCCGTTCCACGCCACCTACGAAAACGCTATGCAGGAGATTGTTCGTCTGCGCGACAAGTTCGGCGGCTCGGCGCTTTTCGGACAAGAAAAGGACGACTCCTGCAAAAGCAGCATCGGTCAGATTTACCAGACTTTCGACGGGATAGACCTCTATCCCAGCGTGGAGGAAAAAGCCGCCGTGCTGCTCTATCTGGTGGTGAAAAACCACTCGTTCAGCGACGGCAACAAACGTATTGCCGCACACTGTTCCTTTGGTTTCTCAACAACAACCACATTTTGTACAACGCCGACGGCTCCAAGCGTATAGCCGACGGCACCCTTGTAGCTCTTACGTTGATGATTGCGGAAAGTCGCTCCGAGGAGAAGGACGTGATGGTGAAAGTGGTGGTAAACCTTATAAACAGGAATGTCAACGAGAGCCGTGACTGAAGCAGCGATCTGGACGTATCATGCTATCGGGTCAGGACAAAGGTTTTTGCGTTGGCAGGTATCGCATTCGCTTCCTCGCCACACTTTGTCGAATTCTTCCATGGCGGCGGCAACAAGGGCGGGTTCGTCGGTGAGGATGCCGGCTTCGAAGTTGCGGCGGCGGGGTGACTTCATGCCCATACCAGCACCGGTGAGATTGGCACTGCCGACATAGCAAATAGTTTGGTCTATGACGATAATTTTAAAATGCACCCGCGGACACATGGAACGTTCCAGCCTTTGGATAAGGCGGGGGTAGCGGTCGAAATCGGCTTGGAAGTTCGGACCCGGTTCTTTGGCATGCAGCAAACGGATATTCACTCCCTTACCAAGTAGCTCTGACAACACGCCGAGAAACGGCTTCTCGGTCTTGCCCTGCAAAACATACAAATCTTTGATGTCGGCAGTACCTATCCATAAATCGCGTTTGGCTTTCATGGCGAGGTTAAGCACGACGGAATAGTGGTCGGTATCGGTGATGAGGTGTATCATAAATCAGGTCTGTTTTATCAGTTTGTCCCCCAAAAAAAGGTTTGACTTTCACTCAGCAAAGATACATAAAAAATGATTGTGATAATCCTATTTTGCATTTTGCGATGTAAAAATAGAATGCAAGTATAGAGAATAAGGTAAAAAACATAATCTCTATTTACATATTTTCAGCATAATGATTATTTTTTCCAATTGATATTATTCCCGTATCGTTTTATGCTTACAGTATAGGGTATTTCTCCAAGTAATTGTTCTATTTGTACGATAATAGATAATATTTCTGGAATTTTTTTTGAAAAAGTTTTATGACCGAGTGTGATTTCCATCATCATAGCACGTTTCATTTTTATTTGTAAGACAGAACGTTTCTCTTCTTCCACCAAGTTCCATTCGTAAGTCGATTGCGACATAATGTTTTGCACAACGGTACGAATGCTCGTTTGGGCAAGAGAATGTATTTTTTGTTCCTTTTCAAATGCTAAAAGTTTCGCTTGTAGTTCTGCCATATTTTTTTCGTGATCATAGTGCAATCTGTCAAACATCGCCAAAATCGCTTCTTTACAATTACAACTACACCAGATATACTTACTTTCATATTCATGACAAATTGTAATCATAAATGATGTACTCCAACTACTATAAGAAACGCTATCGTTACTAATTTTCACATAAATGCTCCTTGCATTCTCTTTTTGTAGATAGAGTTTTATACTCCACCGAGGAGCATACTTTTTGGGGTATGCGTCTCTTCTATCGTATCCTATATTTTCTACTCCATATTTTTCCTCAAGTATGATTAGAATTTCATACATGTCCCTATCAACATCTTCATTCTTTTTTTGTATATGTGCTTCTAAAGTAAACAAGTTCTCATACTCTTTTAATTTTTTTGACCAAAAGTCACGTATGAAGTCGGATTCTGTTTTCATTAGTAGTATTTTATAAATTTATTTTTATTCTTTTGTTAAATATCTTTTTTTTGAACTTGAGGATTATAAATTTTTGCGTTCATTGGCAAGCTATTGGTGCTGTCAATGTATAAAGGAATTTTAAAATTCTATCCAACAAACTTTTCCTGTTTTCTTCATCCATTCTGCATGTTCTTTGTATTCCCGTTCACTACGGCATACCCAAAGTACTTTTGTACGCATTTTGAAATCAATTTTAGGCTCCGGTGCGTACCCGTCGGTAAAAATGATGAGCCCGTCATATTGACGGTGTTCTTTTATATAATCGAAAACTCTTTGAAATTCCGTACCGCCACGACCGTTCACCTCAACCTGTGTAGGTCGCCTTTTGAATGTGTTTACTTCGCGGAGTCCCTCATCGAATTGCACCACGTTGATGGTTTCCACACCATATTTGAAAAACCGTGCAATAGTGGAATAAAACGCCCGCAATGTTTCGTGGTCAATTGAGCCGCTTACATCAACTGCCACCAGAATGCCCGATGCAAGTTCGTAAATACTCCCCATTTGTTGGAATCCGCTTCGTCGGTTAGGCCGCATTCGTGTCAGTCGCCGTTTGCTTGAAAGAATGCTCGTGTGGAACGACGACAATGCCTTTTTGTAATCCATTTTCACCACAAGCGAAGCAAATATCTGTTCCACTATATCGCCGGACAAACTGCCCCATTGCGTGGTTTCACGTATCAGATTGTTGATTTCCTCTTTTTTCAGTTCGTCTTCTTCCCACAGTTCCGATTGTGCCGACAATTGTGCCTGTGTATCATCGCCTATAGTGGGCAATTCATCTTGAATTGTTTCTTGCTCATCGTTCAAGGAATTGTCGGGTTCTTGGTTTTCTTCTTCCAAAGCGGAATCTTCGCCATCGGTGTCGTATGGCGAAAAATCCTTATTATCATTACCCCTTGCGACTTTTTTGTCTGACATGTTTTCACATGCGTTTTTCCCCTCGGATGGCGGTTGTTGCAACAAAACGTTGAGTTTGTTTACATACCATTCAAAGCATTGTTTTTCAGTAAGTTGAAATTTGGATGCCTTTACAAATTCCAAATATTGTAACCTATAATGCTGGTCAATCACCATATTGCTTCCAAGCGTGAGAGCTGCCGGCAAACTGCCTTCGGGCTGTCGTTCGTAGGGATGTTTCAACAGCAGACGAACCATTTCCAACCGAAGCAAGTTCTCCACATAACCCTCGCTACAATTCATTTGCAACAGCACTGTGGGATTATACTCCACCGTGCCTTTCCCACATCGCATAGGACACAGCATTTGCAGATTTTCTTTCAACTGCTGCTTGCAATACACGTGAAACAGGGCCGGTTCGGTCAGGAACCACCGCTCAACGATTTTCTTCAGTACGTTTTCCATTTTCAACTGGTTTTGCTTGTTCCGCAATTGCTTGGAACGCTTCAATACGTTTTGTAAGTTTCTGATTTTCTTTTAATTGCAACGGGTCAAATTGTTTCAACAAATCGTAAAATTCCTTATGGTGATGGTGGAATATCAAATGACACATTTCGTGATAGATAACATGCCTCACAAAATCCGCATCTTTCACATTTTCCAATTTTTTGTTGAGCGAAATGTAGATGCCTCCACAAATTCCCCACGTCTTTTTCAACTTTATGATTAACAATTTCGGTTTTGTCAAATGCGGGAAATGAACAGAAAACACATTCCAACAATTATTGTATTCTTTTTGTAAATCAATCATTATAATGTATTTACATGTTTTTAATAAAGTTCAAAAGCATATCATACACTTCGAATGTTTCTGAAAGGATGAACGTAACAGCTATCGGATAGGTGTTTTTCTCAAAAAACGAAGCGAAATGTGCCAATTCCTCGTTTTTGTCATTTTTCTGCAAATCACTTACATACGATTTAAGATTTGTCGCCATTGTCGTTTTTTGTTCCGGTGAATACCCGCCGACATCAAGAAAACGGAAAATATCGTCGTTTACCAAAGCAATTTCGTGCAACTTGTATTTTTTGAGCGTTGCTTTACATTTTGGATATTCAAGCAGCACATCTTTCCCCGAAAGAATTTTGTTTGCCGCCAATGATTTGAAAAACATCTGTGTTGCAATTGGTCCGACAATGCCGGCAATCATCTTTTTATGAATTTCCCGCAGGTTTTCTATGTTCGAAATGCAATCCGAAACCTTTTTCCATGCACGGCGGTCGGGTGTTTTGTCAAGTCCTCTGTTGGGATTGTCAACAACGCCGTCTTCTTCAAGAAATTTTGGAAAATTCCGTATAAAATCAATGACACGGCTGTCCATTTTTTGCTCCGACGCCCATTTGAGCCACTCTTGTACCGACGGACGAAAATGAAAAATGTTGAAACGTGATACCAGGGCAGGGTCCAAGTCGGTAAGCTGATATTCCTCGCCATCGTTCACGGCGGCAATCAAGCGGCTTCCCTGAGGAAGAGAGTGTCCCGCCAATTTCCGGTTGAGAGCCAAGTCCATCACCGTTTGCAACACTTCCGGTCTGGCACGGTTGAGTTCGTCAAGGAAGAGGACAATGGGTTGTCCGTCCGTGGGGAACCAATAGGGAGGCATAAAAACCGTCTTGCCGGTTGCTTCGTCCAAGCGTGGCAAACCGATAAGGTCGCCCGGGTCGCTCATCTGCCCGAGAAAAAGGGTGTTGACTTGTATTCTACGCTGTTGGAAATAACGAGTCAGTATTTCTGATTTGCCGATGCCGTGCTTTCCCACTAGCATCAGATTCTGCGAGGCGGGCATAACCGCCAATACCTCATATAGTTCTTTAATGTTGATAGCCATAAATATTTCTATAAAAATTTACGGCTGCAAAATTAGAAACCAATTATGCAAAAGTGTGGCATAGACTCAAAAAAGAATATTTTATGCAATATTTTTCCCTTTTGTCGTGTATTTTGACAATAATGGCAGAAAAAGTTTATTAAAATTTTCTTAATCTATCGGATCGCTGCAATATTCCCGCCGTTTGCAGGTTTTGCAGTGCAGACCCATCCATACCTCGTCGTATTGCTTTATGGCTTGCTCCACTATTTCGGGCTCATCGGTAAGGATGCCCGCTTCGAAATTGCGGGTATTTTCTCCTTTCATGCCGATGCCGGCACCGGTGAGGTTGGCACTTCCGATGTAAACTTCTTTACAATCAAAGACTATCATTTTAAAATGAACTCTTGGACAAAGCACCCGCTCCAAACGATCGAACAGCACGGGGTATTTGTCAAAATCCTCTTGGAAAGCCGGACCCGGCTCCTTGGCATGAATGAGCCGTACCTCCACACCACGACGAATGAGCTGAGCAATAATAGCCAAAAACGGTTTTTTCTCTCCTCCCGACTCCACATACAAGTCTTTGATGTCAGCTGTTCCAATCCAAAGCGTCTGCTTCACGGATTGTACCCGTGAAAGCACTTCTTTGTAGTGGGCAGAGTTGGAGATGTAGGTGAACATGATTTTTAATTTTATGCAGGTGATTACAAAACAAAATCTGAATAATTGTCGGGTGATACTATTTGGTATTCGGTGTCAGGATAGGCTTCCACGAAAGGTTTGGGGAGTTTTTGTTTTTTTCCTCCCCATTTGAATTCAAAAGCGGAAATAAGCCCGTCTTGCTCTTCTATTAGATCTATTTCTTGCTGTTGGGTCGTACGCCAAAAATATAGTTGTGCGTAGTTTTGACGATAAACATTTCTTTTTACACGCTCGCTCACCATAAGGTTCTCCCAAAGCATACCGACATCATTGCGAAGTTCAAGCGGAGCAAAATTCGACAATAAGGCATTTCGGACACCATTGTCGTAAAAATA
>CAJOFD010000046.1 GCA_905233585.1 uncultured Bacteroidales bacterium
CTTTCTTTGGGGTTATCAAAGAAAGGTTGATACATCGGACGCACGCAGTGCGTCCTTACATTAATATTAATATATCATCGCAAATGTGCCATGATATAAATTATATTTTTTATTTATTAATTCTCATTTCTCATTTCTAACCTCTCAATTCAAGATATCATATCGGTAAATCCCGCAAACATGGGGTAAGCGAAAAGCAGTGCTTGCGGAAATCCCGCAAACAAGGGGTAAACAAAAAGTAGTGCTTGCGGAAATCCCGCAAACAAGGGGTAAGCAAAAAGTATGGCTTGCGGAAATCCCGCAAACAGGGGGTAAGCAAAAAGTAGTATTTGCGGAAATCCCGCAAACAGGGGGTAAGCAAAAAGTATTGCTTGCGGGAAATCCCGCAAACTATGGTTTGTAAAAAAATATTATTTTTTTTACAAACTTTGATATTGGTATGAAAAAAAGTACTATCTTTGCAGAAATTCTAAAATATAAATCCTTAACATTTAAAATTATAATCTTATGACCAAGTTTCTGAAAATAGACAAATCCAAACTGACCAATGCAGACCATTTCAATTTTATGGAAGAATTCAAGATTTCGCTGACCAATGTGGACATTAGCGACAATGCGAAACTGACTGCCGCTTTCGGCGAATTCAATGACGCATTTTTGGATGAAGACAACTTTTTTATGCTTTCAAGAGCCAACCAGTTCACCGATGACATCAACAGGACGGACTATGAACGGGACAATGCCTATGCGACTATCCGCAACATCGTCAATGCGTGGTCTAATTGTTTTGTCATGCCTGACCAGCAGGCGGCGGCTCAAAAAATCAAAAGTATCATTGATGTCTATAATATAGATATCAATAAACGCTCTTCAACACAAACGGCGCAGATTACCAATCTCGTTTCTGACTTGCAAAATGAGATGGTGGCAAGCAGTATTACATTATTAATGCTGACGGATTTGTTGAATTTGCTTTCCGATAAGAATGAGGAATTCAAGAGTTTGATTCTTCAACGCAACGCCGTCAATGCACAAAAGCAGAGTGGAGCACTACGCAATGCCCGCAGCAATGTGGACGCCAAATATGACACCCTTGCGCAGATTATCGAAGCCTATTCAGTTGTCTTGGACAATGCTGCGGGATTTGACAGATTCATCAATGCGTGGAATGTCAATATCGAGCGTTACCGCAGGAACGTCAATAAGTCTTCGAACAACTCTTCTTCAGATGACGAAGATGAATTTATTGATGAAGATGAAAGCAATTCCGACGGCGAAACTATAAATACCAATACGGAAAACTAATCCCTATCAAGTCGGAGATATAAAAAATTGGATTTATACATTGCCGCTGACAGCGGTGTCTTTATAATTAATTAATGTATATGTTTAACTGATTTAAAATATTTGTTTATCATGAAAAGAAATATTATGGGCGGAACAGCCATGACTAAACTTTGTTCTATGTTGCTTGTTGCCTTTCTGCTGATGACTTCAAAACAGGTCTTGGCACAATCGCAGCGCGTTGCGGCATTGAATTTCCTCAACAAGACATCATATATCATCACCGAGGCGGGTGATTTGGTCTATTATTACAATTATTCCACACAGGGATACTTGTCAAAAGCGGTCAATTACCAGTCTTTCGCCAAATGGATATATAATCTCGGCTTTTATAACAAGGCTCTGCAATATTCCAATATAGCGCGTCAGTATGCGTTAAAGGTTATCTATTATTGCGACAACTATTGGGAGAACTATTACCGCCCTTATCATTACAGCAATTATAGATATTTTAACAACGGATATTATTACGACAGCTACCGATATGACAGATATTACCGTCCCAACCAGCCGCCACACCACCATAATGCTAATAATAACAGATATGATAACAATCGTTACAGATATGATAATAACCGTCCGCATGTTATGGATAATCATAGCCGCAACAATACTTCCAAAGACCATGGCGTCAATGCTCAGACAAGAAATATCAGTCGCTATAACATTTCCAAGTCTGGGGCTTTGGAGACAAAGGATTTTGATACGTGGAACAAGTCATACTATTCCAGCGATGAGTTGTCTATGATGAAGAATATGCCTTCCGCTCCCACGCCTGATATGGAAAAGGAATTGAGCAGAGCAACCGACATTCAGAAAGTCAATTCTGACATCGAAGCCCGCCAACGCTCCTCAAAGGAATTTGCCTCCGATGTGCAGTCTTATAAGTCTATTGCTCCGCAGGAATCACAAAACATTTCCATCTCACGTCCGCAGCAATTGGGCACAGATGTGAAAACGACACGTTCTACTACCAATCAGAAAACCAATATTACTACTACGCCGACAAATAGAAGTGCGAATATCAGCCCGAATACTTCTAATAGGTCTGACAATAGTTATCAATCTGGCAAGAATACATCTCAAGGGCAGGTTAAGACTTCGCCTGCAAGCAATCAGCCTACCCGCTCGCAAGACGTCTCTTCGCCAAATGGCGCAAACAGCAACCGCTCCGCTTCCGTAAATGCGGATGCAAACCGCAATGTATCTTCTACAACGGCTGCACCTCAGTCAAAGAGCACACAAACGGCAAAGCCCGCGGAAAATACCAAGCCTGTCAGCAACACCACATCTTCAAACAGAAGTGCAAGATAGTTTTTTAACCAATATACTCTAAAAGATGAAGCAGATTACGTTCAGACAGGTTTATCAGGATATAGAGAAATGGGTTCTTATCTCGCTGGGTTTGGCATTGTTTGCTTTCGGCTGGTCAGCCTTCTTGCTGCCGAGCAAACTCATGGGCGGCGGCATAAGCGGTATCGCCTCGCTGCTCTATTTCTCTTTTAAAATTCCTGTAGGTATATCGTCCTTGGTCTTGAATATCGCTTTGGTGGCGGTAGGCTTCAAGATTTTGGGCAGACAGTTCAGCATCACCACGGTTATATGTTCGGTGCTCTTGTCAGCATTCTTCTCGGTGTTCCAGCCCTTGTTCGACGCCCCGCTGGTCGATGACACCTTCCTTTGTGCTATGTTGGGAGCCATGCTGGCAGGCTTCGGCGTCGGTATTGTACTCAACAACGACGGCAACACAGGGGGAATCGACATCATTATACTTGTTATCAACCATTTCAGAAACATTTCTTACGGCAAACTATCCATGATGATGAATGTCGTTATCATTGGTTGCTCCTATTTTATCGTTCAGTCGATAGAATGTCTCGTATATAGCTACGTTTCTATGTTTGCCTATACCGTCACATGCGATATGGTCATCGAAGGACACCGTCAGACTTACCAGTTTATGATATTTTCGCCCAAAAATATGGAAATCGCCGAAAGAATTAACATAGAATTGCACCGGGGAGCCACCTTGCTCAAAGGCTACGGCTCTTATACCAAAGAAGAAAAGGATATTCTTCTGGTCATAGCCCATCGTCAGGACAAAGCCAAGATTATTAAACTTATCAAAGATATAGATAAGACCGCTTTTATATCCATCGGCAAAACGAGCGGAGTCTTCGGCAAGAATTTTGACAAACTCCGCCTCTGAGCGGGACGACAAAAACAAAAGAGGAATTGCGAAGGCAATTCCTCTTTTTGTCTTCTATGCTCAATCTTTATATATTGCCGAACCCGATAATCTGTCTCACCTCCCTGAGGGTCTTTCTCGCACTCTCGCGGGCTTTTTCCGCTCCGAGGGCACGTACTTTGAGCAGGTAGGCGTCGTCTTTGCTCAACTCGTCAATACGCTCTTTGATGGGGGCGCAAAAGGTAATGATGTCTTCCGCCAATTGCTTTTTCATCTCGCCGTAACGTATGGTGCAATTGTTGTAGGCTTCCCGGAAATACTGATAGGTGTCTTCCGGACAGACATTCTTCATAATGGTGAACAGGTTTTCTATCTCCTGCGGAGGCTGTTGGTTCATTTCTGTCGGGCCGGCATCGGTCTTGGCTTTCATCACCTTTTTGCGGATAACGGCGGGCTCATCGTTGAGAAAGATGGCATTCCCTGTCGATTTGCCCATCTTGGTGCTGCCGTCCAGTCCCGGTATCTTGACCAGCTGCCGGTTGAAATTATAGGCCTGCGGCTCCTTGAAATAACTTACGCCATACATCTTGTTGAAGCGGTTGGCGAACACCCGCGTCATCTCCAAATGCTGTTCCTGGTCTTTGCCGACGGGTACCTTGTCGGCATGATGTATCAAAATGTCCGCCGCCATTAGCGTGGGATAGGTGAGCAGACCCGCATTGATGTTGTTGGGCTGTTGCCGCACCTTGTCTTTGAATGAGGTGCAGCGCTCCAACTCCCCAAGGTAGGCGTTCATGTTTAGAAACATGTACAGTTCTGCCGTTTCGGGTATGTCGCTTTGGGCGTACAGCGTGGCAGCCTCGGGGTCTATCCCCATGGCCAGATACTCTATCAGTATTTGTCTGACATTCTGCTGTAGGTTTTCGGGGTGCGGGTGTGTTGTCAAAGAATGATAGTCGGCAATAAAGAAATAACATTGGTTCTCGTATTGCATCTTGACAAAATTCTTTGCTGCTCCAAAATAATTTCCTAAATGTAGGTTTCCGGTCGGACGTATGCCGCTTAATACTATATCCATATCTTGTTTCAATTCTATTAGGTATTCTTGTTTCTGTGGTTTATCCGAATGTATGTCGTGAAATATGATGTCCATTATTTTATATTTTGAAAATAAAATCTGCTTATCTCCACCTCCTGTTGATGTATCACAACGCACTCGATATGATAGTTCCGCAATGCGGCGGCACACATCGGACAAATGCCTTGTTCAACATATACACGGCAATCCTTCACTTGCTGGGGTCTTAATCTGAGTTTTTTCAATAGGCGTACACTTTCCACAACGGCGTGTGCGGTCGGGTCGTCATTTTCCAAACATTGCTGCCTTTGGCTAATGCTTTTCCCGTGTATGGCGATGGTTGCTTTAGGTGTACAGATGTGTTCCATTGCTTTTTTTGTATTATTGTTTTAGAAATATGCCGCCAAACCGCCTGTACTTGTTTCTTTGTACAAATAGGGCAAGTTGTGTCCTGTTTCTTTCATGGCTGCCACCACTTTGTCAAACGACACCAGATGTCTGCCGTCTGTCAATGTCGCGTAGATATTGGCATCTAAGGCTCTGGCGGCGGCGTATGCGTTGCGTTCGATACAGGGTATTTGCACCAATCCGCACACGGGGTCGCACGTCAGACCGAGGTGGTGTTCCAAGCCCATTTCTGCCGCATATTCTATTTGTGACGGGCTCCCGCCGAACAGTTGGTTGGCGGCAGCCGAAGCCATAGCACATGCCACTCCGATTTCCCCTTGGCAGCCGACATCGGCACCGGAAATAGAGGCGTTGTGTTTTACTATATTGCCGATAAGACCTGCCGTGGCCAAGGCCTTCAGTATTCTCCTGTCCGAAAATGAATGGTTCTTGCTTAAATGGTACAACACCGATGACAACACCCCACACGAACCGCAGGTGGGTGCCGTAACTATTTTCCCGCCGGATGCGTTTTCTTCGGCACATGCCAATGCGTAGGCAAACACAAGGCTTCTCGTCCGCAGATTGTCGGTATAGCCCATCGCCTTGATATAATATTCGGGAGCCTTGCGTCTTACGCAGAGAGGTCCGGGCAACATACCTTCGGTGTCCAATCCGTTGTCTATGGCGTTCTGCATGGTTTTCCAGACCTCAGACAGATAATCCCAAATGTCTTTATCCTCTGATTCTTGTACATATTCCCAATAGGTTTTGCCGCTTTGCTTGCACCATTGCAATATCTCCGTCAGCGTATTGAGGGAATAGATATGATGTTTGTCTTCTTCTTTTATATCAGGGCTGCCCAATGCTCCTCCGCCAATGCTGAAAATAGTCCAACTGTCCGACACACGTTCT
The DNA here is from genome assembly GCA_905233585.1 of uncultured Bacteroidales bacterium. Lineage (GTDB taxonomy): Bacteria > Bacteroidota > Bacteroidia > Bacteroidales > WCHB1-69 > UBA1205. Next base: position 5,913 of record CAJOFD010000046.1, read on the forward strand.
CCGTCAAGGGCTTCAAAGAGCATTCCATTGGGGTGAAAATCCAAGATAACATTAGGTTGCCATATTATTTCTGTGGGTGCAATAGGGGTTAATACGTTTAAAATGGCTTGGTCGGTAAGGTGCCCTTTGCCCGTGGCGGCCAAACTGCCATATAGGGTAACGCGATAGTTTTTCGCTGTAGGATTTCTTTGCAGGAATATCTCCGCAGCCTTTTTGGGACCCATAGTATGACTGCTTGAAGGACCGTTGCCTATTCTAAAAATCTTTTTTATTGTTTCCATCTTTTCAATTTGTGCAAAGATAACATAAAATTTTATTTTTTGTATTGATTTTTATAAAAGAAGAAAGCGGTTGCATTGCTGCAACCGCTTCTTATAATTATTGAAATGTATTACTCTGCTACAACATCTACAATAAATTCTGCTTTCACTTCTTTGTGAAGAGGAACATTCACTTTGAATTGTCCCAAATCTTTGATAGTGGAAGCGAATACTATTTTCTTTCTGTCCAATTCTATGTTGTGTTGTTCTTTTAGAGCCTCAGCAACTATCGTATTAGTTACAGAGCCGTAAATACCGCCTTCTGCATTTGCTTTAACTTTTACAACAACGGTCAAATTGTTCAATTGGGCTGCAGTTGTTTCAGCATTAGCCTTTAATTGTTCCAATTTACGCGCTTTTTGTTTGAGGTTTTCTGCTAACATTTTTTTGTTTGATTCGGTAGCAGGTATCGCCAAACGTCTTGGAAACAAATAATTGCGGGCATAACCATTTTTTACATTTACGATTTCGTTTTCAAATCCTAAATTTGCAACGTCTTCTTTTAATATAATTTCCATAATTTACCCTCCTTTTATTATTTGTTATCTCTTAAGTTATCACCAACATAAGGCATAATTGCTATATGGCGTGCTCTTTTGATGGCTTGGGCAACTTTCTTTTGATATTTCAAAGAAGTACCTGTCAAACGGCGTGGTAATATTTTACCTTGGTCGTTTACAAAACGATATAAATATTGAGCATCTTTATAGTCAATATATTTTATGCCTAATTTTTTAAAACGGCAATATTTTTTCTTTTTTACATCTACCGCAATTGGGGTTAGATATCTAATATCTGAATTTGTCTGTGCCATAGTTTCTATTCTTGTTCGTTGTTTTTATTATTTTTATTTTCTCTGCGTTTTTTGTTGTATTCAATGGCATCTTTGTCCAATGCTACTGTTAGAAAACGCATAATTCTTTCATCACGTTTGAGTTGCAATTCAAATTCTTTTACAAAAGAACCTTCTGCTTTGAATTCAAACAAATGATAAAATCCTGAAGATTTCTTCTTGATAGGATATGCCAACTTCTTCATGCCCCAATTTTCTTGGTGAACGATTTCGCAACCATTGTTAAGCATGAAATTCTCGATTTTTTTTACCGTTTCCTTCATCTGATCTTCAGATAAAACGGGAGTCATAATGAAAACGGCTTCATACTGATTAATCATAAATACTTAAAAATGTTTTAATTAAAAAATAAAATTACTTACTAAAATTTAGATTGCAAAGGTATAATTTTTTTTCTTAAAAAATCCATCTTTTTGGAAAAAATAAATAAAATACACATAAACATTTGATTTTTAAGCGTATCTCAACTTATTTTCTATCACTTAAAAGAGGTTATCGGGTTACTTTTGCCATAAATTTTTCTTTATCAACAACAACGCGAGTGTGAGTTCCACTGCCAATTATATCTACATCGTCATAAACTTCAACATGAAAACACAATTGTCTTTTGTTTACTTTTATTAAAGAAGATTTGCAGGTCAATTTTTGCCCTATCGCACTCGCCTTTAGATGATTGATGTTGATTTCAGTTCCCACAGTTGTCAGTGATGCAGGAAGGTAAGGTGCCACACTTTCGTGAGCCACATTTTCCATAAAAGCAATCATGGCAGGCGTGGCAAATACAGGCAACAAACCCGAACCATAAACTATAGCGGTATCTTTTTGCGTTACTATCAGTTCTTTTTTGTAAACAATTCCTACAGGTATAACAAATTCTTCCATCTTGTTTTATTTGAGAATATCAAACAAAGCGTCAAGATTGGGTGTAAGAATGATTTCTGTTCTTCTGTTTTTTGCCCGAGCCTCTTTTGTATTGTCGGTATCTACCGGCACAAATTCACCTCTGCCAGAAGCGGTTAATCTTTGAGGATTGATGTCGGGTCCAAATTTTAAAATAGTTTTAACTATCGTAGTGGCACGCATAACGCTCAAATCCCAATTGTCGCGTATCTGTGCCGAAGAGGCTGCCGAAAAAGGAACATTGTCAGTATGTCCTTCAACCATTACATTGATGGTGGTATCTGCTGACAAAACCTTTGCCAATTCTTGTAAGGCTTGTTCTCCGCGAGTGTCTATATTGAATTTACCGCTTGCAAACAAGAGTTTTTCGTCCATAGAAACATATACTTTTCCATTTTTTTCATTTACAGCCAATCCGCTGCCTTCAAAACCTTGTAAGGCTTGTTTTATTTTGTTTTTCAAGGCAAGTACGTCTGCATCTTTTTTATCTAAAATGGTTTGTAATTCAGCTAATTTTGCTTGTTGTTTAGCCAAATCTTGTGTTTTTTGTTCCAAGTCTTTGGCTAAGACGGTTAATTCTTTTTCTTTTTCGTCCAATTGGCTTTGTGTTTCCTGCAGTTTTTTCAACATGGATTCAACTTCTTTCTTTTTGCCAGAACTCATAGATTTATACGTTTTTTCCAAATCTTGATAATTATTCTGCAAGTGAAGAATATTTTCGTTGAGTTCTCTGTTTAATTTGCCCAAAGTGGCGGTATCTTGTTGTAGGCGGTTGATATTTTCTGTTAAAGAAGCGTTGGCTGCTTCCAGTTCAGTTATTTTGTTTTTAAGGTCTAAATTTTGTGAATTCAACCTATTTTTTTCAGTTTGACAATATATCAAATCTTTTTCACATTCCGTATATTTTTGTTTGGTAACACACGAAGACAATAAAACGATTATTCCGCAAAGAAGAAAACTAATTTTTTTCATATCTATCTATTATATATAATTTGTACAAAAGTACAAAGAAGAAATATAATATATTTGTTTGTATTTCAAAATTTATAAACAGTTGTTTTTTTATAAAAAAGATTTTAATGTGTTGATATTTAGTTTGTATCTTGGTTTTTCGCAATTTTATTGGAGATAGTATTTCTATCTGTTTTTTTTATATCTTTGCAGACAATTAAAAAATTAGCCAAAAAAAGAATGAAAAAAATAGTTATTTTATTTATTGTAATGTGTCAAGTGAGCCTATGGGCTCAAGTAAACAGAAATAATTACATTACCTTTACCGTTACGCAAGGTGCAACTATTGGTTTTAGAATTTGGGGCGGAGAGGATAGTGTAGATGTAAGGATAGAAAGCGGTTCTTATTCAAGTGCAGGCAAATGCCCTCCATCATCAGCGAATTATGGAAAATGGCTTGCATGCACAGCAGGTTCAACTACAATGACTGTTTATGGAAATGTTACCAAAATATGGTGTCGGGACTATACTACAAAAGTTACGGCCGTCAATGCTTCTGGTAATAGCGTATTGAAAACACTTTCGTGTGAAAACAATGCAATATCAAGCATAACTGTTAATAGCGGGATTGAATCATTGAATTGTAGAAAAAACCAACTTACAGGTTTGAATCTTGCCAATAAGACAGCCTTGGTATATTTGAATTGCGGCAACAATAAACTGACATCCCTGACACTTACCAATAATACCGTATTGGGGCGATTGTATTGCGATAGCAATAATTTGTCATCTTTGTCGCTCAGCACCAATAGAGCCTTGGAATATGTAGAATGTTCCAACAATAAACTTTCATCTTTAGATGTGAGCAACTGTTTGGATTTAACACTCTTGTTGTGTTATGGCAATTCATTTACAACTCAGGGCTATAATAATTTGATGTGCAGTTTGCCTCCCTATAAGTCGAACGATAACCGTAATTTTTATCCTTTATATAATTCTTCAGATGCGAACAATGCCACTTTTGGGGCTGCCAATGCGGAGATTGGAAAAACAAAGAAATGGAATGTCCGTTATCGTGAGAATTTATCCAATATTACAACTACGGGTACTTACGATGCTTGTATCCTGAATGACTCACGTTACATTAACCTCACTTGTCAGCAGGGAGTATCGTTGAATTTGTATATGGCGACAGCAGCGGCAGGTACACCTGTGAAAATTACAAATGGAACCTTGGATACAACTTTTGCGGTAGGACCAAGTTGGCAACTCTATAAATTTACTACCAAAGCGACAAATGTAACCGTTTATGGAAGTATCACCAAATTTGATTGCGGAGAAAATGAGAGCAAATTAACGGCGATAGATGTCTCTCATAATCCGATTTTGACAGAATTGGATTGTAGTGACAATAGAATTACAAGATTAGATGTCAGTCAAAATAAATCTTTGGTAAAGTTGGCTTGTTTTAGAACTTCGCTTACTACCCAAGCCTATGATGACCTGATGTGCAGTTTGCCACCCCAAAACAGCAATGCAGATGCCAAGTTCAGTCCATTGTACAATGCTCAAGATGCCAATTATTCTAAGATAATGGCAACAAATACACAAATGGCTAAGTTTAAAAATTGGAAAGTAATATATGAATACAATAGAACAGACATACCTGCCACCACCGGCAGAGGTGGTTGTGCCGCCAATATGAACAGATATATAACTTTGCAAGTGAAACAAGGACAAACTATCAAGTTGGACATTTTGGGAGACACTGCATTTACGCCCGTTAAAATAGTGAGCGGCACATATGACACCACCATTTTAACAAAATCTTCGTGGACAGGTTTTATTTCCTATAAAGCCCAAGCGGAGACGATGACTGTTTATGGCAATGTATTGAATTTTGATTGTAAGGGCAACGGAGAAAATATCACAGGAATAAATCCTGGCCACAATACGGCTTTGGAGAGATTGTATTGCTTTGACAATAGCATAACATCATTGGATTTGAGTCTTAATTCCAAATTGACATTGGTTGCCTGCCAAGGCAATCCGTTTACGACGATGGGTTATAATGTAACCATGTGCCTGTTGCCTGCCAAATCGGCTTCTGCCAATGCTGTATTTGCCGTGCTGACTTCTGCTACTGATACCAATTATTCCAAGTTTTTGGCCTCGTATTCACAAACTGCCAAGGAGAAAAATTGGAATGTAATATATATGAACGGTTATTCTCCCGGAACGAGTGTGCCAAACACCACCGGCAAGTATGATTGCACTTTGGATATGTACAGATATATCTGTTTGACGGTAAGACAGGGGGCAAGCATATCGTTCAAGGTAAAGGCAAAAACAGCCAATACAAATATCATGATAATAAACGGTAGCGATTCTACCCGCAAGAGCATTGGCACCAGTTGGTCAAGCCAGACTTTGACAGCCAAGTCGAATCAGGTATGGATATTGGGTACGGTACAACAATTGGATTGCAGCAACAATGGTGAGGATTTGACCGCTATCGATTTGAGTTGGGCTCATTCCTTGGATTATATTGCTTGTTACAACAATGGTTTGAACACCGAAAAATACAATGATTTGTATTGTGCCTTGCCATGGAGATCTTCGGAAGACAATGCCGTGATATATCCGCAATACAATGCTTCTTCCAGCAACAAAGATATTGTCGAGGTATCTGCCGGACATATTCCTCAGAAAAAAGGATGGAGGTTTGTTTATTATGCAAACAGCACTACAACCATTTCAACTTTTATATCATCATATGCTTGTCCTGCGGGAATTGCTGAGCTGAAGCCACAATCAACTGTGTTAAACGTTTATCCCAATCCTGCACATACGCATATTTTGATAGAAAACATGACCGATGACAGTTGGGTGAAAATATATGATTATACAGGCAGACTTGTCAAAAAAGAACAATATAACAAGCAGATTGATATCACAGATTTGACAAGAGGTTTGTACATTATTGTTGTCGGAAACCTACGTGCCAAGTTTGTGAAAGAATAAAAAGAATACTTGTTCCGAGGTCTTTTACAATGAAGAAAAAAAAGAGAGGTGTTAGCCTCTCTTTTTATTTATTGCATTCGCCTTTCAATTTTTTTGAAATTCGCATGGCGCAGAAATTGGGTCCGCACATGGTACAAAATTCGGAGCCTTCTTCGGCACCGTGTCTGACGTTGAAATATTCTCTTGCTCTTTCGGGGTCAAGGCTGAGGTTGAATTGGTCTTTCCACCTGAAGTCGAAGCGTGCCTTGCTCAAGGCGTTGTCTCTTATCTCGGCTCCCGGGTGTCCTTTGGCAATGTCGGCGGCATGTGCGGCTATCTTGTAAGTGATAACTCCGACGCGGACATCTTCTTTGTCGGGCAAGCCCAAATGTTCTTTTGGGGTAACATAACAAAGCATTGATGTTCCATACCAGCCTATCATGGTTGCACCGATACCTGAGGTGATGTGGTCGTAGCCGGGGGCAATGTCGGTAACAATAGGTCCTAAGGTGTAGAAGGGGGCTTCGAAACAATCGTGGAGTTGTTTGTCCATGTTTTCTTTTATTTTGTGTACGGGCACATGTCCCGGGCCTTCTATCATGACCTGAACATCGTGTTGCCAAGCGATTTGGGTAAGCATACCCATTGTTTCCAATTCTCCGAATTGTGCTTTGTCGTTGGCATCGGAGAGAGAACCCGGACGCAAGCCGTCTCCGATAGAAACGCCGACATCGTATTGCGCCAAGATTGTACATATTTCGTCCCAATGGGTATAGAGGAAATTTTCCTCGTTTTTTAGTGTCATCCATTGCGCCATGATACTGCCTCCCCGTGAAACTATGCCCGTGAGTCTTTGGTTGGCAAAGGGGATATGTTTTTGTAGCAATCCGGCGTGGATAGTAAAATAGTCCACCCCTTGTTCACATTGTTCGATAAGGGTATCGCGATAGAGTTCCCAAGTGAGCAATTCCACTTTTCCGTTTACTTTTTCCAAAGTTTGATAAATAGGTACGGTTCCCACGGGAACAGGGCAGTTGCGGATAATCCATTCTCTTGTTTCGTGGATATTGGCACCTGTGGACAAATCCATAAGGGTATCGCCTCCCCAGCGGCAACTCCACACGGCTTTTTCCACTTCTTCTTCTATGCTGGAAGAGACGGCGGAATTGCCGATATTGGTGTTTATTTTCACCAAGAAATTTCTTCCGATAATCATGGGTTCGCATTCCAAATGGTTGATATTGGCTGGAATGATGGCACGTCCTGCTGCTATTTCTTGGCGTACATATTCGGGAGTAATATAACTGTTTATGCCCAACTCTTGGTTGTTGAGGTTTTCTCTGATGGCGACATATTCCATTTCGGCGGTGATGATACCTGCTTTGGCGTAGTGGAACTGCGTGAGTTTGCGGCCTTCTTTTGCCCGATAGGGTAGATGATGGAGTTCAAATCTCAAATGGTCGAGGGAGGGGTCTGCCAATCGCATGCGGCCGTATTCGGAGGTCAATTGGGAGAGTTGTTCGGCATCGCCGCGGTCTTCTATCCATTGTTTGCGAATGCGGGGCAATCCTTTGCGGAGGTCTATTTCTTGATTGGGGTCGGAAAATGGACCGCTGGTATCATAGACAACCACGGGAGCATTTTCGTGCAGCACCTTTTCCCCATTGATGACTTCAACGGTGGGGGTGAGCTTGATTTTCCGCATGGGCACGTTGATGTTAAACATCTGTCCTTTGACATAAATTTTTTCACTGCTTGGAAACGGTGTCCTTGTTATACTGTCTTTCATTCTTATTGGTTTTAGCTGGTCGGGGATAAAATATCGTGGCAACCTTTCCCTACGGTAGCATTATCTACATCAGGTTATATGGGTATGTTCTCAGCCTACATACAGCACCCCGTTCGGTTATTTTTTATTTGCCTGCAAAGATACAACTTTTTTTATTGAGACTTGAGAATTATTAAATTGAGAATTTAGAATTGAGAGTTGAGAGTTTAGATGTAATATTTAAATATTAAAATTTATATCATGGCACATTTGCGATGATATATTAATATTAATGTAATGACGCACCGCGTGCGTCCGATTTATCAACCTTTCTTTGAGAACCACAAAGAAAGGTTGGCAAAGAAAGGGGTCTTGCGGTGAGAAACATTTTCTAAAAATGGAGAAACTTGTAGCTAAAACTGCAACACCATTATTTCTTTCATAGGATATGTTGATTTGTTGGGCAGATATAATGTTTCAAGAATACTGACTTATAAATTTGCCAGCCCATTCTTTCACGCAGTTTTTATACGCTCCAAGTTTCACATTTTTTACAAAAATAACTCTAAACCGCATTGAATTCTTAATATAAAGAAATATCATGGCACATTTGCGATGATATATTAATATTAATGTAAGGATGCACTGCGTGCGTCCGATGTATCAACCTTTCTTTGATAACCCCAAAGAAAGGTTGGCAAAGAAAGGGGTCTTGCGGCAGCCGCAGGCTGTTTTTTATTTTCTTTTAATATATGATAACAAAAATAAAAAAATATTGTTGTATAATATAAGAAATATAGTATAATTTCTAAAATGGAGAAACTACTTCTAAAACTGCAACACCATTATTTCTTTCATAGGATATAGTAACTTATCTTGCAGATGTAATGTTTCAAGAATGCGGACTTATAAATTTGCCAGCCCATTCTTTCA
>CAJOFD010000047.1:0-13479 GCA_905233585.1 uncultured Bacteroidales bacterium
TGACCATACGACAATCTATCGAATGGGGGATTAGCTCAGCTGGCTAGAGCATCTGCCTTGCACGCAGAGGGTCAACGGTTCGAATCCGTTATCCTCCACAGAACTTTGCTAAAATAAATTATTTTTTCATCATATATTTTTTTATTGCGATAGAACTTTTGTTTTATCGTGATTTTTTTTATGGACAAAGACAATAAAAAGTGGTATATCCTACCTCAATTGAGATGTTCCCATTCTAATGAATCAACGAGAGTTTGTTTGTAGAATACATGGAATTTCAATCCCTTGAATAAAGATAAGGATAATTATACTATCATTGTTTTGAAAAGAAAAAAACGCAAAAGATTGGTTTTGCGTTTTTTTGTATCAAATCCTCATAGTTGATTTTAATGAAATAGCAAAAACTCTCCTATATTTTCAGGGGTAATCTCTGAAAAAGAGGCATCGGGATAAGCCTCAGCAAAGTCCTTAGGTACTTTTGCTGGTTTTCGGGGATTGTATTTAAATTCGTAGGCATGCAATTTGCCATCGTATTCTTCTATGTAGTCTATTTCCTTTTGTTTATGTGTACGCCAAAAGTATCGGTTACACCAAAGATCTTGATATTGGCAGTATTTCATTCGCTCCGATACGGCAAAATTTTCCCAAAGAGCTCCTACATCTGTCCTATTTTGTATAGGAGCAAAGTTTGAAATGAGTGCATTACGTATGCCATTGTCGTAAAAATATATTTTACGGCTATGTTTCAACTCGTTGCGAAGATTTCTACAGAAAGAGGGTAAGCGGAAAATAATGTAACATTTTTCCAATAGGTCAATATAAGTTTCCACAGTCTTTCCGTCAATACCGATAGTGGTGGCCAATTCGGAGTAACTCACTTGTGAACCTACTTGATAGGCTATCGCTTGGAGTAAAGCAACAAGTTTGTTGCTTTTTTTTATGCCGCCAAACGAAAGTATATCTTTGTATAGATAACTGTCGGTTAGCATACGCAATATATCCCGTTCATTTCCCGGAGATGTAACAACTTCAGGGTAATAGCCATATATCAATCTGTAGGTCAAAAGACTACGCTCTGTTAATAAGCCGTGGTGTTTTACCATCTCAGCATACGACAAAGGGTACATTTTGTGTTCCCATTTACGTCCTGTAAGAGGTTCGTTAAGGCGATTGGCTAACTCAAAAGCAGAACTACCCGTAGCAATCAATTGTATATCTTGTAATTGGTCGGTAATCAGTTTCATGCGAAGACCAATGTCGCTTATTAATTGAGCTTCGTCTATTATAACCAGTTTTTTGTTGCCTATCAAGGTTTGCCATTGGGCGGTATTGATATGTGAGACAATGTGCTGCACTTCAAGGTCATCTCCATTAAGCCAGACAATATTGTCTGTATTGGGAAATAGTTCGTGCAAAAGACTTGTTTTGCCAATCTGCCGGCTCCCTATAATGATGATAGCCTTTCCTTTAAACAGTTGATTCTTAATTTTTTCAAACAAAAATCGATGTATCATGATCGCTATTTTTTATAATGCAAAGATACAACTTTTTTAAATATAATTCCTTGTTTTTCCCAAAATTTGCGGAATGTATTCCTTATTTTTACCAAAATTTGGGGAATATATTCCTTGTTTTTACTAAAATTATATTTTTGAATATTGGTTAAAAATTACAAAAGTTTCGTTTTTTCTGTTGCAAAACAAAAGAAAAATTTGATTATCTTTGTATTTTTAACAAAAGAAGAAAAAATGGGAACAACTCTTGATGAAACCAAAATGTATTATACAATGAAAGAGGTCGCTGCTCATTTTGATGTAAATACGTCTTTAATTCGTTTTTGGGAAAAAGAATTTCCGACATTAAATCCGTATAGAAACAAAAAGGGGACACGTTATTATACCAAAGCCGATATAGATATTTTCAAAACCATTTATTATTTGGTCAAAGAAAAGGGTTATACGCTGCAAGGAGCAAAGGAAATATTGGCTGTCAACAAATCAAAAGTGGACAACCAAATTAAAATGCGGGATTCCTTATTGAAAATCAGAATGTTTTTGCTTAGTCTCAAATCAGAATTAGACCGATGAAAGCCATAGAACCGATACTTCGTTTTTTAGCCGACAAATCTGTTTTGCTTTTGGGTATGGGACGGGAAGGCCGTTCTTCACTGCGTTTTTTACAGACATATATGCCTCAAACAAAAATAGGTATTGCAGACAAAAACACACAATTGGATTTGTCGGATTTTGATACTACAAGTATAAAGATTATTCTTGGAGATAATTATTTGGAAGCCATAAACGATTTTGATATTGTTATCAAATCTCCGGGCATTAGTTTGAAAAATACGCTTGTAGATGTTTCCAAAATAACTTCACAAACAGATTTGTTTCTGCAAGCATTTGGAAAACAATCCATTGCCGTAACCGGTACGAAAGGGAAAAGTACAACATCAAGTTTTATTAACCATGTGCTTAGTCAAATATTTGAAAATGTGCTTTTTGGTGGAAATATTGGCTTGCCGCTTTTGGATTTGACAGACAAAATTGACTCAAAAACAATTGTCGTTTTGGAATTGTCTTCTCATCAATTGGAATATATTCATCGGGCACCTCATATTGCTGTTTTGTTGAATTTGTTTGAAGAGCATTTGGACCACTATGTTTCATATACTGCCTATCAGAAAGCAAAATACAATATTGCGTTAAAACAAGATAAGCAAGATTTTTTCATTTATAATAATGACGATAAGGAAATCGCCCAGCGGATAGCAGAACAACCATTTGTTTCTCATGGATTTACATTTTCGGCAAAAACAGATGAAAATGTTTATAGTTTTTGCCAAAACAATCAATTTTTTTTGAAAAAAGATGGAAAAGTACAGTTGATAAAGACTGTCAATGACAGTTTCCCGTTGAAGGGGAAACACAATGAGGCAAATATTGGTGCCGCTATTGCTGCTTTGTCGTGTATTGACGGTGTTGATGTGAACAAAATAGGTAACTGTTTTGATTCGTTTAAACCATTGCATCATCGAATGGAATTGCTTGGGACTTATGAGGGTATTGTTTTTTATAATGATAGTATCTCTACTATTCCGCAAGCGAGTATTGCCGCTGTAGAAGCCTTGCAAAATGTTGATACGCTTATACTTGGTGGAATGGATAGAGGCATTGACTATCAGATTTTGGCCGATTATTTTACAACAAACCATGCTGTCAGACATTTTATTTTTGTGGGTAAGGCAGGAGAAAGAATGTTTGAGTTGTTTACCAACAATCACATTGAAAATTTATATAAAGTAAATGATTATCATGAAGTAGTGAAAATTGCCAAACAGGTAACCCAAAAAGGAAAAATATGTTTGCTTTCGCCGGCTGCTCCAAGTTATGATCAATTCAAAAATTTTGAACAAAGAGGAGAGGTGTTTGAAATGTTGATAAAAAAAGAATAACATGTAGAATTTTTGTGCTATTTTTGCAAATTGTTTTTATCATTGTGAATAGAAAAATTAGTAACATATTATTGTTGTTGTTGTTGTTTAACATGACAGCATGGGGACAAGACAAGTTTGTCCTTAAAGGCAAAGTGGTGGATATGATAACGGTGCAAGCATTGGAAAATGCCTGTATTCACAATATGACGACAGGGGCAATGGTTTTCTCCGGACATGAAGGCGATTATGCGATGATGGTGCATTTGCACGATACTATTGTGATAACAAGAGTGGGCTATGAAATGGCCGTTTTTACGATAGATAAAAACATACAGGCTATCAGAACAAATTGTTATTTGCGACTTTCTATGAAAGCGGTGATGTTGAAACAAATAGTTGTTTATGCAATGAAACCTTATCCGTTGTTTATCAAGGATTTGTCAAAACCTTCCGACAAGGAAAAGATAGATGTGGAGGGCGTGCAACTTTCTTCGGAAGACAAAGCCCGTTATGCACAGACGAATACCAATGGCAATTTGTTGCAATACACCCCTTTGGCTCACCCAATTTCCATGCTGTATGAAAAATTCAGCAGAAAAGCCAAATTGAACAGAACATACTATGAACTGGCCAGTCATCAAGATGAAGCAATTCGATTGTCGGAAAAATATAACGCTAAAATAGTACAACGAATCACTGGGCTGAAAGATGTAGAAGTTGATGATTTTATGTTCTATTGCTCATTTTCGTATTATACCCTTGCTACAGCAACAGAGGTGGATATTGAGCAAATGATTTTGAGAAAATTTTATGAATACAAAAATCTTCCCAAATAAACCTTTGTTGTGCATAGTTGGTCCTACTGCTTGTGGAAAAACAAAATTAGCGGTTGTTGTTGCAGAAAAACTTGATGGAGAAATACTTAGTGCGGATTCCCGACAGGTGTATCGGGATATGACCATTGGAACAGGCAAAGATTTGCTTGATTATCATATCCATGGGAAAACTATTCCCGCCCATTTGATTGATATTGTCAATGCTGGAGAGCAATACAATGTTTTTTTGTATCAGCAAGATTTTTATCATGTTTATGATAATGTGTTCCAAAGGGGAAAATTGCCCATTTGTTGTGGCGGTTCGGGCATGTATGTTGAGGCAATATTAAAAGCCTATAGTTTGGATTATGTGCCTGAAAATAAAAATTTCAGATTGGATTTGGAACAAAAGTCCCACGAAGAACTTGTATCAATGTTATCTGAAATGAAAGTACCTCACAATGTAAGCGATACTAAAGACAGACAACGTTTGGTTAGAGCGATAGAAATTGCCAGTCATTCCCATCAAAATATGAACAATAGCACTGCGTATAATTTTGATTATCAAATTTTTTATATAAAAGCCGATAGAGAACAATTGCGGACAAAAATTGCGGCTCGTTTAGAAGAACGTTTCGGGCAAGGGATGATTGATGAAGTGCAAAGTTTAATCAATAGGGGGCTTACTATAGAACAATTGAAATATTATGGCTTGGAATATAAGTTTATTGCCCAATATCTCAATCATGAACTTTCGCTTGAGGAAATGAAAGAAAAACTTTGTATTGCCATAGGGCAATTTGCCAAAAGACAGCAAACATGGTTTAACCGTATGAAAAAACAAGGTTTTGATATGATAGACATAGATATGGACATGTCTTTGGCAGAAAAAACAGATGTTGTCATCTCACAATGGCAACAATTTGTAAAACAATAAAAAAATCTACATTTTTTTCGGATTATAAAATTTTTTGTATATTTGCGAAAAGATTTCTTGCTGAAAATTAGTAGAAAACAGATAGCGGAAACATGACAACAACCTTATATATACACACCGATGACGCAATTTTGGGACAGATATTTCTGTTTCTTGAAATGGTATTGTTTGTCATTTTTTCTGCCAAAATCCTGCAAAACAGACTGAAAAAATCACAAAATAGTTTATTTATAAAAAATTATCCGCATATATTTTATAAACACATGCTTGAAATTTCCTATACAATAGCCTCTAATATTTATAGCTAATATTAGAGGCGGAACAATAGAAATAAATATTTTAAAAAAATAAATTAAAAAAAAATTTAAAAACAACAAAAAATGAAAAAGATATTTTATTTGCCCATAGTGGCAATTGTAGTAGGATTGCTGTTTTGTACAGCATGTGAGAAAAAAACATTTGAAAGAACTGGAAAATTTGTTTATTTATCTGAGTCCTACAAACATCCTTATGCAAAATATGAAATAAAAGCCATTTTTTTCTCAGATAATAAAAATGAGCTGCCTTTTTGTATTTCACAAAACATCCCGATAAAGTATAAAAATACAGATACTTTGTTTGTAAAAATTGACTTAGTAGAAATTTATCCAAAAGATAAATTAGTGCTTCTTGCTGGAGATAATGTTCCTGTATATAAAATAAAAAATATAAAAGAGTTTTAGTTATGAAAAAAATATTAATTGTAACTTTATTAAGTTTTTCGTTTTCAGCATTATTATGCAGATGGGGAGGCAATTTATTGGCAGGAAGATATAGATGCTAATCAGCCGTAGAGGTCGTGTGTTGGACAGCAAAAGCATTTATTATAGAATAATCATTTTTTATATAATCTCACATGGGCGGAATTTTTCCGCCTTTTTTGTGTTAAATGCAAAAGGAAATATCTGATAAGGGGCATTGTATATTTTTGTCATAATTGCGAGATTTTCTGTAACGATTCTGAAATATGACAAAAATACGTTTAATTTTACACGTTTTTTTATAAAAGATGACAAGACCTTGTTTGTTTTTGATTATTTTTGTAATTTATTTTAAAATTTTTAAGATTATGAACAAACCAATTAAATTTATTGCATGTTTTACGCTTATAGGGAGCATGTGTTTGTCAATGTTGTCATGTGGCAATTCTAATACGAAAAAAGAAGATAATGGAACTTTGTCAGGTGAGATTTCAATATCAGGAGCCTTTGCATTGTATCCGTTGGCAGTAAAATGGGTGGAAGAATTTCAAAAAAAGAATCCCAATGTAACGATAGACTTGTCTGCTGGCGGTGCAGGCAAGGGTATGACAGACGTTTTGGCAAATGTAGTTGACCTCGGTATGGTTTCGCGTGAGGTGTATCAACCCGAATTGGACAAAGGAGCCGTTCCTTTTGCTGTGGCTAAAGATGCTGTTGTCATTACTGTGAATACGGAAAATCCTTTTGCAGAAGAGATGAAAAAACACGGCATTTCCAAAGAAGCTGCCTATAAAATTTGGATAACAAAAGAATATACCACTTGGGGACAGGTGTTGGGAACCAACGACAAAACGCCAATACATGTTTATACGCGTTCAGACGCTTGCGGGGCTGCCGAAACATTTGCTTTGTGGATGGGTAAAAAGCAAGAGGATTTGGAAGGTACGGCTATTTTTGGTGATCCGGGTTTGGCTGATGCTATTCAAAGAGACAAATTGGGTATTGGTTTTAACAATATCGGTTATGCCTACGATGAAGAATCCCGTCACCCTAATCAGGGATTGTTTATTTTCCCGATAGATGCCAATGCAGACGGGACAATTGGTGCAGAAGAATATTTTTACGATACCAAAGATGAGTTTATTCAGGCTGTTTCGGAAAACAAATATCCTTCTCCTCCAGCCCGTGACCTTTATTTGGTGTCCAACGGCGTTCCAACCAATCCTGCCTTGGTGGCTTTTCTTGAATATATCTTGACAGAAGGCCAAAAACAGAATGTTCCTGTGGGCTATATCGGTTTGAGTGAAGAAAAACTGACCAAAGGTTTGAACAAATTGCATGGGGAAAAATAATTTTCCCTATGTTTTTTGATAAAAAAATATAATATATATTTGTACTCGTATTCGTATGCTTATGACAAATACGGCAGTATGAATAAGATGGTTTATCCAAGTGGTTTGGAACTTCAATATATTAGGTCAGATACAGGAAAATACAAGTAAAGTTTTAGAATGGGATAAAGCCTTATCAAAACCGACTTTGTGCCAAATGGGTGGCAAGTAGGGAATGGAAATCCAATACAATAAGGCGGACATAATTACTTCAAAATTGACAGGGAGGGCAAAAGAAACATTTTCTTTAAATGGTTTTTAAGCTCCGCTGTAGAAGATGTTGTAAGTATTGGGGATATAGGTATAAAAGTTCAATTTGGAAAGTTATAAAATTTAGGAGAAAAATATTAAAAGTTCAATTTGAAAAGTTGTATCTTTGCAAAATTAATTGTTTTTTATGCAGAACGAGAAAAACCATCAAGCCATAGACAGGTTGCTGTATATTATGCAAGAGTTGCGACAAAAATGTCCGTGGGACAGAAAACAAACTCTTGATACGCTGAGATGTTTGACGATAGAAGAAGTTTTTGAACTTTCTGATGCTATTGTGGAAAAAAATATGCCTGAGATAAAAAAAGAATTGGGCGATATTTTGTTACATATTGTCTTTTATAGTCAAATAGCCAAAGAAAACAATGCTTTCGATTTTGCAGATGTTTGCAACAGTTTGTGTGAAAAACTGATATACCGTCATCCTCATGTGTTTGGTGATGCACATGCTTCTACAAGTGAGGAGGTAAAAGAAACTTGGGAAAAAATAAAATTGCAGGAAAAAGACCGTAAAAAATCGGTGCTTAGCGGTGTCCCCAAAGCCTTGCCGGCTATGATTAAAGCCTATAGAATACAAGACAAAGCACATGGTGTACATTTTGATTATCCTAATATCGGAGAGTGCTGGGAAAAAGTGAAAGAGGAAATGCTTGAATTTGAAGCCGAAAAAGACAAAAAGGATAAATTAAAGATGGAAGAAGAATTTGGCGACCTCCTTTTTGCCCTTATCAAATATGCAAACTTTCTTGGCATACAAGCAGAAGATGCTTTGGAAAAAACTAACAGAAAATTTATTGAAAGATTCACAAAAATGGAAGAGTTTGTCCTTAAAGATGGAAAAAGTCTTCCTGATTTGTCTGTATCTGAAATGTCTAAATATTGGAATTTAACGAAAGATCATGAATAATAATTTTAGAAGAAATAGGGTCCCCATCATTATTATGTTGGTGGATATTATTGTGGTTTTGTTTTCTATCTTTTTATCTGTTCAAATTAGGGGGAACTTCACTTGGAGTGCTTTTCAGGGGGGAGATATTGCCCGCAGTTTTATCATTATATTGATTGTAAGGTGTATTTGTTTTTTGATTTTTAAAACAAACAAAATTTTAATCAGATTTTTCAGTAATAAGGATATTTTCAAACTTTCTTGGATAAATTTGATTGGAAGTGCCGTTTTTGTGGCTGCCAACTTGATAAGTTTGCTGGTAAAAGATATTCATATCATTCCGTATTCTATTGTTATAATGGAATTTTTCTTCACCTCTTTTTTGATGATTTTTTATCGTATGGTATTAAAATCCATTTCTACAGACAACAATTCCGATATTCCATTAAAAAACATTTTGATATTTGGGGCAGGGGAATTGGGCTCGATGATCATACGGACTATTACTCACGAAAACAAATACAAAATTGTCGGATTTTTAGATGAGGATACCACAAAAATAGGAAAAACTATCAAAGGTTATTCCATTTTCGCTTTAAGCAAACTGGAACAATTGTTAAAAGAAAAAAGTATATCTTTTCTTATCATTGCAATAGAAAATTTATCCATAGAAAAACGCACGCAAGTTACTGATATCGCGACTGCTTATAATGTCAAAATTTTGATGATTCCCCCTTTGAACAAGTGGGTAAACGGAGAGCTGAGTTTCAAGCAAATCAAAAAAATACGTATAGAAGATTTGTTGGGACGTAGTCCCATAAAATTGAATGACAAAGGTATATTGCAACAATTGAACGGCAAAACCATTTTGGTAACAGGTGCCGCCGGAAGCATTGGCAGTGAAATTGTCAGACAATTGTTTAAATATGATTTCAAAGAGATTGTTTTGGTGGACAATGCCGAATCTCCTATGTATTTTTTGGAGTTGGATTTGTTCAACATGCACACCAATAAAAAATATACGACATATATCGGAGATATTTGCCAGCCTAAATTCATGGAAAAGATATTCCAAACCTATCATCCGGATATTGTTTATCATGCCGCTGCCTATAAACATGTTCCATTGATGGAAAAAAATCCGTTTCAGGCTGTTCGGGTGAATGTGTATGGCACCAAAATGCTGGCGGATTTGAGCATGAAATACAATGTGGAAAAATTTATTATGATTTCTACCGACAAGGCTGTTAATCCGACAAATATTATGGGAGCCTCCAAACGGATTGCAGAAACGTATGTACAATCATTAGACCAAACGGGGACCTCTTGCAAGTTTGTCACGACAAGATTCGGCAACGTATTGGGGTCAAACGGTTCAGTGATACCTATTTTCCAACAGCAGATAGACAAAGGCGGTCCCGTAACGATTACGCACCCGGAAGTAACCCGATATTTTATGACCATTCCCGAAGCCTGCCAACTTGTTCTGCAGGCCGGATACATGGGCAATGGGGGAGAAATTTTTATCTTTGATATGGGGGAGAGTGTCAAAATTTACGATTTGGCGAAAAAAATGATTTCTTTATCGGGATTGAAACTCGGTGTTGATATTTCCATTGTGTTTACAGGTCTGCGACCCGGTGAAAAATTGTACGAAGAAGTATTGGCAACAGAGGAAAATTCTACAGCAACCCAACACGATAAAATAAAAATAGCAAAAATAAGAACCTATCAATGGGAAAAAGTAAAACAAATGACAGACGAACTCATTGGACTGCTGAATACTGACGATGAATTTAGTTTGGTAAAACAAATGAAAGTCATTGTGCCGGAATTCAAGAGCCAAAACTCTGTTTTTATGACTCTTGACAAAGACAATTAAGCAAGTTGCAAGTTTTTCAGCGTAAAAAAGGCGGATTATCAAATCCCCCGCCTTTTTATTTTTGTATTATCGATTATTGTGTCTGAATAAAGAGGTTCGTTTTGTTCTTCCTACCAGAGAATAATTTTTATCACATAAAAATTGATATATTTTATCATTGTTTAAATTGTCAATATGTTCTTCACATTCTATAAGAATAAAGTCAGGAATATATTTTTCCCAATTGTTGGACTGCAATACAATATAATCCATTCCCTCAACATCAATGGTCAATAAGTCAATATGAGTGTCGGCAGGAAGATGCTTGTCTAAAATCTCTCCCAAACTTTGAGTTTTTATTTGCAGTTGGTTTACAATTCTATATTTTCCATTATGACTTCCGTTTCTTTCTTCTGCCAACAAAGGGTCAAATGTATTAAGAGCCCCTTCGTTAAAAACATAAAAAGAGAGCATTTCGCCAGTACCTATTCCCGTGTTGATATTAATATCTCTTTTTCTGTGTTTTACAAAAGATTTAAACAAGTCAGGAGTTGGTTCAATATTAATACCTCTCCACCCTCGTTTATAAAAATATGCGGTATTTGAAAATCGGAAAGGGTGATGGGCTCCAGCATCAATAAAAAAACCTTTGAATCTTTTGTACTCTTCATAAAAGGAAGCCAATAATAAATCTTCTCCGTCTTGCGAATAACTTATTTTACAATGCAATAAAGATGGACAAATTTTGTTTAGAATCTCATAAACAACTTTTTTTATTCTTTTCATTTTTGTACTTTTTATGTTAATAAATAAATTTGTTCGGTAGTATTGTTTTTGGTTGATGACATAAAATAAAAAAGGCGTGAAAACATTTCCTGTCTGATGCTCGGGTTACCACACCCACCAAATCCAACAAGATCTTCACGCCGTGACACACACGACATTTCAGAAACTTATTCTTGATTTGGTTGTCCCCAAAAGAGACTATTGTGATAAATTGAGCATCAAGAATTAATTTCGAATTGTTACTGCTATTTTAATATGTCAATATTTGTTTTACATTTTTTCCATTTTAAAATATTAATATTGTATTTTTTATGTCAGATGGTTAATTGTTCTGTTCCGACTACAAAAGTACTATTTTTTCAGCAAAAAAGATATGGTTTTAAAAATCTTTATGGTATATTTTTATCATATTTATACAAAAGTTTTCAAATTTTTATGTACATTTGCAAAAATATTTTTTTATAAAAAGATGACAAATTTTGATGTAATAGTAATCGGAAGCGGTCCTGGTGGTTATGTTGCTGCCATAAAAGCCGCTCAATTGGGAATGAAAACCGCTGTTGTAGAACGTGCTGAATTGGGAGGAATATGCTTGAATTGGGGTTGTATTCCAACAAAAGCCTTGATGAAATCGGCACAAGTTTTCCGTTATTTGCAACATGCTGCAGACTATGGCGTTGCTGTAAATGGAGAAGTAAAACCTGATTTTGCCGCTATGGTGGCTCGTAGTCGTGCTGTAGCTGAAAATATGAGCAAGGGTATTCAATTTTTGTTTAAGAAAAACAATATTGAAGTCATTGCAGGACACGGAAAAGTTTTGCCCGACAAAATCGTGGAAGTGGAAGACGCAAACGGCGAAAAAACACAATATACAGCCAGTCATATTATTTTAGCAACAGGAGCCCGTTCGCGGGTGTTGCCCAACTTGCCACAAGACGGCAAAAAAATCATCGGCTACAGACAAGCCCTTACCTTGCCTCAACAACCTGAAAGCATGGTTGTTGTCGGCTCTGGTGCCATTGGCAGCGAATTGGCTTTCTTCTACAATAGTTTAGGTACAAAGGTTACAATTATTGAGTTGTTGCCCAATATTTTACCTATAGAAGATGAAGAAATATCCAAACAAGTTGACCGTGCTTTCCGCAAACAAGGCATGAAAGTGATGACAGAAGCCTCTGTGGAAAGTGTGGATACCATCGGCGACAAATGCAAGGTGCATGTAAAAGACAAGCGAGGAAATATGCTTGAAATAGACGCTGATGTGGTTTTGTCTGCTGTAGGTGTTCAAACAAATATAGAAAACCTTGGATTGGAAGAAACCGGTATCGCCGTAGAGCGAGGTAAAGTTGTTGTTGATGATTTTTACCGTACCAATGTGGAAGGTGTTTATGCTATCGGTGATATTGTTCATGGACCCGCCTTGGCACATGTTGCTTCTCGTGAAGCCATTGTTTGTGTGGAAAAATTGGCAGGGCGCAATCCCCAACCTATTCGTTATGATAATATTCCGGGTTGTACCTATACAACTCCAGAAGTCGCTTCGGTGGGCTTGTCTGAAAAGAAAGCCATTGAATTGGGACATAACGTTAAGGTGGGCAAATTTCCTTATACCGCTTCAGGCAAGGCTACGGCAGCTGGCAGTAGAGATGGCATGGTGAAAGTTGTTGTTGATGCGGAAAGCGGAAAACTGTTAGGCTGTCATTTTGTAGGCGACAATGTTACGGAAATGATTGCCGAAGCCGTGATTATCAGACAAAATGATATTACTGCAGAACAAGTATTAGAAGCCGTTCATCCCCACCCGACAATGAGCGAAGCGGTAATGGAAGCGGTAGAGGCAGCGATAAGTCAAGCAATTCATTTATAATATTATAAAACAATAAACTTATGAAAGCATACGTTTTCCCCGGACAGGGGGCTCAATTTTCCGGAATGGGAAAAGAGTTGTACGAGACAGAATCTCAAGCAAAAGAATTATTCGAAAAAGCTAACGATATACTCGGATTTCGAATCAGTGATATAATGTTCAATGGCACAGCCGAAGAGTTGAAACAAACCAAGGTAACCCAACCGGCCATATTTCTGCATTCCACAATTTTGATAAGTTGTATGGAAAATTTTGCTCCCGATATGGTGGCGGGTCATTCCTTGGGAGAATTTTCTGCTTTAGTGGCAAGCAAATGTCTGTCTTTTGAAGACGGCTTGCGTTTGGTTTCTCATCGTGCCTTGGCTATGCAAAAAGCCTGTGAAAGACAAGAATCGACAATGGCGGCTGTTTTGGGATTGGAAGACGAAAAGGTAATTGATATTTGTCGCAGAGCTTCAAGAGAAATTGTTGTGGCGGCCAATTTCAACTG
>CAJOFD010000047.1:13539-27652 GCA_905233585.1 uncultured Bacteroidales bacterium
GTTTTGCCTTTGAATGTGAGCGGGGCATTCCATTCGCCTTTTATGGAACAGGCCCGTGCCGAATTGTCTCAAGCCATCAATACCGTACAGTTTAACAAACCGATTTGTCCGATATACCAGAACTGTACGGCCTTGCCTGCTACGGATACGGAAACCATCCGGAAAAACCTCATCGCCCAATTGACGGCTCCTGTCATGTGGACACAAACCGTGAAAAATATGGTGGCTGACGGGGCTGCTTCTTTCACCGAAGTGGGACCGGGGACTGTTTTGCAGGGCTTGATACGGAAAATTGCAACAGGAATTGAAGTTGCTGGAATACAATAATATAAAAAATATTAAGTGCTATGAAAAAGATAGTTTTTTTGTTACTTGTTGTGGCGGTAGCAGGATTGCTGTTGAGTACAGCGTGTAAGAAAAAAACATATGAAAGAACAGGGAATTTTGTTTATTTATCTGAATCATACAAACATTCTTATGCAAAATATGAAATAAAAGCCATTTTTTTCTCAGATAATGAAAATGAGTTACCTTTTTGTATTTCACAAAACATTCCGATAAAGTATAAAAATACAGATACTTTATTTGTAAAAATTGACTTAGTAGAAATTTATCCAAAAGATAAAGGTGTGCTTCTTATTGGAGATAATGTTCCTGTATATAAAATATAAAAGAGTTGTAGTTATGAAAAAAATATTAATTGTGAATTTATTGAGTTTTTCATTTTCAACAATCTCCCAAAATATTATACCACAAAATACAAATTATTATTATGCAGATGGGGATGTATTTTATTATTGGCAGGACGATATAGGTGCTAATCAGCCGTAGAAGTCGTATGTTGGACAGCAAAACATTAATTATAGAATAATATAAAACATAAAAATAAAATATCATGAATGCTTTACTTATCAGTAATTCAACCAACTTTGGAGAGCCGTATTTGGCATGGTGTCAAACCCATATTGATTTGTTTTGTCTGAAAAACAAAATCAATGCAAAAAGCAATATCGTTTTTGTGCCGTTTGCAGGCATAAATATCAATGGAGAGGCTTTTCCCAAAAGTTACGATGCCTACGAAACCCGAGTGAAAAATGTTTTCAAATCGTGGGGTTACAACAATTTAAAATCTGTTCATAAAAGCAAAAACAAAATCAAGGCAATAGAAGAAGCCGATTGTATTGTTGTAGGCGGAGGAAACACATTTCATTTGGTAGCGGAATTGCACAATTATGATTTAGTGGATGCGATTGCCCAAAAAGTGAAAAAAGGCACTCCTTATATCGGTTGGAGTGCCGGTAGCAATGTTGCTTGTCCGACATTGTGTACCACAAACGATATGCCTGTTGTACAACCCAAAAGTTTTAAAACCTTGAATTTGGTGCCTTTCCAAATCAATCCGCATTATTTGGACCCGACTCCGGAAATAGATAAGATGATAAAACATGGTGGCGAAACCCGTCAAGACCGATTGAATGAATATTTGGCAGTTAATCAAAAAACTGTAGTTGTCGGGTTAAGAGAATCTTGTGCTTTGTGGTTAGAAGGCAAAAAGATGTTTTTACGTGGCGGAAAGAAAATGATTGTTTTTCAATACGGCAAAGAACCCTACGAAGTTATTCCGGGAAGTGATGTAAGTAATTTGTTAAAATAATAATATAATGCAATATGGCAAATTTAAATTGTAAATATTTAGGTCTCAATTTGAGAAATCCGCTTATTATAGGTAGTTGCGGATTGACAAACAATATTGAGAAAATGAAAGAAATGGAAGCTCAAGGAGCCGGTGCTATTGTGTTGAAATCCATTTTTGAAGAACAAATCACCAATGAGGTGATGCAAGCCGGACAAGAAGTTGAATTTGATGTTTCTTATCGGGACGCTTTCGATTATATCAAAGGTTATACCGAAATGGCTTCATATCAAAAATATACCGATTTGATTCGTCAGGCAAAGGCGGCTTTGCAAATTCCGGTTATTGCAAGTATCAATTGTACTTCAAGCGGTGATTGGACAGCATACGCCAAACGGATAGAAGATGCCAAAGCCGATGCTTTGGAATTGAATTTGTTCTTCTTACCTTCCGATTTTGAAAAAACGGGGATACAATATGAGGAAACCTATTTTAAAATTGTAGAAAAAGTTCGCGCTACGGTTTCTATTCCTATCGCTATAAAAATAAGCCATTATTTTTCAGGATTGGCAAACACTTTGCAACGTATGTCCCGAATGAATATTAATGGAATGGTTTTGTTTAACAGATTCTATAGCCCTGATATTGATATAGAAACGATGACAACAAAAGGGGCTCCTCTTTTTGAAGAAAGTGATAATTTTTACGATTCATTACGCTGGATTGCTCTTTTGGACAAACACGTAAGTTGCGATCTTTGTGCCACATCGGGCATTGCAGACGGCAAAGATATGATAAAACAGTTGCTTGTAGGTGCTGACGTCGTTCAGGTTGTTTCCGCCATTTACAACAAAGGTGTTGCACATATTGCAACTATGTTGAAAGATTTGAACGATTGGATGGATAGACATCAATTTGCAACCATAGACCAAGTTGTCGGCAAAATGTCATTTAAAGAAGTCGCTCATTCTGAGGCGTTTTTGCGTGTTCAGTTTATGAAACATTTTGCAGGAATAACTGAATAAATATGGCTTTCTTATTTTAATATATATTTATGTTTCCGATAATTTTTATCGGAAACATTTTCTTTTTTTAGCAAAATCTTTGAAATGGAAACAAAACAATATTCCATCTTGCTTGTTGATGATGAACCCGATATTGTGGATTTTATTAGTTATAATCTGAAAAAAGAAGGTTATCTTGTTTCTGTTGCCTACGATGGTAAAGAAGCTTTGGAACAAGTTGCCCAAAATCGTCCTCATCTTATCTTGTTAGATGTTATGATGCCGGGAGTGGATGGTTTTGAAGTTTGCCAAACTATTCGTAAAAATAGTTTAAACAAAGATATAATTATTGTTTTTTTGTCCGCACGTGGAGAAGATGATTTTCAAGTCAATGGTTTTCAGGTTGGAGCAGATGACTATATCACCAAACCCATTGTTCCCAAAGTGTTGTTGTGCAAACTGCAAGCCCTTTTAAAACGCACTGAAACAAATGCAAAAAATAATAATACCACTTTTGACAACATCACTGTCAATACAGAAAATTATACGGTTACACTTGACAACAAGTCTATTTTTCTTCCCAAAAAAGAATTTGAATTATTAGTATTGCTTACTTCCAACCCTGACAAGGTGTTCAAACGTGAAGAAATTTATACGGCAATATGGGGAGATGAAATTATCGTTGGGGATAGAACGATAGATGTTCATATAAGACGATTGAGAGAAAAATTGGGTAATAATAAAATCACTACCATAAAAGGTGTAGGCTATAAATACGAAAACAAATAATATGCACATAGATATTCTGACTTTATTTCCGGAAATGTTTGATGGTGTCTTTACACAATCCATACTCAAAAGAGCCGTTCAAAAAGGGTTGTTTTCATATACCCTGCACAATATCAGAGATTATTCCACTGACAAACACAAACGTGTGGACGATTATCCGTACGGAGGGGAATCGGGTATGGTGATGAAAATTGAGCCCATTGCCGCATGTATTGAACATTTGCTCAAGCAAAAAACATACGATGAGATTATTTTTCTCACACCCGAAGGCAAAACACTCAACCAATCCATTGCCAACGAATTGTCCATGAGCAAAAACTTGATTCTGCTGTGCGGTCATTACAAAGGAATAGACGAGCGAATACGGGAAATTTTCATCACCAAAGAAATTTCCATTGGCGATTATGTGCTTTCTGGAGGAGAATTGCCTGCTGCGGTGTTGTGTGATACATTGGTACGATTGATTCCTGGTGTTTTAAACGATGAAACTTCAGCTTTGTCAGATTCTTTTCAATATGGATTGTTGTCTGCACCGGTATATACCCGTCCTTATGATTTCAGGGGGCATACGGTACCCGATGTTTTGCTTTCAGGCAACCAAAAATTGATAGATGAATGGAAGTTACAAAAAGCAGAAGAACGTACTCAAAAAAACAGACCCGATATTCTGGAAGGAGAATAATGGAAGATAGTGAGGAGATGTATTTTCAGATTATTTATAGATAATATTTATAATCAACTTTTTATATTGAAAAAACATCTTAGAAAAATCCATTTTATCTAATTTTTCCTCTGCTTTTTTCAAAAATAAGACAATTTCTGTCTGTATTTTTCCTGCTTTTTGCATTCTAAAAATTGTGTACCTTTGTATCTCGTTTAAATGTGCCATATGCTTTTTTTGAGACCGCAAGTGGCATTTTTTCGAATATCACCGCGTACGGCGGTGATATTTTTTCTCCTAAATTTTATAACTTTCCAAATTGAATATATACAAGACACCCCAAAAACAAAAAGACAACTTAGTGTAAAAAACATATTGTATATCAATACTTTCAATTGTATATAATGCGGAAGAGGAAGATGGTTAAAATTTTGTTTTGAGTAGTTTTTTTTCTTCTCTTCCGCAGTAAGAGTGTAGCATGCAATGCTATAATAAGAGGAAGTTTTCTTTAGTTTTTTCTATATTTTTCCAATCCGCCAAAAAGTAGGGAAAGTTTCAATTTGAATACACCAAAAATGGCTTCTTTGAAAATACCCTTGCTCATTTTTGATGTTCCTTCTGTTCTGTCTGTAAAAATAATCGGCACTTCGGCAATTTTAAAACCTAATTTCCATGAAATATATTTCATTTCAATTTGAAACCCATAACCTATATGCTTTATCTGATTGAAATTGATACTTTCCAACACCTTTCTGCGATAGCAGACAAAACCTGCCGTTGTATCATGTATAGGCAATCCGAGAATGGTTCTCACATAAACCGATCCATAATAAGACATCAACACACGTTTTATCGGCCAATTGACGACATTTACACCGTTGCAATAGCGTGAACCAATAACAACATCCTTGTTTTCTGTTATTGCCTTTTGATATAAACGATCTAAATCGTTGGGATTGTGAGAAAAATCGGCATCCATTTCAAAAATAAATTCGTAATCTCTTTGCAAGCACCAGTTAAAAGCATAAATGTAAGCCGTGCCAAGTCCAAGTTTTCCGCTTCTTTGTTCTAAAAAAAGACGGTTTTCAAATTCAGGCATTAATTTTTTGACAATCTCTGCAGTACCATCGGGACTGCCATCATCGATAATGAGAATATGAAAATCTTGGTTCAGACCAAAAACATAACGAATGATTTTTTCTATATTTTCTTTTTCATTATAAGTCGGGATAATAATAATCTTCTTGTTCATAATCTGTATTTTGTTTCAGTTTTTGTCAAAAATAAAGTCTATATTTTTGTATAATAATGCAAATAAATTCTACTGCAAAGATAGTAAAAATTTTTCATAAAGAGAAATTTGATAAAAATCTTTGATTTTTTGTTTGTAATAAAATATAAATCAATAAATTATGAAAAAAATAAATAAATCTTTTTAATAAATAGGTAGAAAATAATGGTTTTAAAGAATTTTTTTATAATTTTGCATTCATAAATCTGAATTGTGTTTAAAAAAGGGCTTCACACAATTTGGGTAATAGAAAATAATAGAAGTCCTTGTTTAATTAAAACTTTTTTTTATGAATTTTTTTCAAAATCTTTGGGAGAATCATTCTACGGCGGTGATATTCATTGCAATTTTGATTCTTGTGATTCCATTCTTGGTTTATTACCTTAAGAAAGCGAAAGAGCATCCAAAAGGACTTGTTGCAGCTGCATTGAGTAACATGGGTGAGCGTTTTGGGTATTATATTATGAATGCAATTTTGTTGCTGTTCATTGTATCCAAATTCGGTTTGCCTGACGGAACCGCAGGTCTCATCTATTCTGTTTTCTATTTCGGAATATATGTGTTGAGTTTGGTGGGTGGTATTATTGCTGACCGTACACAAAATTATAATCGTACTATCCAATGGGGTTTGGTCATTATGGCAGTAGGTTATGTTGCTTTGGCTATACCTTTGTTCAGCAAAATAGACGGAGTTATCACCAATGGCAATGGATTATGGTGGGGAATATTGATATTTACCTGCTTTGCCTTATTGTGTATTGCTTTTGGTAATGGTTTGTTCAAAGGCAATTTGCAAGCCCTTGTTGGTCAAATGTATGACAATTTTGAGGCAGAAGCCGCCAAAAAAGGATCGGAAGCATTGGCCGAAGCCAAAGACAAACGTGATAGCGGTTTCCAAATTTTTTATGTATTCATTAATATAGGTGGTGTTATTGCACCTTTTGTTGCCCCTGTTTTGCGTACATGGTGGTTAAAGGTTCACAATTTTGTTTATAATGCAGATATGCCTGCTCTTTGCCATCAATATCTTGCAGACGGACAGGTTACAACAAAATTTACGGAAACTATGGCAAATTCTGTTGTAGGAGACCCGAACGCAATAACCAATTTAACCCAATTCAGCTCAGACTATATTGAAGTTTATAATACGGGTATTCACTATGCTTTTATTGCTTCTATGTTGGCTATGTTCATTTCGTTGATTATATTCTTTATGAATAAGAAAAAGTTCCCGCAACCGGCCAAAAAAGTTGCTGCGGAAACAGTTGGTTATTCAGAAGAAGAAAAAATGGCAATGGCAAAAGAAATCAAACAACGTATGGCTGCTTTGTTTGCAGTTTTGGGTATCGCTGTTTTCTTCTGGTTGTCATTCCATCAAAACGGACAATCGTTATCAGTGTTCGCACGCGATTTTGTTGATTCATCGGCAATTGCTCCTGAAATTTGGCAAGCCATGAACCCATTGTTTGTAATCGTGCTTACACCGATTATCATGATATTGTTCGCATCATTGGCACGCAAAGGCAAACCAGTTTCCACACCACGCAAAATTGCATTGGGTATGGGAATTGCAGGTTGTGCATATTTGTTCTTGATGATATTTTCTATTATTGAAAATTATCCGTCAGGCGATGAATTCAGAGCAATGGATGCCGCAGCAATGGCTCAGGCAGGTTTGGCAAAAGCGGCACCTTGGGTGATGATTGTAACTTATTTCTTCCTCACGGTGGCAGAATTGTTCATTTCTCCGCTTGGTTTGTCATTTGTTTCCAAAGTGGCACCGCGACACATGGTTGGTTTGTGTCAAGGTTTGTGGTTGGGTGCAACTGCAATTGGCAACTTGTTCATCTTTGTAGGACCTATCATGCTTAACGCATGGTCAATTTGGCAATGCTGGGGTGTATTCCTCGCTATTTGCCTTGTTTCTATGTGCGTAATGTTTGGTATGGTTAAATGGTTGGAGAAAGTTACTAAATAAGGATTTTTCATAACTTTTTGATTTTAATATTCATTGGGGAAGCGTGATTATTCATGCTTCCCTTTTTTGTGATATTTTTCAGCATGAACTTTTTTTCTGAGAAATATTTCATCGACGTAATTTTTGGCATATTTTTGCGTTTCTTATAAATAACTAATAAAAAATCACACATTATGTTAAGTAAAAAATTAGAAACAGCAATGAATGACCAAATCAATGCAGAATTTTGGTCAGCGTATTTGTATTTGTCCATGTCAACTTATTGCAGCAATGCAGGTTTGTCCGGTGCCGCCAATTGGTTTAAAATTCAATTTCAAGAAGAACAAGCCCATGCTGAAAAATTTATGAATTATATGATTTCAAGAGGTAATAGAGTTACCCTAAAACCGATTGAAAAAGTAAAAACATCATGGAAATCGCTTTTAGAGGCTTTTAAAGATACCTTGGAACATGAAAAAAAGGTTACCGCTATGATTAATAATCTTTATGCTTTGGCAGAAAAAGAAAAAGATTATGCTACCAAAATTATGCTTAATTGGTATGTTAATGAACAAGTGGAAGAAGAAGAACATGCTCAAGGCATGATAGATGCCTTGACAATGATAGGAGACGGTTATGGTCTTTATCAATTCGATAAAGAATTGGCTGCCAGAGTATTTACTCCTATTGCTGAAGAAGAGTAATTGAACTTGTTTTGTGTTGAGGGTGAAGGAAAAATTTCAACAATATCTGCAATATTTCAAGGGAAATATTCTTGTAGAACGTTTTGCTAAAGTTTTTTCTGTAGATGTTTTTGTTCGAGGTATCAATTTTTTGTTGATTCCGCTTTTCCTTCACCTGATGACAAAAGAGGAGGTTGGTGTTTATGATTATTTATATACCTTTGCTTTTACATTAGCACCGACTTTTAGTTTGGGTCTCCATGTCGGCCTTGTAAAAATGTATCATTCTTATGATAATAGTCGGGATAGGGGACAATTGCTGTTCAGTATCAATATTACCTTAATATCTTTTTTGTCGGCAGTTTTTGGTATTGTTTACGGCTTTGGTTTGGATTTTTATATTTTTGATTTTTTGATAGAACAACCTATAGATTATCAATCGTATAGGTTTTTTATTTTATTAGCAATCATTGTTTTTATATACAATGTTTTGCTGACGATGTTTTTTGTAACAGCAGAAAAAATTTCCAAAATACAACGTTATAATATTGGTCGTTTTTTGTTGGTAAATATTATTGTTTTTGCCTCTTTGCTGTTTTTATCAGGCGATAAAGTTAAAATACGTTTAATTGCCACTTATGTGTCTGAATTTGTTGTTTTAGTATATTTTTTCCGCTATTTTTATCGGGAAATGACTTTTGTTTACAACAAAGAGATGATAAAAAGGTGTTTGAAAATAAGTTTACCTATCATGATGACCTCTGTCAGTTATGTTTTTATCAATTTTGCGGACAAATATTTTGTACAGAAATATTGTGGCATAGAAGATTTTGCCGATTATAACAAAGCGGTGCAATTTGCTTTGATATTGCCTGTTATTTTCAACTCATTCCAAAATATTTGGATGCCTTTGATGATGAAAGAAACCGATGTAAAGGTTTTAAAACGCCGAACCAATAGGGTGGCAAAGATTGTTTTGTTATCTTTTGTAGCAATTTCTTTAATATTGCTTTTAGCTATATTTGTGGCTTTGTTGTTGGGTATTATCCCGCAAAATTATTATAACATATTAAAATTTTTCCCATTAGTGGCTGTTGCTCAAATTCTTTCGGTCTTATCGCTTCTTTATCAATATTATACCTCTTATTTTGAAAAGACGTATTTCAATCTCATCATTTCAATAATTGTTGGAACTATTGGTGTGATACTCAATTATTTTGCTGTTAAACAGGTTGGAGTTTTTGGTGTGGCTGTGGTAATGATATTGATAAATTTGACAATGTGGTTGTTGTATTATTGGTTTTCAAATTATAATATAAACAAACAATTGCAGATAAATAAATAGTTTGCTTGTTTTCTGCATTTTAGGTGAAATAAATAAGGATTGTATCTTCAAAAAGCAGAATGTTTGTAATATATTTTGTATCTTTGCAGGCAAAATAACAAGATGGACGAAAATAGTATAGTTGTTACAGATTTAACTAAAAAATTTAAGCATTTTACTGCCGTGGATAAGGTTTCTTTTTCTGTTAAGAAAGGAGAAATTTTCGGTTTTTTGGGAGCCAATGGTGCAGGAAAAACAACAACTATTAGAATGTTGTGCGGTTTGTTGCTGCCGACTTCAGGTTCTGCCAAAATTGTTGGTTATGATGTTATCAATCAGTCCAAAGAAATAAAAAAACATATCGGTTATATGAGTCAAAAGTTTTCTTTGTACGAAGACTTGACTGTTATGGAAAATATGGAATTGTTCGGCACCATTTATGGTATGGAAAAGAAAAAATTACATCAGAAAATGCTTTCGATTATTGCCCGTTTGCAAATGCGGGATTATGCAAAAACAAGAGTTTCCAATTTGCCTTTGGGAAGGAAACAAAAACTGATGTTTGCCACCGCTATTTTGCATGATCCTGATGTTGTTTTTTTAGATGAACCGACAAGTGGAGTCGATCCTATTGTAAGACGGGATTTTTGGAACATGATTTATGAGACCGCAGAACGTGGGGTTTCTATTCTTGTTACTACACATTATATGGATGAGGCAGAATATTGCAATCGCTTGTGTATTATGGAAAATGGGCAAATCAAGATAATAGGAAATCCATCTGAATTGAAAAGTCAAACCGGTTCCGAGAACATGAACGAGGTGTTTCAAAAAATAATTAATAGATAAACAGAACTTTATGCGGAATTTTAGAGCGATTTTACTGAAAGAATTCAGACAAGTTATATATGACTATAAAACGCTGATTTTTATATTAATAATGCCAATTGTATTGGTTTTATTGTTTGGCTATACCATCAAAAACGAAATCAATAATGCTGATATTGCCATATTAGACAATTCCCAAAGTTCTTTGTCAAGACGGATTATACAGGATTTTGCTGTTTCCGATTATTTTTCTATTGTTGCTAATTTGCATGATGCCAAGGAGATAGAAAAAACATTTCAATCTAAAGATATTAGAATGTTGGTTGTTTTTCCTTCAGATTTTGAATCATCATATACACATGGCTTTTCGCCTAATATTCAACTTATTTTAGATGCCTCAGACCTGAATGTGGCTGCTACGGTAAAAAGTTATGCCACAGAAATCATTAATCGGGCATTTGCAAACCAGCAAAATATAACTACTGCGAACCATATCAATATAAAAGTGAAAATGCAATACAATCCGCATCTTGAAAGTGCTTATATGTTTATTCCGGGCAATATTGCATTGATTATGATAATTGTAACATCATTGATGACATCTATTACCTTGTCAAAAGAGAGAGAATTGGGTACATGGAGAATGTTGGCCATAACTCCTTCCAATCAATTGGTGTTGGTGATAGGAAAAATAATTCCTTACATGTGCATTTCATTGGTTTGTACCGCAATTATTATAGTTTTGGGGATACTTATTTTTCACATGCCGATGTATGGCAGCATTGCCTTATTGGTTTTGTTGTGTTTTTTGTTTATGCTGACAGCCTGTTCTTTAGGTATTTTAATCTCTGTTTTGGTCAATACCCAACAAGTGGCCATGTTGGTTTGTATGTTAGGTTTTTTCTTGCCGACCTTGCTTTTGTCAGGATTTTTGTTCCCTATAGAAAATATGCCTATGGTTTTGCAGATTTTTTCAAATATTATTCCGGCAAAATGGTTTATTATTGCCTTGCGTGATATTATGATAAAGGGGGCAGGCTTGGAATTGTTATGGCTGCCGGTAACGATAATGGTTGGTTTAACCATTGTATTGATTTCTTTGAGTGTGTGGAAATTAAGTAGGAAAAACGTTTAGTTTTTTTAATTTAGATGTAGTTTTTCGCAAGCGACCATGGCTGCATTTTGTTCGGCCAATTTAATGGAAAAATCTTGTCCTTCGGCTACAAATTTATCATCAATGAACAGATAAACGAGATATTCTTTTTTCTGATAAGGAATATTTATTTCCTTAACAACATTATAATTGACTTTTAAATGGTGTTTTTGCACATAGTGTAAAATTTTTCCTTTGAAATTATTATCTTCTTTTTCAATATTTTCCAAATTGACGTAAACTTCAAATATTTGTTGAATAACCGCTTGTTTTGTTTTTTCAAAACCTTTGTCAAGAAAAATTGCTCCGATAAAAGCCTCAAAAGTATTACCATAAATAGAAGAAGGAAGTGAAGAAAATCCCTTTTGAACAATCAAAAATTGGTCTAAACCTATTTTCCTGCTTAATCTGTTCAAATGGTCTCTGCTAACCAATTTTGAACGCATCTCCGTTAAAAATCCTTCTGTTCTATGCGGATATTTGCGGTATAAAAAATCGGCGACAATTGCTCCTAAAATAGCATCGCCGAGATATTCCAAACGTTCGTTGTTGTTCCCTTTTGACGAGCAGACAACAGAATGATGAATGAACGCTTGTTCATATATCTCTATATTTTTTGCTCTATAGCCTAAAAGGGTTTTGATATATTGATAAAGTGGACTTTTGCTCTTTCTTTTAAACACAATTTATGCTTTATATTTTTTGAATAATAGAGAAGCATTATGTCCGCCGAATCCAAAAGCATTGGAAATGGCAACATCAACTTTTCGTTGTTGTGCTTTGTTGAAAGTAAAGTTTAAGTTAGGGTCAATTCTTTCATCATCTTCAAAGTGATTGATAGTTGGAGGAACAATATCATGAACAATTGTCAAGATAGTTGCTATGCTCTCCACAGCAGCGGCAGCACCAAGCAGGTGTCCTATCATCGATTTGATAGAATTGATATTGATATTTTTAGCATGTTCTCCAAATAAAGATGTTATGGCTTTTACTTCTGCAAGGTCTCCTATTGGAGTAGAAGTTCCGTGTGTGTTAATATGATCAACATCTTCTATTGAAAGATTAGCTTCTTCCAAAGCATGTAACATGGCCAATCTGGCACCATTGCCTTCAGGATGGGGAGCGGTTAAATGATAAGCGTCAGCAGACAACCCGCATCCACTTATTTCTGCATATATTTTTGCACCTCTTGCCAAGGCGTGATCCAAACTTTCTAATATTAATGCTCCGGAACCTTCACCGATGACAAAACCGTCTCTGTTTTTGTCAAATGGACGAGAGGCTGTTGAAGGGTCATCGTTTCGTGTAGATAAAGCATGCATAGCATTAAAACCGCCGATTCCTGAAAAGTTAACAGGGGCTTCGCTGCCTCCTGTAATAATCCAATCTACTTTTCCCAATCGTATCATATTGAATGCATCGCAAATGGCATTTGCTGAAGATGCACAAGCAGAAGTGGTTACATAATTTGGTCCTAATAACCCGAAGTGCATGGAGATATGACCTGCGGCAATATCACCAATGATTTTGGGAATAAAAAACGGATTAAAACGGGGTTCTGGACTATTTGCATAATTGACAATTTCTTCTCCGTATGAAGTAAAGCCGCCTATACCTGTACCCCAAATAACACCTGCTCGCACCAAATCTTCTTTGGACAAATCCAAATGGGAGTCTTCTATTGCCTCTTGTGCGGTTGCCAAAGCATATTGTGTAAACAAATCAAGTTTACGCAACTCTTTAATATTAACATCCATGCGATCGCTAAGGTTAAATCCTTTTACTTCGCATGCAAAACGAGTCTTGAATAAGGAAACGTCAAAATGACTAATTGGACAAGCACCACTTACTCCATTAAGTAAACCTTGCCAATATTCTTCAAGATTATTACCTATTGGAGTAAGTGCCCCCAGCCCTGTTACTACAACTCTTTTTAATTCCATAAAATAGAATTAAGCTTCTGGTGTAGCGTCCTTGATAAAATTGATAGCGTCACCAACTGTAGCGATTTTTTCTTGTACGTCTTCTGGAATTTTGATTTTAAATTCTTGTTCAAAAACCATCAATAACTCTACAGTGTCCAATGAATCTGCTCCTAAATCATTAACAAAGTTTTTTTCAGGAGAAACTTCAGCTACATCTCTTCCAAGTTTGTCAGCAACAATTGCTATCACTCTTTCTTCAATGTTCATAAGTTATTAGTTTAATAATTTAATTTCGCAAAGGTATAAAAAAATATTATAACAATATTCATCAAGTAGAAAAAAATACTGAAAAAATATTAAAACATGCTAATTATCAATAGAAAAAAATTTTTTAACCAATGGGAATACAAAACTGAAATCTTTTTGGATTGAATATGAACATTAATATTAATGTATGTCCGCATATTTTTGTGTGATATTAATGTTCCTCCTCTTGAGAAGGAGACACCGCAGATGCCGGAGGAGTTTTTCTGAATTGAGAATTTTTTTGTAGAGACGTGTCTCTTTACATCTCTCATTCTCAATTGGTATTTTGAAATTTTTTGGGAACAAAAATGCAAAACATATTGAAAAATATGCTACCTTTGTTCGGTGCCCTATGCTTAATATTTGATACGATATGAAAATGAATAATAATATGAAATTGATTACAAATATAATAAAAATGATTGATTGTAATTTTTTTAGAGGACAAAAAAGAGTGATGTATAGATTCAACAAGCAAAGTTATAAAAAATACTAGCAGGAGTATCGAAAAAAAGCACTTTTCTTGGTCTATAGTTTAACTTATTTTGAATTAGTATGA
>CAJOFD010000048.1 GCA_905233585.1 uncultured Bacteroidales bacterium
GATATTGCCCCCCTAACATACTTACCTTACCAACAACCACTATTGAAGCATTTAGTATTTTACCCAATTGTACGACCTGATTGTCTGTAATATTGGAACGTTGAAAATTCTGTTCTGAAATAACTTTGTCTATCTGCATCCGTTCTATCATAGTATATCCAGAAGGATGAAAATAAGTCATAAACATTTCCGAAATTCCATCTATATCAGCTACAGAAACACTGGCTGAACCACGAAACTCCAATACAGCACACTTCTGTGCGTTCACTTGCCACATAATAAGAGTCATCAAACAAAATAAGATTACTTTTTTCATTTTTTATAAAAGTTTTAAGTTATACAATTTCCAATTTTTCAAATGTTTTTCTGCTACAACTATCTGTTCACATAGCAGGGCATACTTTTTTAAAGAAATTTGCTTACAATCATGCAATATACGTACCAACAATTTCACTTCCAACAATTTGTCTATTGCATCGGCAATATGGGTTATTTTTTTAGAAATTTCTTTTTCATCGTTAGCATGATATATACAAACTACTATTCGCAATAGATTTGTTTTTAAGTTCTCCCCTATAGTATATCTAAAATCCTTTGTCATTTTTTGTGCTTCATTAAAAACACGAAGCAACAAATCGTACACAAGTTTAAATACTGGCAAATTTTCTTCTTGAAACACCTTGTTTTTGGTTTTCCATTCTTTTGGAACAAACAACTCTTTTTTTGTTGTAACGGTATTTTCTTTCAGGAGAGTATACGCTTTCCATTCAATAAAAGCCTGTATATCTTGCGAACATGGCATATTAGTTCGGCATATTTTCTCATCGTTTTCCAAAACAGCATTATTCAAATATTTAGCCAGCTGTTCTTTTGGGAAGCCAACACTAATCACCTCCTCATCAATTGATTTGACGTATTTCTTAGTTGGTTTGAAATTGTAATATTGCGTCAGCACATAGGCAGAATGTTCGTATGCTTTCCAAAATTTACCTTCTTGAAACAATACCAAACGACTTCTATCCCGATTTCGTTCTATTTGCAATATATCCTTAATAGTTGGCATCTTATTTTTTTATTCTGTTCTTTATTTTCCACAACAAAAAAAGCGTGAGGTAACTACACCACACACTCGAAGTTAGACGGTCTTAGGAAACCTTATTGACAAATAAGCATGCACATAGGACCTTCACGCTAAAACGCACGAAGACCTTTCGCTATCGTCTCATTTGTCTGTTTGAAAGTGTCCTAAGTTTTCTAACTTCAAGAGCGAAAGCAAAACCTTCTACACTCTTCCTTTCAGAAGAATGTTGCAAAGATAATACTTTTTTGCATATATTTTACTAAAAAGGACTTGATTTTTGTGCGGAATGCCACAAAAATCGTTTTGCATCATTACTACCGTAAGATAGTGATATTTTTTTCTAAAAAATATTAACTATCCAAGTTAAAATTATTACCAAGACATGTAGCCTTAAATTATTTTTGGACAAGCCGTACGGAGCGGGCATCACAGCGATCATAACTGCCCATGTACACACTGCTTGAGGTGAAAAGGAGGCTCCATGCATCGTCAGACGCCCCTAACGAAGAAGACCAATAGTAGCCGTAGGAGTTGACACCGTACACATCGCCACCGCAATAGCGATAGCCAGAGGCAGGCAAAATGATATAACTGCCATTGGGTCCCGTAACCTTATAACTACTACCTTTCCATTTCCATTTACAACTGTTTTGCAATTCCTCAAATTGCTTTTTTGTAGGCAAATTGCTACCAAATTTGGCGACAGCCTCATCGTGAGTAAAAAATTCATTTCCACTGTTTGAATTGGTTTCGTTAGAAGCTCTCCATTTGGTGCCAGAAGGTAATCCTAAATTTACATATCCTTCTTTGTTAGTTTGGTCTTTGTTGCAACTATTCATCATACACACTGTTGCCATGCCCATTAGGCATATCATACTAAATATTAATACTTTTTTCATTTTTTATAAATTTGCTTGTTGAATCGATAATTTTGCAAAGATAATATTTTTTATCTATTATTTCAAAAAGACTTATTTTTTTATTTTTGTCTGTTAAATCTATAATTAATTTTATTTTTTTGCAGAAGAATTCAATAAACAACTTGCCAATGAAGTGGGAGGCGAAATTACCTCTCTCCCACAAGATGTACACAAACATATAAAAGCCTTGATTTCTACATACTATAGTATCAAAAAGTGACCATTGATGATATTTTGGATTTTCATGTGCAGTTTGAGCGGATACACCCTTTCCAAGACGGCAACGGACGCATAGGAAGATTGTTAATGTTTTTGCAATGTCTGCAAAGTATCAATGTCCCGTTTGTTATTACAAAAAATTGCGATTGTTTTATTTTCGCGGCATTCAAAATTGGGGACATATCTATGGCTATCTGCACGATACCTGCCCAAATACCCAAGACGAATACAAGGCTATGCTTGATTATTTCAACATAAAATACTGATATACAAAACATATAGTATTGTTTTTTCAATGGAGAGATAATATTTTTTTCGCCTATTGGGTAAAATTCAATGTACATTTATAAAAAAATAAATGCTATCTTTGCGAATAATTAATTAGGTATGCCTACTCATAAAAGAAATAGATAATATTATTGAAAATAAGTGAAATAAATAATAATAAAATAATATAGCATGAAAAAAATTGTAGTATTTTTAGTAGCGTTGGGTTTATACGCAACAAGCGATGCCCAAATTTTAAACAAATTAAAATCGGCTGTTTCAGGTAGTACTAGCACAACAACAAGCAGCAAAGTTCCATCAACGAGCAATTTGCCATCAAAAAGCAATTTGCCAACCAACAATGCCCAAGGCAATATCAATTTGTCCAAAGGTGCAGGTAAAGGCAAAATTTATTATGTTTCTCCAACGGGCAGCAACCGTGCTGACGGTTTGAGTGCATCAACTCCTAAAAAAGAAATACAGGCTGTACTCAACCTGATTAAAGACAATAACGAAAACGGTGCAACTGTCAGGGTGGCCGAAGGCAGTTATCTCGGTTATATGAACTGCGGATATATTGAAATAAAAAACTGGATAACTCTTGAAGGCGGTTGGAAAAGCGATTTTTCAGAACGAAATCCCACCAAATATATCACTATGATGGAACCGGGAACAGAACAATTGGGAACCAGTGGTGCCAAAGGCGTTATACAAATATCAGGTCTTGACAACATCAATTATCAAGTACAAGGTACATTAATTATAGATGGTATGTCCCTTAACCTCGGTTATTGGAACGAATACAAACCCTGCAACCCCAATGACCCCGCCAGCGGCTGTCCTTCCGACAAATTTGAAACAGGCCGTATGATGGACGAACAAGTACACCGCCAACTTATTCATTCTGAATCTGCAATAGCAGGCAATGTAATTATACGCAATTGCTGTTTTGCCAATAGCCCTTATTTTGCCATTCAAATCAACACCCGTTGCGGGAATGTTGATATATACAATAATGTTTTTGTCAGCAACCGCTATTCAAGTTGCCGTGTGGACAGTTGGGACAAAACAGGCGAACATTGCCATATCAACTTCCACCACAATACGGTAGCATTTTCATGGTGCAGAACCAAGGAAATGATAGACATGGGGTACGGCTATGAATTTATGAGAGGTGTAAGTGCAGATGTTCATCACAATATATTCTTGTGCAACAACTATGCAGCCATCGCCCGTACACATCTATACAGCGGTCCCGATGCCGTAATAGAAGCCAAACGCGTTACCAATATTTATGACAACATATTCTTTATGAATGCAGCCGATTTGCAACTTCCTGCCACAGGCGGCGGCAAATGGTTGAATGTAATGTGTTCTCAATTTGAAGATTTAGACGAAAAGACTGTTCCTAAGGCAGACGGCAATATTGAACTTGCCAAGGGCGACAAATTAATAGAAGCCGTTGACCCTGACTATTTGGAAGGATTTTCAAACATACAAATAATCAAGAGCAGTTCGTTTGACCGCAATTCCGCTGCCAACCAATTCCGTCAAGCACACGGCATGAATATGCAAGGGACAGAATATATTCGTCCAACTATGTACGGCAACCGCTATACCTTTGAAAAATGTTTCAAATTCTTCGGAGCAAAAGCCGGTTATGGTGCACAAAGTTTTGAATAAAATAAGAATATTCGTTAATCATTTGGGCGGAAGCAATTCCGCCTTTTTTTGTTTTAAGGAATAAGTGTCAAAATATAACTAAACAATTACATGCGTTTTTTTTGAAAAAAATCCTGCATTATTTTTGCACTCTCTGCTTCCAGTACTCCCCCCACCCAAACAGTTTTGGGGTGCAACAAGATTTTTTTGTCAATATGAGCATGTTTTGTATCTTTGGTACCATAGACAATCTTACCTATCTGTGTCCAATACGAGGCAGCCGCACACATAGGACAAGGTTCGACATTAACATACAAAGTGCAATCTTTCAAATATTTTGCTCCTAAATATTCTGCTGCAGCCGAAAAAGCCTGTATTTCAGCATGGGCAGTAACATCATTTAATGTTTGAGTTAAATTGTGGGCTTTTGCAATGACAATTTCATTGCAAACAATAACGCAACCAATGGGTATTTCGCCTGCTTCTTGTGCCAAGCGAGCCTCATTGAGTGCCAGATTCATAAAATAGGTATCGTCTAACATTTATTTTCTTAATCGTGCGACAGGCAAACCTAACATTTCCCTATATTTAGCCACTGTTCTGCGAGCCAATTTATAACCGGCTTCGTTCAGTTTTTGACACAAAGCCTCATCGGTCAAAGGCTCATTAGGGTCTTCTGCGGCAATGGCTTCAGATATAATCTCTTTTATTTTTATAGAAGACACCTCTTCCCCATCTTCTTTTGTAATAGATTCGGAAAAGAAAAACTTTAAAGGAATAATGCCATAAGGCGTTTGTACATATTTTTGTTTCACTACCCGCGAAATGGTTGAAACATCTGTCCCTACACTATTGGCAATATCTTTCAATATCATCGGTTTCAATTGTTTTTTATCGCCAGTAAGGAAAAACTCTCTTTGATGTTGAATTATTTCCCACATTGTACGATACAAAGTAGATTCTCTTTGTTCCAAAGCCTCAATAAACCATTGTGCTGCCTGACGTTTCTGTTTGATAAATTGCATAGCTTCACGGCGTTGAGTTGTATCTATGGCTTTGTTTCCCTTGAGTTGTTTGTTCAAATCGGCATATAATTTGCTTACTCGCAATTGGGGCAAGTTCATATCCGGCATCACTAAATTGATTTCTTGTGTTTTTTCATCTACAAAAACCTCAAAATCAGGGATAATAAAAGTACTCTGCTCTTTTTGGGATATATCTCCCGGACGTGGATCCAAATTGACAATACAAGTGATAACCTTTGCCAATTCCTCTTCTGTACATTTTAAATATTGCTGCAATTTGGCATAGTGTTTTTTGGTAAACTCAGCAAAATATTTTTCATTGTTCAGAATTTTTTTTGCCGACACCACCTCATTGGATTCTGGTAAACGCTCCAATTGCAAAGTCAAACACTCTCTTAAATCTTTTGCCCCCGAACCGGCAGGATCTAATTTATGTATCACATTATCCAATAATTCTTCTATATGTTGAGCCGTTGTTCGGATATTCATTAAAAACAAAACATCATTCACCATTTCATTGGTTGTACGTGTCAAAAAGCCGCCGTCATCAATACTTCCAACAATATAAGTCAAAATTTGCCTGTCTTCATCGGAGAGTTCAAACATACCCAACTGAGCCAACAAATTTTCCTGATAACTTTCGTCTGATACATAAGAGGCTTCCATATAAGCGGCCTTTTTTTCATCTGCCATCTGTTGTTCATGCGAATAAGGTTGATAATCATAATTATATTCATTATCATCA
Organism: uncultured Bacteroidales bacterium; assembly: GCA_905233585.1. GTDB lineage: Bacteria > Bacteroidota > Bacteroidia > Bacteroidales > WCHB1-69 > UBA1205. The sequence continues at coordinate 5,920 of CAJOFD010000048.1, forward strand.
CCTGTTTCTGTAAGATAAGTATCCAGATCATAATCATCGTTATAATCATCATTGGCACTATCTTCATTTACATCACCTTGCGAACTATCTGTCAGTAGCGTATTATCCTCCGCTGTATTCTCATATTCTGTATCTTCAACAACTTCCAAAGCTGGATTTTGTTCCAATTCTTCATTAATACGTTGCTCTAACATCACCGTAGGTATTTGCAATAACTTCATTAACATAATTTGTCTTTGGGACAATTTCTGTACCATTGCCAACTCATGTTTCTGGGACTGTTTTAGCATAAATTAAGTTTGTTTTGATGTTATTTTACAAAGATACCAAAAAACTTTTTAAATAGGGAAAATTTTGAAAAAAAGAATTGAAAATAAAAATGGGCAGCGGAGTAAAATCTCATTGAACATACTTTTGCTGTACGCTGCAAACCATCAAAGAACATATCCTTTACCGCATCAGCCGATTTAACAACACCACCGCGACAATTGTCCTTGTCACATACAGCATTCATCTACCAATCTTAAAAGCAAAGTAACAAATTGTCGTGCGATTGCACAAAAGCCCGATATGCATTATTGTAGGATATGATGAGTCCTACTTCTTCTTAAAAAACATTCTACACAAAATACTCCATATCCAATTATAAAAAGGCTTTATTATGTATTCCTTTTTGCATGCTTCAACTACATAGCACCCAAATTTCATCTTAAAGTCCGTTATCCCATTTGTAAAATGAGTATCTTTAATATTATTATTTACAGCGACCTGCCCAAATGTAAATTTTTTACAGCCTAACTCCTTCAACATTTTTATCACATACCAATGCTCAAATGCACCACAATTATTCTTTTTATTTCCTCCGATGGTTAAATATGATACGCCACCATACAAAAGAGCCTCGTTGGCAGACAAAACCTCATCGCCCAGTTTGGTTACACCAATAAAGACACACCATATTTTTCCCCAAGTTTTATTGATGTTTCTACATATCTAGGATTAGGACCTGTCTTATCCTGCGAAGAATATGTTTCTTTCAACATGTCAATTACATATTGCGGGTCGTGGGACACTAAAAATTCCAAGTTAGCCTCTTCTGCCTTTCTTATACTTCTACGATGATTTCTATCAATATTTTTAAATAGTTCTTCCTCAGAATTTTTCAAATCCAAATAGGCCAAACCATAGTCAACCACACGGCATTTATATTTGTTAATGCTGCAAAGTAATGTTTTGGAACCATAAAAACTATTAACAGTAAAAACACATGGTTTCAATTTCTGTATCAAATCCTCAACTGCGGAATTTATGCGTTCAACAATAGCCAAACTATCCCTTCCTGCAGCGACCACAATCTCACCAAACTGCCCAAGTCGCCTTGACAAAAATGACAATCTGCGACTTTCATTCAAATTTAATTTCACAGCACCGACCAAAATGTCCACATCAACAACTTGAATATATATGCTTTTGCCACCATAAAAAGCAGAAATTTCCGAATACATTGTCGTCTGGACAAAATTTCCACATTCCTTGCACAAAGCATTCCACTCGTCAATATTACGAGGATTGTTATACGATACTATTACTTCCATAAATTCTTACCATCATTAAAACAATAATCAATTGCACTAAGGCCCTTGACAAAATCACCATGCAACTGCATATATTCTGGATGTACAAAATCTGTATATTTCACAAATACTCCATTATCGGCAAAAACTGCTCATCGTGATATTTGCGGCCGCCATTACCCGACAAATATGTGTCACAACCATTCTGCCTGCAAATATCAATAAGTCGCATATTACGATCGTCCGACAGATTGCTCATTTCGGATGCAAGAACAATTTTTGTCTCCACGCCCATATACCTTGACAAACTTTCTATTATATGCACATTGTACTCCGAAAGGCTATCTGTTGTGTAATTCAGCAGGTCAGCAACAATAGGATAAAAATTATCAAAGTTCTGCGATTTCTTATACTGGAAAAAAATTGTTTTCAACATTGTTTCGCGCCATTTCCTAGTATTGTCAATCGAAATGTCCTTTATCAACTTGCTTTCTCTTTTTTTTATCGGAACAGTTATCCATTGTACACCCGAAGATGTCTTTATTCTTGTCCGATTTGTTATGGCATCGGCAGTGCCCACCTCAATGTCAACGGTATCAAGAATCACAAACACATCCGACTTTGCAATCTTATAAAAATAACCCAGCCACGGGAAAAAATTGGGCTGATGTATGGCACAAACTTTCGACATCACAACGATTTATATAAGTCAATTAATTTTTCCTGTTCATTTTCCCAAGTCAAAATTTCAGAAGCCACCTTCACATTTGACTGCAATTCTGCATAATGGCTCAATATGAAATCAAAACCTTTCAAATAAGCACCTTCCTCATCGGGATTCACGCACACTCCGCAATTATGGTTCTCGACAATATTCCTATATTCCGGCTGCTGGGTTGCAAGCACTGGTATCCCAGCATTTATGTACTCAAATAGTTTGTTGTCGAGGGCATACCAGTACGACATGTCGTTCTTGTTCCATGTAGGAACAAGTCCTGCATCAGCCGACGACAAGAATGATGGAATGTCGCTTGGCGAAATTATTCCATGAAAATATACATTGGCAACATTCTTCGCCTTGACATATTCATGTATTGGTTCTGCCGTATTAAAGAATCGCTCCATATAGTACTATGATTTGGGAACAAAGTTAAGAATTTATTTTATCAAATCCAATATCACCTTTTCTTGATTTTCCCAATTATATTCCATAGCTGCCTTTTTACAATTGTCCTTATACTTGGACAAGTCCGATTCAGACATCTTATTAATAGCATCTGCTATTTCTTTGGGATTGTTTCTTACCAACATACCCAAATCATATTTCTCAATAATCAATCTGTTTTCCGGCACATCGGAACCTATTGTCGGAATACCCGAATGTGTATATTCAAAAAGTTTATTGGCAGAAGCAAGATGCTTGCTTATGTTTATACTTGCCTGAAGATTGATTCCTGCGTCGGCTCCTCTTGTGTAACGAAGTAATTCTGACGATGGCACCTCGTCAATAAAATGTACTTTTTCTTGCAACGAAAGTTCTGCCATCCGCTTCTGCATATCCTTTTTCAATGTTCCATCACCAATAACAAACAGATGCACATTTGATTTCACATAAGCCATCGACTCTATCATTTCAATCAATGCCCGTCCTGCATTTAGTCGCCCCTGAAACAACAATACAAAACTATCACTGGACAAATTATATTCACTGCGGAAATCATAAAAATCATTTGCTGTTTGTATATTCGGACAATTCATAACAATTTGTATATCATCCATTTTATATTTGTTCTTGAAATAATTTTTAAACGAAATACTTGTTGTCACAAACTCATATGCACTTTTTACCATTTTTTTCTCCGCCCAATTTCCGAGCGTTGACATCACAAACAAAGCCGTCTTATACAATATCGATTTATACCATTTCGCCTTGCTCGGAAAAAACTGATTCAATGTGCCGACAAAAATTTCGTGGGAATCGTATATCACCTTAGAACCTATTTTTTCTTTCAATTTCAACGCTGGCTTCAAGTCCGGCAAATCATTGGCCCATATATAATCGTATGCAATGCCCTGCTTTAGAACCTCAGGCACAAAGAACATAAATTCGTTGTAAAAGCAGGTGTGCTTTACAAATTTTGACTTTATGCCTTCTTTCTTTTCACATGAAAACAGATGAACATTATCGCCAAAAATATCTTTGTCTGAGTCCTTGCCATATACATAATAAAGATCAACATCCGCAACTCTAGACATTGTCTTTATTTCGCGGATTACCCTAGAATCGCTTGCTATTCCACCATTTAAAAGTACGCAAACCTTCTTCATTTCTACCTTTTTTCAAATTCATCCAAAAATGCCTTAACATCTGAAAAGCGGTCCTTATGCCTTACCAACTCGCTTTTATCCAATTTCCACCATTCCGATTTAAGTAACCGCTCAATTGTCGCCTCATCGAACCTATACCTGATTATTTTTGCAGGAATTCCTGCCACTATAGCGTATGGCGGCACATCCTTGTTGACAAAAGCACCAGCTCCAACAACTGCTCCAGTACCTATTTTGACACCAGACATTATCATTGCATTGGCCGAAATCAGAACATCGTCACCTACAGCCACAGGCACCTGCCTTTCAATATAATTTCTATCAACCCAACCACGCAGCTTTGAATAAAACACGGGACTTGTGCCTATTCCGTCAAGTTTATGGTTTTCCAATCCTATTTTCACATCGTGCGATATTGATACATACCTGCCAATTCCATCGCAATTCAAAATTTCGGCTCTATCGCCTATATATGTATAACTTCCCAAACGCTTTAAAGAATTGCTTATAAATACATCCTTCCTTATAATAAGCTCTTCGCCAAGAATCGATTCGTCAACTATATAAGATTCTATTTTTGAATTCTTATATCGACGGGGATAAACGGAATTTATCTTATAATAGGTCTTAATATCTGTCAATATTTTTTTGAGAAAAGTCATTTCTATTTTTTGTTTAGATATTTTGCAAATCTTTCCGCATTTGCAGAGAAAGAATATTTTTCCTGAACCGTATCGCGTGCAGACTTACCAATATTTGAAAATTTTTCTTGCAAAGATAACACTTTTTTCAGCACATCATACCAATTTGAGTTATCCGGTTTTACAAGAAAACCATTCTTTCCATCTTCTATAATCTCCCCATTTACAGTAACATTTGTCGCCACACCGACAACCCCCAATCCCATATACTGCAAAAGCTTGAAACCACACTTGCCACGACCTACAATATTATCCTCAATAGGCATAAGACCGACATCAAAACTTCTTATCAAGTCCTTTTCTGAATCAAGACTCCATTTCTGGTTTTCAATCTTGAACTTTGCCTCTGTATTCCCATAATCCCGACCAACCACAACAACAAGCTTAAACTTATAATCTGTCGTCAACCTATTCAACGGTTCCACAATCATATCCAGATAATGCAAATTGTGATTTCCTCCAATCCACCCCAAAACAATCCCTGTCGCACAATCATCATACACTTTGGCAGGATACTCATCATAATCGACACAAGTCGGCACAACAAGAACGGACTTGTCATCAACACTTTTGTTTTCAGACAATACTTTTTTTTTCAGATAATTAGAACCTACTACAAATCGTCTGAACAACCTAAGTGAATCATTGAATTTATTGCCATTCTCCCCCAGTAACTTGCCATATATACTGGTTATAGTTCTCGGCTCTCTCTTTGATGCAGATATGTCGTCATCAAAATCGAGCATCACATTAGGATGAATCTTCAGCAGAAACTTTTCCATAAACAGGTTGCCGTAGTCATTAAATTGCAATAGTTCTCTCCTGACAATTACAGTCTTAAACTTTCTTGCGCAAATACACTGACGGAATCTCTTCCTCATCGCCCTAATATACAGCAATGGCATATTTCTGAACTGCGCTTCAAAGACATTTTTGTCGGGAAATATCGTCCACACCTCACAGCGCAAACCATTCTTCTCGAACTCCGTTTTCCACTTCCACGCCCTATATTGGTATCCGGCATTCTCTATAGGAAAATTTTCCAGAAACAATACACCGTCGCTTGCGTTTCGCCTACGCAGAAAAACACCGCAAATCCATGCTAGAAAACGGTAGAAATAAAGAGCGATAAAGAGATATATGTTATAGAAGGTTTTCATTGAGAAGATTTAGATTAACAATTTACATATCATTCAGCGTAAGACATTTTGTTTCTACTGCATAGTCACAAAATAGATGATTGCGCAACTTCTCAACTTTTTCCTGAAATTTTTCTGGCTTGAAGTTCTTTCTCTGCCTTTTTACCTCGGCAATCAGAACTTTCCTTTCGTTGTAATAGGTTGCAACAATATCCACTTCGTTCTGCCCGTTGGTCTTGTTTGCCTTGCGAGAAGTCTCCCACCACGACCCTATGCTTTCCACCGGTTCGGTCTGCATAATCTTGTCCTTGAAATAATCCTCAAGTTCCTTGCCCGAATATGTTTCATAATCGCTTAAAACAATCTCACGCAAGCGTTCGTAATGGCCTGTCTGGACAAGATTCTGATTTCGGACAATATATCGGAACCAAAACCTAAGGAAATGGTCTTTTATCTCGTAGCGTACCGTCTGCGAACCTTCCTTCGCGAAAATCGGACGCTTCTTTGCTATCACATCATAATCTTCCTCCAGCCTCAAAAGAGTGCCGCCCAGCGTATTCAGTCCAGTAACCTGTGAAATCCTCGACGGCTCGTTGACACCAGAAGCGATGGCAGACAGAACCGAATAATAGATTCCGTATTTTTTCCCGAACTCCTGTATCAGCATCACATTGCCTTCCTCGATGAAGATTGAATTTTCTTCGGTCATCTGGCTTATCATCTTACGAACAGAAACTGATTTCCTGTCCATCAGCAATTCGATATATTTCGGAACTCCGCCAGTAAAAGCATAAAGCGCAAGCAAATCATCGTTGGTATAGTGTGGATTATAATCTTCTAGTATCTGCTTCATAACATCAACAGAGAAAGGATTCACACGCATAATGCAGTTCGCCCTGCCATACAAAGGCTCCTTGCTGTCCTGAAATATCTTATGCATCATAGTATATACCGAACCGCTTACTATGAGATTGACATTGGTAACATCTTTCATGCTGTCCCAAATGTTCTGCATATAACTGAAAACGGAAACATTTATCTGATACAATTCCTGGAATTCATCAATGACAAGATTGTATTTTCTATTCTTTCCTATTTCCATGCACATCTGGAACACATCGCTGAAACTACTTATCCCATCAGGCACGAACACACCAAGCGATTGCCTTATAATTTCTGCAAACTGCCGGCACAATTCGGCCTCGTTTGTTCGCGACACAAACCAATAAACCGTAGGTGTATTTTCGCAACTTTTGAGAATGATGCTGCAAAAGTAAGGAAA
>CAJOFD010000049.1 GCA_905233585.1 uncultured Bacteroidales bacterium
GGGAGACACATAAGATATATGGAATAAAATTTTAAAAAAGAAGAAAAATGAAAAAAGGAATTAATTGTATCATCAAATTTTACACACTTTTGGGGATACTACCCTTTAATTTCGGGAGAGCATATTTCTCTGCGTGCAACAGATTTTATAAAGTTGGATGTAGGTTTTGAAGTGCCAATCGGAGCAGAGTTATATTTAGATATACATCCTGCACCCTGTAACAATTTGTCTTATTGAATTGACATATTATTTTTGTTCTATCAATTTGTTTGTTTGCCTTTCAAAATCAATATAGTTGTTAATTCTCAATAAAGATTGTAATTGAAAGGGGGACAAGTGATAAAAAACGGAAAAATATTTCCACAATTCTTTTAAACGGTTGAGCAGAACGTTTTCTTTTGTATAATGATTGATATAAGTTTCTGTCAAATCCTGATAAAACAAGGCAAACAAATGTTTTTGCTCTTGTTCTGACAATACATGTCCTTTTATTTGTGCTGCTAAAAACGGATTTTGCAAGGCTCCACGCCCTATCATGATGGCTTTTTGTTGGGGGAAACGAGTGATATATTTTATATAGTCTTCAATGGAGAAAATATCTCCATTGTATATAATTTTGTTTTTTGACAAGGCCAAACAGTTTTCAAATGCTTCCCAGTCGGTTTGTCCTTCGTACAGTTGTATGCCCAAACGGGCATGAATAACAATAAAATCAAGGGGATAGCAATTAGTTTGTTCTATTATACGCAAAGATTCTTCTTTGTCATACATTCCCAATCGCATTTTCAAAGAAAACCGTATATTTGTTTTAGTACAAATATTATCAATAATTTGTGCAATTTCATCGGGAAACGGCATTAAACCGCAAGCACGCTTTTTCCGTACAATGGGAGCATAAGGGCAGCCCAAATTCCAATTCACTTGTTTAAAGCCCAATTGTTGCAGAAACAGAACGGTATCCGTTATTTTGTCTGTGTCATTGCCTATAATTTGGGGAATAATCAAAGGTTTTTCATCATTAGGCAGTATATCTCTGAACAAAGCCTTGGTAAGAGTTTCCGCTTTTGCAACAGGAATAAAAGGAGAAATAACATTGTCAAAATAAGGAAAATGTTTCAAATAGACGTTTCTGAACAAACGAAAACTTATCCCGTGAAAAGGAGCGAAACTTATTTCCATAAAATGAGTTTAAGAACAAAGAAATTATTTCAGTAATTTTTTTATTTCATTCAATTTCATCAGTGCTTCTACAGGGGTTAGCGTATCGATATTGATGTTGAGTATATCTTCTTTTATTTGTAATAGAAGAGGGTCTTCTAATTGAATGAAACTCAATTGATAGGATTGGTCTTTAGTGCTTACAGCCGATAGGGTTTTGTTTAAAGTTTCATGGTTGGATTCTTCCAATTTTTTCAGAATTTCGTTGGCTCTATTGACAACTTCAATGGGCATACCTGCCATTTTCGCAACATGAATACCGAAACTATGTTCTGTTCCGCCTTGTTTTAATTTTCTCAGAAACAACACTTTTCCATTTATTTCTTGGACAGTTACATGAAAATTCTTAATTCGTTTGAAAGTATCAGCCATTTGGTTCAATTCGTGGTAGTGTGTTGCAAATAGCACTTTAGGTCTGTATAGTTTGTGTTCGTGTAAAAATTCTGTGATAGCCCAAGCGATAGAAACACCATCGTAAGTACTTGTTCCTCTGCCTATTTCGTCTAAAAGGATTAAACTTCTATTGGAAATGTTGTTCAAAATACTTGCCGTTTCGTTCATTTCTACCATAAAAGTGGATTCTCCTGAGGAAATATTGTCAGACGCTCCGACTCTGGTGAAAATCTTATCTACAATGCCGATAGTTGCCTTTTCTGCAGGGACAAAAGAGCCTATTTGAGCCAAAAGGACAATTTGTGCTGTTTGTCTCAACAATGCCGATTTACCCGACATATTAGGACCCGTTATCATCAAAATTTGTTGATTGGTAGAATCTATATATATATCATTGGCAATGTATTTTTCGCCTATAGGCAGTTGTGTTTCTATTACAGGGTGTCTACCATTGGTTATATCTATGGAAAAATCGTCTGTGATAGTTGGTTTAACATAATGATTTGATTGGGCAAGTCCGGCAAAATTCAATAAAACATCAAGTTGTGCTGTCAATTGGGCATCGGTTTGAATAGGTTCTATCCATGAAAGCATAGATAAAATCAATTCATTGAAAATACGTTGTTCTATTTGCAATATTTTTTCTTCTGCACCAAGAATTTTTGATTCGTATTCTTTTAATTCTTCTGTAATATATCGTTCAGCGTTGGTAAGAGTTTGTTTGCGTATCCATTCTTGAGGCACTTTATGTTTGTGAACGTTGGTTACTTCCAAATAATATCCAAAAACATTGTTATAGCCTATTTTTAAAGACGAAATGCCTGTTTTTTGCATTTCTCTTTTTTGTATTTCCAACAAATAGTCTTTTCCGCTGTAAGCGATATGCCTTAAATTATCCAATTCGGCATCTATACCATCTTTTATAAAACCGCTTTTTAATATATTGGCAGGAGGGTCTAATACCAATTCTGCGTCTATTTTATCTCTTATTTGTTCGGCTATATTTAATTGGCTTGTAATTTTCTGCAAACAAATATTATCGGTATCTTCTAATGATTGTTTTATCTGTTGTATGGCAAAAAGAGACTTTTTTATTTGTTGCAATTCTCTTGGATTTACTCTTGAAACGGCTACTTTTGAAATGAGACGTTCCAAATCGCCAATTGTTTTTATTTGTTCTCTAATAGCATTTCCAAGTTCTTGATGTTGAATAAAATATTCTACAACACTTTGCCGTTCTTCTATGATGATTTTGTCTTTTAAAGGCAGAAGCAACCATTTTCTTAACATACGGGAACCCATAGGAGAAATGGTTTTGTCTATAATGTCAAGTAAAGTTACGGCATTTTCGTTGGCAGAACCAATAAGTTCAAGGTTCCGGATGGTGAATTTATCCAACCAAACATATCTGTCTTCTTCAATTCGGGATATTTTGCTGATATGGGAAACGGCAGTATGATTAGTTTCAAAAAGATAATGCAAGGCTGCCCCTGCAGCAATTAAACCATAAGACAATTCGGCGACACCAAAACCTTTAAAAGATGTTGTTTGAAAATGTTTTAGCAACAAATCATGGGCAAAATCAACGGTAAATACCCAGTCTTCAAAAGTAGAGCAGAAAAAATTATCTCCAAAATGCTGTTTAAATTCTTGCAGTTTATTTTTTTCAACAATAACCTCACTGGGTTGAAAATTCTGCAAAAGTTTGTCTATGTAGGCTATCTTCCCTTGAGCTACATAAAATTCACCCGTGGAAACATCTAAAAAAGAGATTCCGCATTCATTATCAAAATGTACACTTGCCAAGAAATTGTTTTGACGGGTTTCGAGTATTTTGTCGTTATAGGAAACACCGGGAGTTACCAATTCTGTAACACCGCGTTTTACAATAGTTTTTGCTAATTTGGGGTCTTCCAGTTGGTCGCAAATCGCTACCCGTAAGCCAGCCCGCACCAATTTGGGCAAATAAGTGTCCAAGGCATGATGGGGGAAACCGGCCAAAGCCGTTTCTGCTGCAGAACCGTTGCCCCGTTTGGTTAGCACGATACCTAATATTTTAGAGGTTTTGACGGCGTCTTCACCAAATGTTTCGTAAAAATCACCTACGCGAAACAATAACAAAGCATTCGGGTATTGTGCTTTGAATGAATGATATTGTTTCATCAAAGGGGTTTGACTAAAGTCTTTGTCTGTTTTGTCTTGTTTGGCCAAGTTGTATGTAGTTTTAAATGTTTATTTTATCTTTTTTTACTTGAAGGAATGGATTTGTTTTGTTGTTGTTTTCTTCTTTTTTCTTCTTCTTTCAACAAATCATTCATTCGTTTTTGCCATTTGCTTGTTCTGTTTTTTTCTTTTACAGGAGTTTGGGCTTTTAACAACAATTTTTGACGAAGTTTGTCTTCATTGATACACAAACGGAAAATAAACATTTGTACAAAAGTGATTAAGTTTACCAACAAATAATAATAACTTAAACCGGAAGAATAATTGTTAAAAACACCTAAGAACATAATTGGCATAAGATACATCATCCATTTCATCATTTTCATTTGTTGGGCATTGCCTGAAGGAGCCATCATTTTGTTGTTCAAAATGGTGTATCCTAATGTTGCAATGGTCATCAACAAGGTGAATAAACTGATGTGATTTCCATAGAATGAAGATATAATTGGAATGTGAGTGTTCCACGAAACGATTGCATCATATGTAGATAAATCATCTGCCCACAAAAATGATTGTTGTCTCAATTCGTATGCAGAAGGGAAAAATCTGAACATGGCTATCAATATCGGGAATTGTATAAGCATAGGTAAACAGCCTGCCATCGGTTTGATGCCTGTAGATTTATAAAAAGACATAATAGCTTGTTGTTTTTTCATTGCATCGCTTTGGTCAGGATAACGATTACTAATAGCATCTATTTCCGGTTTCATCACCCGCATTTTGGCGGAAGACAAATAATTTTTGTAAGTAACAGGGAACAATATGGTTTTGATGATTATGGTTAAAATTAAGATAATCAAACCATAATTCCAGCCGAAACCTTCCAAAAAGTTGAAAATAGGAATAATAACCCATCGATTAATCCATGAAACCAATCTTCCGCCTAATTGGATTTGTTTTTCCATTTTTAGGTCATAGGCTTTCAGAATACGATATTTGTTTGGCCCAAAATAGAAGTCCACACCAAAATCGGATTGTTTTTCATCAATATTTATACTGGCATGTGTTCTTAAATTTTTCAAAGTTCTTTCATCTCCTTTTTCAGGAATTTCGGAAATCATAGCCGCTGTGATAAATTTGTCTTGAGCGATCATCGTTGCTGAGAAAAACAATTGTTTGAACGAAATCCATTTCAAACTTGTTGTAGAATAGGTGGAATCGCCTTTACTATCAGATTCTTTCAATTGTTCAACATCTTCAACATCGCTGAAATATACGTTGGTTGCCAACATTTCACTTTTGCGGTTTTTCTCTTGTTGTTTGAGTTGAATATTCCACAACAAATCCACTTGTGAATTTTGCGTAATATATTTGCCTGTATTTACGAAGTTTACATGCAAATTGGTGCGGTAGTCGTTGCCATGGATAGTGTAAACAAATTCCAAGTAAGCAGTGCTGTCTTTTTCTGTGGCTGAAATGCTTGGATATACTCTAAATGGCAAAACAACGGAATCATTTTTGCTGATTTTAATGGTATCAATGGCTGCCAACATACTTTCAAAATACAAATCGTAAGTGTTGATACCTAAATAATTGGAAAAGAAAGTAAATCCAAAAACATTGTTATTGTTGCCTTTTTCGAACAAAACTACGGGCAAAGAATCGTATGTTTGCACATTTTTTATTACAACGGATTCTATTTGAGCACCTTTAGGATTTATATTAAGAATATATTTATCATTTTGAACGACAATATTTTTTGTTTCTCTTTCTTGTGCTGCAAGGGCAAAACACCCGTAAACGGCTTTTTGTTTTTCATACAATGTATTTTCATCATCAACAAGAGTGGCAGAATCAGATGATGATGAAAATTTTTGTTGTTTCTCGTATTCTAATGTTGCAATAGAATCAGCCAACCGTTCTGTTTGTTGGGCGACTAAAATTGAGTCTGCAATACGTTTTTGTTCTTTTTGTTGCTCCTTTGAAGGAGACATATAAATGCTATACCCGACAAATAAGGCAAAAATCAATAATAATCCAATAATGGTATTTTTATCCATTTATAAAATAAGTTAAAAAAATGTTTTACAAAAAAATATCTTACAAAGATAGCATAAAATTTTGACATATTAAAAACAGAACACAGAATTGATTTTCAGTATATTAAAATAAATCATTTGTTTTTAATACATTTCGTCATCGTCAAAATCTTCTTCTCGGGCATTTCTTTGTTTGGGCTTTGTTTTGTAATTGGAAAAATTGTAGGTAATGGTAATCCACAATTGTCGGGAATCTCTATAGCGGTTCATTTCGCTCGTATAGTTTGATTGATAGGTAGAGCCGAAAGAAACCACGTGAGTTTGACGGCTATTGAAAATATCGTTTAATCTTAACGAAATAGACAAAGTTTTTTTCAAGAATGATTTTTTTATTCCCAAATCCATACTCCAAGAGGCATTCATTCGTCCTTGTCCGGCTCCTCCCGATTGAAATCCCATACTATTAAGTGTGAGGGTAGGGGAGCGATAGTTGGCACTGAGTTGGATTTGAAAATCCAAAGGAAGGGTAAAATTATTGTTCAATCGCATTTGCCAAGATAAGTCATTGCGAAGCGATTTGTCATACAAGGAGTCGGCATTGACAATCGTTTGAAACAAACTTGCATTGGCACTTAATTTCCAAAATTTCCATAATGTTTGTTGATATGACAATTCTATACCATAAGAATGACTGTTGTTTAAATTGGCATAAGTGGTATAGGTTGTAGAATCGTTTATCAAAGTGGTATATCGGGAAATGATATTGTATCGGTACCGATAAAAAACATTGGCAGAAATGCTTGTTTTTTTAAACGAACACAAATAGCCGAAATCTAATGAATGAGTATATTCCGGTTTTAATTTTCTGTTTCCTTGTTGGAGGTTCAAATTGTCCATATCGTTTAAGAACGGATTCAATTGTCGACCTTTGGGTCTGTTTACTCTCATGCTATAACTCAATTGTATAGAATGTATATTGTTGAAATCGTAGCGGAGGTGTACGGTTGGAAATATATTAAAATAGGGGGCAGGAGAAAATGTTTCCGGATCGGATTGCAATTTGGAAATATTTTTTGCCAATTCGGCTCTTACACCCACTTGATATTTAAATTTGGTTTTAATGGTATTGGAATATATTAAATAAGCGGCATTGACAATGTCTGTATAGTTTGATTTTTCGTTTCTGTTGGTTTTTTCCACCAAATTGTCAAATGAAGTGCCGCCAAAATAAGAATATTTTTCACTATTGAAACGAGAGGTGAGTTTATAGCCTGATTCCAATCTGCCGCCATTGCCGATAGGGGTTACAAAATCTATTTGAGCAGTTAAGGTTTTGTCGTTTGATTGATTTATATTACGTTGAAAATCATCAAAATGGAAAGGATAATAATAATTTTTTTCTATATCATTGCCAGAATATCTATTATTGTTGGAAAAATAAATATCTGCCGTCAATTCCCTGCCTTTTACGTTCGTAGAAACATATTTGTAATTGATAGAAGCATTAATACTGTTAGTTGGTTTTTTTATGTTTGTGCTATATTGGTCGTAAGCAGAGACAGTATCTTTGGCACTATTGTCGGTAAAAGAAAAAATATTGTTGTTGTTATTGTTGATATGTCTTCTATAGGTTATTTCAAAAGATAAAGTATGATTATCGTTGATAAAATAGTCCATACCTCCACGTAGTGATTGGGGCATACCAGAGAAAGAACTTTCAGAGGTTTGAGTTAGGAATGTGGTATCGTTTTTAAAGATGTTTTCTCTATACAAATCAGAATAATTGTGAGAGCCAAAGCGTCTGATATTGTAGCTTAAAAATAAATTTACTTTGTTCAGTCTGAAATTCAGATTTAACGAAGCATTGTATTTGCCGAAATAAACATTTTTGTTATCATCGCTCATCCCTGCCCCTACAGAAGCGGAAATATTAAATCCCAACATTTGTTTTTTCTTCAAAACCACATTGATAATTCCGGAAATACCGTCGGGTTCGTATCTGGCAGAGGGATTGGTTACCACTTCAATGCTTTCAATCATATCTGCAGGTATTTCGTCCATACTCAAATTGGTTGGGCGGCCATCTACCAAAATAGTAACGCTACTGCTGCCCCGCAAACTTACATTTCCATCTAAATCCACGCTTACCGATGGAACATTTTCCAAAATATCCACACCGGTAGAACCTTCTGTAACAATGCTTTTATCAACATTAAAAACACGTTTGTCCAAATTGCTTTGTATCATTTCTTTTTCGGTGCTGATGACTACACCCTCCAATTGTTTGGACGAAGATTTAAACTTTTGTTTGCCCAGCATAGCAACAGGTTTTTCTTTACTAATATGAACATTGGGGACAAAAATATTTTTGTATCCTATATAACTGATTCGAATATAGTAGTCGCCAAAAGGAATATTGTCTATGGCAATCAAACCTTGGGCATTGGTGATGCCCCCGCCGATTACAGATGAATCTTTTTGACTGAAAATGCCAATGGTAGCATATTCAAGAGGCTGGTTGTTGTTGTCAATAACAGAGCAAGCAATAACACCCTTGTCTATTTTCACCATTTTTTGAAGATATTCGGGTATTTGTTGTTTGGTTTGAGCAGACAAAGCAAAACAACTTAACAAAAGAATTAGTGCAAAGCAATATTTTATGTTTTTCATTTAGTTGTTGTTAATGAGATTGATATTCGGTTTGACTGAGCATAGGTACAAAATTGCAATCGCCGTGAGTTGTGATTTCTAAATTTTTATTATCAATTTTGACAATTTTTGTCATTTCCTGCATTTTTTCACCAATAGGGCATATCATTATACCCCCTATTTTGAGTTGGGCAATGAGTTTTTCAGGCAAAGAGGCTGCCCCGCAAGTTACAATGATTCTGTCAAAGGGGGCAAATTCTGTCCAGCCGGCATAACCATCGCCAAGTTTGGTAGCGATGTTTAGTTTTAATGAGGAAAACAATTGTTTTGTTTCTTCATATAATTGTCTATGGCGTTCAATAGTATAAACCAAAGCACCCATTGTTTTAAGAATAGCGGATTGATAGCCGCTCCCTGTACCTATTTCAAGTATTTTCATATTGGGTTTGACCGATAGCAATGTGCTTTGATTGGCAACAGTGTAAGGTTGGGAAATAGTTTGTTGACAGGCAATAGGCAAGGCCTGGTCCTGATAGGCATAGGCTATGAGTGAAAAAGGAACAAAATAATGGCGGGGCATTAATTGCATGGCTTGAAGGACATTTTCATCAAAAGCACCTTTTTCGCGGAGGTGTGTTATCAGTTTTGTCCGCATTCCTTGATATAAAGGACTATCTGCTATCATAAAAAAGAAAAAGAGGCAGCACAACTGCCTCTTTTGTGTCTTTTGTTATTATCCCAACATTACAGGCATTGCCAAAACTAAAATATCTTCATCTGTTTCAGTTTCAGATGGAAGAATTAGACCTGCTGCTGTTGGATTTGAAAATTTGAAAATAATGGTATTGGTATCCAAGTTTTTCAATATTTCTTGTAAAATTTTGGAACTGAAACCAATTTCAAATGTGTCTGTTTCTTCATTTTCCATTTCAAAAGAACAAGGCAAAACAACCTTACCTTTTTTGAGAGAAAGGTCTTTGTCTTCGGCTGCCAAAGTCAATTCTTTTGCAGTTATTTTAAAACGGATTTGATGTGTCAGTTGATTGGTAAATGGAGCCAATGAACTCAAATTCTGCATCAAAGGAAGACGTTCCACTTCCATAATATTTTTATTATTGGCAGGAATAACGGCTTCATAGTTTGGATATTTGCCTTCTATCAATTTGGAAAAAACATACATACCGTCAATTGTAAAGGCTACACTGTCATTGCTGAAATCTATTCTGACATCACCGTCTAAAGTAGAAAATATTTCTTTGATGGTGGAAATTGGTTTTTTGGGAAGAACGAAAGAACAATCCAATCCAGTTTGAATTTTGTTGTTGCGATAGCGTGCCAAACAACGTCCATCGGTGCCGACAAAAGTAATATATTCCGGTTTTAATTCGCACAAAACACCCGTCATAATAGGTCTTGCATCGGGTTGTCCTGTTGCGTAAATGGTTTTTTTGATGGCATCTACCAATACTTTGGTTGGCATATTGAAAGATGTTGCATTTTCTAATTTGGGCAAAGTTGGAAATTCGTCTGCAGGCAAGCCTACAAAATTATAAATGGCATCGCCTGCCAACATTTCTATTTCGTTTTGTTCTGAAATATTGAACGTAAAACGAACTTCCGGAAATGTTTTTAAAGTTTCTGCGATAATTTTATAAGGGATAACCACTTTGCCATTGCCAACACTTTCAGACAATTCAAATTGGGCAACCATAGTTGTTTCCAAATCAGTGCCTACCAAGGTAAGTTTATTGTTTTCAACTTCATATAAAATGTTTTCTGCCACTATCGGCATAAATTTATTTGGGGACAAAATTCTCCCAACGGATTGTAAATTTTTGAGTAATAATTGACTCTCTACAATAAATTTCATTTCTTTTAAAAATTTTATTAGTAAAGTACAAAGGTATAAAAAAAAATTATACCATGGAAAAATTAAAAAATATTTTCCGAAATCGAAAAACTATAATTCGTAATCATCACTGTCACAGGCTGAAACGAGTTTATATACCTTATCGTTTCTTCTAACTGTTTCAGAACAAGGAATAGAGCAAAAAATACCTTTTTCCACAGTTTTCGTAGGTTTAAGGTCAACTCTTATTTCTTCTGCTTTGCATTCCACCACACCTGAAGTCGGACCAATAATTAACAAATCATCGTTTTTGTTTAAGTAATTTGCTTCTACTTTTATTTCCGCCACTTTTAGTTTTGAAAAATAGTTGGTGATTTTTCCTATATATACTTTTACTTTTTTGGCTTGAGAACCATATCGTTCGGTCCATTCCCCTAATTTTCTTCCTAAATAATAGCCATCCCAAAAACCTCGATTATATACATTTTCAAGTTGTTGTGTCCATTGTTTGACTTTTGTTTCCGAAAAACTGCCGTCTAAAACAGCAGATGCGGCTTCCCGATAACAAGTTGTAACTGTTTTTACATATTCTGGAGAACGGCCACGTCCTTCAATTTTCAAAACAGAAACGCCTGCTTCAACAATTTTGTCCAAAAAACCTATGGTACACAAGTCTTTAGGCGACATTATATATTTTTCATCAACAATAGCACTCACTTCATTGTCGGTATCATATACGGCATACGCTCTTCGACAGGGTTGCAGGCACGCTCCTCTGTTGGCAGAGTAGCCAAAATTGTGCAAACTGAGGTAGCATTTGCCGGAAACCGCCATGCAGAGGGCTCCATGGGCAAATATTTCTATTTTGACCAATTCGCCCGAAGGGCCGCAAATGTTTTCTTTTTTTATTTCTGTGATAATTTTTTTGACTTGTTTCAACGAAAGTTCTCTTGCTGTTACCATTACATCGGCATATTGTGCAAAAAAACGAACTGCTTCTATATTGGTGATATTGCATTGTGTAGAAATGTGAATTTCTACATTTTTTTGTTTTGCGTATTGAATAACAGACAAATCAGAAGCGATAATGGCGGTAATGCCGTTTTCTTTGGCCAAATCCACCAGATGTTTCATTTTCGGCAATTCATCATCATAAATGATTGTATTGATAGTCAAATATGTTTTTACATTATTGGCTTTGCAGGTTTGCGAAATGGTGTGCAAATCTTGTTCTGTAAAATTGATAGAAGAGCGGGAACGCATATTCAAATCTCCAATACCGAAATAAACCGCATTCGCTCCTGCTTGAATGGCTGCCGACAATGCTTCAAAAGACCCTACGGGTGCCATTATCTCTATTTGTCGCTCTTGTGTGTGCATAACAATAATATACCTTGTTGTATTAGAATTTAAATAGGTTTGCAAAAGTACAACTTTTTCCTAAAATTTTGGTCTATTGGTCAAAATAGTAGGCCAAAAATGGGGTCAAATGGTTAAAAATCTTATTTTTGCAGAGGTTTTTAAAAAGACGGAACAACAAAGGGAAAATATATAAAATTGTAAAGTGCTAAAAATAAATGATATATCTTCTAAAAATATACCATTCCGCAAATTTTAGTTCCCAATACTGTGTTTTTTGCGATAGGCGACAAGAAAATATTCTAAAACTTTGTTAAAATTTTCTCTTGTTTGTATTGCCTGTGCTTTTTATTTTTTTTGAGGTTCAGGAGGTTGGCCGCAAGCTGCTTTCCTGCAAGGAGACACGGCTCTTGAACAAGCCGAAGATTATCTGGAATCGCTGCTGAATATAGATATGCACCGCGTGGATAAGGTTCAGTGCTCCTCTGAAAGAATGAGATACATCGTGCACTCACATTAGATACTCAATATTTCAAGTATCGTCTCTGTTTGGTGCTTGTCAGGCGATTTTCCCTATTGCTGTATCTGCTCGCTAATGATGGCGCTTATCTTAGGTGAGATGTCCCGATATGCCTGCCGTGCGGCTTGTTCAAAGTTGTGGGTATGTCCTCCTTTTTCACTTAGGGCATTTTCATAAATACGTTGTCCTGTGGTGGTTTTGTCTACAATAATGTTTGCATCGACATAGACAAAATAAGTGCTTGTTCCGCCGAAATCCGCTTTGTTGTATTGGCGTGCTTGGGCTTTTACATACACTGCCCAATCTGACTGGGTCGCATTGGATACAAAATTGCAACCTGTATTGCTCAATTCCCCTTGTATTTCACTTTTTAAGGCAGAATATTGCGTGCCGAACATATTCGCATTGACTGAAATATAGATATTTATTCCGTTTTTCAATTGTGAGGCTATGCTTATTAAGCGATGTTGTAGGCTGCGGGTTTCCTGCAATTGCAAACTTTCCTCATCGGCATCGGCATCTACAGAGGCAAGTATTTTTTGGGTTTCTTCTATTTCGGCAAACTGAGGAAAGATTTTTTCTGCAAGCGTACGTGCCTGTATTTTTTGCCCCGTTTCGATAAGTTGCTCTATTTGGTCCAACGATGTTTCTATTTTGGTAAGTCCTATTGTAATTTTCTTTTCCAATTGCTTGATGAGCGTAC
>CAJOFD010000050.1:0-12019 GCA_905233585.1 uncultured Bacteroidales bacterium
AGATTACCAAAACAAATTAGGGTTCCCTTGCTTGAATTATAAATTCCACCACCATAATTTGTTCTAGCAGTATCTTTCTCCAAAACAAGATTTGCTGGGTTTATATCTGTTCCAACATTAATCAAACTATCATTATAAATACCGCCGCCGCCGCCGCCAGAATTTCCATTTATTGTTACATCACCCTTAAAATTTATAACACCCGCTTTATTATAAATGCCCCCCCCCCATGAGGAACTATAATTATTATTCAGCGTTACCTCCTTTTCAAAATTAATGACACTTCCAGAATTATAAATTCCACCGCCAGAACCATAAAGCATCGCATTATTATTTATAGTTACTGTACCTTCAAAAGTTATACTACCACCTGATGTATTGAAAATGCCACCACCTTCCTCTAAGAAACCTGAAGCATTCGCAATATTATCTGAAATATCAGTTTCTCCCTTACATATAATAGTGCCACCTGAATTATATAAACCAGCCGCTTCTGCAAAGGACTTATTAGTATAATTCCCCTTTATTATAGTTTTTCCATACACCATTATATAACCATAATTTTTAATTCCACCACGACCATATGAACCACCTACTGTATCAAAACTAACATTAAGGTCAGCAGGATGAGTATCATCTATGCCTACAATTATAGTCCCTGTACTTGTATTGTACAATCCACCTGCTTCGCGACCAGCAAAATGATTGGTAATTGTTGCACCTGCTTTAAAATATATTGTTCCGCTATTAAAAAATCCTGATGCTTGGCTTCCGTTATTATAAGTAATAGATACAGGTCCCTCACAAGTAATAGTTCCAATATTATAGAAACCTACTCCATTGCCAGAACCATTACCAAACAAGTGGTTAATATCAAGAGTTCCATTAGTAGTAATAGAACCTTCATTGTATATTCCTCCGCCAGTAACACTTGTTCTAATCCTTGTTATTGTAACATCATTTAAGGTTGCTGTTCCTGCTTCATATACATATAAACATCCCCCCCCCAATGATGCTGTATTCCTACAATGTTCTATTGTACATCTTGTCATAGTTAATGTACTACTAATAGAAGCAGTTCCTACAGCAAACATAGAATAAGAACATGAATAATTAGCAGAATCTCCATCAAATTTTATATCCGTTATATTCAATTCTGCAGAAGCTGTTTTAACCTCTATATAACCACTATTTGAGGTACGTGTAATTGTACGCTGTGTATTGGCAACATCACTCGCCACATTTATGATCACCCCCGCCTTAACTGTGGCCTTTGCACCCAAGGTTACGGTGTTGTCATATACCGTAAGATTATAAGTACCGGCAGCAGTACACGCGTTTATGGCTGTAGCCAAGTCGGTATAATCTTTGCCTGTACCCAAGGTATAGGATGTCTGTGCCTGCATGCCCATAGACAACAAGGCGATAAACACCAGTAACATCAATCTTTTTTGTCCTCTAAAAAATTTACAATCAATCATTTTTGTTATATTTTTAATCAATCTCATATTATTATTTGTTCTCATATCATATCAAGTATTAAGCATTCAGACCTCAATCACGCACCTATACGTTTCTCTATTTCTGTCAGCATTCCTAATCTTTTATATTTTTTTGCAATCCTTTTGTTTTTCATTTTCACCGTAATGCGACAAAAGCCATGTCGCAAAACGGAAGCATGCAAAGATAGTTTTTCCCCCAATATGTTTTTCATTTTTGCATAAAAAAATTTCAAGGTGCCACTTAAGCGGGAAAAACCTCTTGGAGGAGGAACCTAAAAAAACGAAGGCACGCCTGTGTCCCAACAAAACAAAGCTACCCAACCTGTAAAACCAATAATGGTGTTGCAGTTTTAGCGGAGAGTTTCCCTTTTTTTTAGTTTTTTCCCCATATTTCTTATACAATAATATTTTTAATTCTAACTGTCCTCCTTCCTTGGCAATTCAACAGATTCAATGTCCCGTAATAAAAAAAGTTGTATCTTTGCAGGCAACAAAAAAACGGACATACAAAACATATATTTTATTGTAAATCAACAAAAACAATCAATATGAAAATATTTGACAAGAGTACAATTCGCGGTGATTTATTCGGAGGTATTACAGCAGGTATAGTTGCCCTACCCTTAGCATTGGCATTTGGCATACAAGCCTTTTCCGGCATAGCCGACCCCAAGGCAGGAGCCATAGGTGCTTTGGCAGGATTAGTGGGAGCAACCATGTTAGGTTTTTTTGCCTCTTTGTTTGGCGGTACTCATTCCCAAATCTCAGGTCCAACAGGTCCGATGACTGTTGTAGCAGCCACTTTGGTGAGTGCCACATGGGCTTCGTCTTCGGATATTTCGACGGTGCTTGTTTCCATGACTCTGGCAGGTATTTTCTGCGGTCTGTTCCAAATATTCTTTGGTATTATCAAAATAGGGAAATACATACGCTACATACCCTACCCTGTTTTATCGGGATTTATGAGCGGTATCGGTATTATCATTATTCTACAACAAATATATCCATTGTTGGGCTTAAAAGGCAGTGGCAATATGATAAATCTTTTGATGAATTTGCCCACGGCTGTTGTCAACGGAATCTCACTCAAAGCCTTATTGTTGGGAATAGGAACAATATTGATTATTTATTTGTTCCCTAAAATTACCTCGAAAGTGCCATCTACCTTGGTGGCATTGATAGTCATGACAATTATAGCCCTTTTCTGCAAGATAGAAAACAGTTTAACGATAGGTGAAATACCTTCGGGTTTTCCATTGCCTTTCTTTTTAA
The DNA here is from genome assembly GCA_905233585.1 of uncultured Bacteroidales bacterium. Taxonomy (GTDB): domain Bacteria; phylum Bacteroidota; class Bacteroidia; order Bacteroidales; family WCHB1-69; genus UBA1205. The sequence continues at coordinate 2,775 of CAJOFD010000050.1, forward strand.
AAGAGAATATCAGTCTCAATGGTATAGATTGGCTTGTTGTACTCAAAACGGCAGTTATTCCGGGCTTGACATTGGCAGGTCTGGGGTCTATCGATACGCTATTAACTTCTGTTGTTGCTGACAATATCACCAAAACCAAACACAATTCCAATAAAGAATTGATAGGTCAAGGCATTGGCAATAGCATTGCAAGTTTGTTTTGTGGTCTTCCCGGAGCCGGGGCAACCATGCGTACCGTTGTCAATGTAAAATCAGGTGGCAGAACCCAACTTAGCGGTATGGTACATGCTGTTTTTCTTTTAATGGTGTTGTTAGGATTGGGTTCTTTGGTAAAATATGTTCCATTGTCTGTACTGGCAGGCATACTAATAACTGTAGGTGTCGGTATCATAGACTTTAAAGGTTTTAAGGATTTGTTAAAGATACCGAGAGCAGACGCTGTGGTATTAATAGTTGTCTTTTTGGTAACCGTTTTTGTAGATTTGCTTACTGCTGTAGGCATAGGTATGGTTATTGCTTGCGTTTTGTTTATGAAACGTGCCGGCGATTTGGTGGAAGGCAGTTACTCTTCTACCGAAATGACCAATTTTGACAAAGAAAGTCCATGGCACGATGAAGGCGGCATACCCGAAAATATCAAACATAAAATCTATATTCAGCGATTGAACGGTCCTATCTTTTTCGGATCAATAACAAGATTTCAGGAAGTGATGCACGATGTGCCCCAAGATGTAAAAATTGTTATTATCAGAATGCGGTTGGTTAATTTTATGGACCAATCGGGTTTGTATGCAATGGAAACGGCTATCAAAGATTTGCAACAACGCGGTATCATCGTTTTTATGACCATCATACAACCACAACCCTTGTATATGCTGACTTCTATGAAACTTATTCCGGAAACTTTGCCTGAAGACCATACCTTCAAAACTTTTGAAGAATGTACGGAAACATTGAAATTGATGCAGAAAAACGGTCAAATATAAGACCACAACACATTCTTTTTGATTTGGACGGCACCCTCATCGATTCTCGAGAGGGTATTACAAAGTCAGTGGCTTATGCTTTGACACATTTTGGAATCAACGTTGAAGATTTGTCGCAATTGTATGCCTTTATAGGACCGCCATTGTCTGATTCTTTTAGATTTTTCTATCATTTCACTGAAAACCAAGCCCAATTGGCCGTGCAAAAATATAGAGAACGCTATGCCGTAAAAGGTGTAAAAGAAAACAAACTTTATAAAGGTATTGAAAATTTGCTGCAAAACTTAAAATCAAATGGGTATCAATTATATCTGGCGACATCAAAACCAGAAAATTTTGCCAAAGAAATAATTGACTATTTTTCATTGACCTCTTATTTCACTTTCATCGGTGGCAGCCGTTTGGACAACACTTTTCATGATAAAGTTGATGTTATCAATTATGTTTTGCAAACCAATCACATTTCCTGCAAAAATGCTATTATGATAGGCGACCGGAAGTATGATATAGAAGGAGCCAACTTGGCGGGTATTGCTTCTATCGGTGTTTTATATGGCTTTGGCAACAAACAAGAATTGCAAGAATGTCATTGTACAACAATTTTACACACCGTTGATGATATCAGACAATATTTTTGTGGTAAATAATATTCTTATTTGAATACTTTATCGTTGAAAAACAAGCAGCCGAAACTTATATTGAATATCCATTTAGGGTCATTGTGCGAGAAATAGGACAAATTTAAACTCAAAGGTCCTAATTTTGTTGTATAGGCTACCGAAGTTTGAACAATAAAGGCTCTTGTTGAAAAGGGATTTCCATACTTACTCTTGTTATTATCAAGCCTTACGATAGGAAAAATGGATTGATAAAAATAACCGTCTAAACGTACTTGCAGATTTTTGTAAACGGGAAAAATATTTTGCAAACCCACCGCCAAAAATGCCGGATCTCTATAATTAGGCATATAGCGTAAAAGAGCATCATGGTTGGGCAAGAAACTCAAAGACCGCAACTTGGTCGCCGTAAAACTTGCCATATTGGGTATATTTGATATGGCCAGATATCCAGAAATACCTATCCGATAAACAGAGGTACAATTGAATATCTTGTTTGCTTCGGCATAAAGTGTCAGCCAATGCCTGAAATGTTGAGTAGTCAATATATCATAGGAAGTATTACCGGGTTTATTGGCCTCAAAGCCCACATAATAACCAATAGAAGCAAAAACTTTCAAACCTTTGGTAGGAAAATAGGCTATATCTTGTGTATTATATTCATAAAACAATCTCGGATTAAACGTGGTAAACCTATTAATATCCGAAGTGTCGTTTCTGGTATATGCGTTGGTAGCATAATATTTGGCAGTGGAATTGACAAAATTGAACAAAAAGCCATATTTTCCATGCTTTTTGGCAGGTGCCACAACCCGATATTTAACCAAAAATTCATCGGACAACAAAAAAGAAGGATTATCACTTTCACTGAATATTTTAGTGGTATTAAAATGATTCCAAATGCTATAACCTATTTTTATATCTTGGTCGAATTGTTTAGCGGATAAACTACTGATATGAAATGTTCCAATAATGGAATTGTAATATTTGCCAAAATAAGCATCGGCAAAGACACTCATAAAATAACGCCGCCAAAAATTATATTTCAATTGCAAATATAAGGTTGTCTGTGCATTTGTTACTACATAACCTCCAAACTGAAAACTAAAAGGTTTGCTTAATTCTATATCCAGAATTGCTTTAAAACAACTGTCTCCATCGTTTAAATGCAGTGTAGGATAAATATGTTTGATATATTGTTCACTGTTTAATTGAAAATATCTTTCTTTAAAGGATTGGAAATCTACAATTTCGTTTTTTTTGAAAATATAATTTTCTATAACTCGCGATTGTGATTTACTAATACCATGAGTTTCAATATCTTTTATTTTTATTTCAGGCCATTTGTCTCTGAATTTTTGTCGTTTCTCGGCCACTTCTTGAGCGGTTACATAGTTTTTGATATGTTTCCGAATTGACGGTAAACTATCCAACAATGTCCAATAACCGACATCTACAAGCATTCGTCCTCTAGTAAAATCAGTAACACTTAACTTAGGTACATTCGGACGAATCAATATGGCATGAGTAGTATCAACGGTATAACTTTGCTTGCTCACCAACATACTACTAAGTATAGACATCAAATTTTCATCGGATGGGGCTTCACCTTGTTTGGAAACGGCAACCGCAATGATATAATCAGGTCGGAAATCTTTTTCCATAACATCTGTTGGAAAATTGTTCACCATTCCACCGTCATACATCATACAACTATCTATCATAATCGGTTGAAAATAAAAAGGGAACGTCATTGAAGCACGAATAGCATCTTTGAGACTATTTTGGGACAATACTTTCTCTTTTCCGTTTGTAATATCGGTAGCAACACACCGGAATGGAACAAACAAACTATCAAAATTGTATTTTGCTGCCGCCTCTGCCCGGGAATATATTTCAACAAAGGCAAAGTCCATTTGCGTAGGAGCAATGAAATTGATTGGTATAATGGGACTTATTTTGTTGGAATCTATATGAACCCCCAACTTTATCCAAGCCGATGTGGGTGTTTCCTCCCGAAAAAAATAAGCATAATCATCGTGAATTTTACCCTCTATCCAAGAACTGAATTCTTTATTGGAAAATATCCTTTCCATTTCTTCTACAGAATATCCTGCGGCATACAAGCCCCCGACAATGGCTCCCATAGAAGTACCTGCCACGTAATCAATAGGAATACCCTGTTCTTCCAATGCTTTTATCACACCGACATGAGCCATACCTTTGGCCCCTCCTCCACTAAGAACAAGACCGACTTTTTGCCCGTGTAAGTGCAAACTTACAAAAACAAGAACAACAACGACAAGTAGTTTGTGCTTCTGCATGGAAATTATTTTACCCAATTTTTACTAATGATATATTGTGCTATTTCTATGGCATTTGTTGCTGCACCTTTTCTCAAATTATCCGCAACAATCCACATGTTCAAACTTTTTTCCCGACTGAAATCCCTTCTGATACGACCTACGAACACTTCATCTTTGTGTTCTGCCAAAATAGGCATTGGATAAATATTCTCCTTAGGATTATCTTGAACAACAACACCTTGAGTGTTTGCTAACAAATGTCTGACATCATTTAAATCGAAATCCTCTTCAAATTCGATGTTTACCGCCTCGCTATGGCCTCCTCTTACCGGCACGCGGACAACGGTGGCAGTAATTTGTATTATATTGTCATTGAGTATTTTTCTTGTCTCATTCACCAACTTTGTTTCTTCTGTTGTGTATCCGTTTTCTTCAAATGTTCCTCCATGAGGCAATACATTCATGTCTATCTGATAAGGATAAACTTTCTGGCAAGGTTCCCCTTTGCGCTCATGGTATAGTTGTTCTATGGCCTTTTGCCCCGTTCCCGTTACCGATTGATAGGTGGAAATAACCAACCGTTTGATTTTGTATTTTTTATGCAAAGGAGCCAAAGCCATCACCATTTGAATAGTGGAGCAATTCGGATTGGCAATAATTTTATCATTGGATGTTAATACATTGGCATTGATTTGAGGCACTACCAACGGAATATGCTCATACATACGCCAAGCCGAAGAGTTGTCCACGACAAAAGTTCCTTTTTCGGCAAACAAAGGAGCATACATCAAAGAAGCAGCACTTCCTGCCGAAAAAATAGCAATATCCATTTTGTCATCTATCACCTCTTGCACAGACCGCAAAGTGATTTCTTGCCCGTTAAAGGTGATTTTTTTACCGACAGACCGTTCCGAAGCCGCTGGAAATAGTTGATATTGCCCAAAACCACGTTCTTCCAAAACCTTTATCATTACACTGCCGACAAGCCCTGTTGCTCCAATTAATCCTATTTTCATCGATTGTTTCTTTCTTTATGTATTTTATATTATATTATTAACGGGGAAAAAATATTTTTATTTTTTATTGTCCTTTGTTTGTAAGCCTTTTTTGATGATATTAATATTTGCTTTCATTTTTTCATAACCGATTCTATGAATGGGCGTATGGGCAAACAGTGTTTCAAAACTTTCTGTTGTTATGCTGTCCAATCGCTTGTCATCAATATCCGACAAATCACTATTGGTTTGAAATTCCTTTATGGTCGTATTTTCTGCATGTTGGTTATGAGGACATACTTTTTGACAAATATCGCAACCATAGATATAAGATTGTTTGCTGTTTTCAATACGTATATTACCTTTATTTTCAATGGTTTGATAAGACCAGCAAAGATTTGCATCCAAACTATATGGCTGATACAATGCTTTTGTCGGGCAAGCCTTTATACAAAGGTTACAATCTTGACAAGGATTAGTTGTGATAGGTTGGTCTATTTCCAATTCCAAAGATGTGAACAATATGCCGATAAAGCAAAAAGAACCGTATTTTCCATTCAGCAGCGTGTTTTTGCCTATCCACCCCAAACCAGCCCGATAGGCCAAATATTTGTCCATTGTTGGTGCCGTATCTACAAAATACCTATTAATACTTTTGTTGTCAATATTTTCCACAATAAATTGTTGCAATAATTTCAATTTTTTTTTCACAACCTTGTGGTAATCTTCCCCCCAAGCATAAAGGGCTATTTTGTACTTTCCATTATATTGAATCTTTTGATAATAATTTGCCAAAACAACAACAATGCTTTTGGCTTCTGGCACTAACATTTGTGGAAAGAAACGTTTCTCCATATTGTTAGACAAAAAATACATATCCGCCGTTTTGTGTTGCTCTATTCTTTGCTCAAAGGCTTGCACTATATTGGGTGCAATGGGCGAACAATCTGTTATTCCACAATCACAAAAGCCCAATTCCAATGCTTTCTGTTTTATCGCCTCAACTGCAGTTGTCATTGTATTGTTATAGGACTATATTTTTCCGGCCGTTTAATGGAAGTTGGTCCGGGAACATTTATTTTGGTACCTTTCAATTGACATTGCAGTTGAATATTCATTGCAGGAATTGAAATATCCATGTATTGGAAACAATATTGACCATCAAGCATAGCAACAAAATTATTAAATGAAATTTCTATGCTATTCAAAGTTTTTATATCCTTAATATAATGATATACCGTACGTAACCTCAGGTCTGTCTGCAGTTTTTGTTCCACAATCATATTGTTTTTCAAACTTTTACGATTGTTTGACATATAAGTAATTGTATTTTCGGAAGAGTCTTTGGTGCAGGTTTTATCAAAATAGGGCAAATCTCCTCCCAAAAACAAAGATTGAATCATATAAAAATCAATAGGAAAGCCTAACAACTTATTGAAAATACGATAATCACTCCAATAATATTCTTTGTTCAGATGATTGATATATTTTACCGAATCTGTACTTAAAACCAAGCGAGCCCCTTCTATGCCCATTTTGCTCAAAGTAATGAAAATAATGCTATCCTTTTTGTTTACCCAAAAAGCATTCAATGAAATTTGTTCCTGCTGATTATCAATATTTTTTACATTAACAGACATACGAGTACTATACCATTTGTAATTGAAAGCATAAACCATTGGTTCGAACATTTGCTTTATATTACTTTTTGGAGAATCAACAATAATACTATCTGTTTGAGCAATGTTTGTATGTTGGTTGGGTCTTGTTTTACAAGCAAACAAACAAAACAAAACTGTCAAACTGCCAAAGACAAATACCCTATCAAGGCTATTATATTCTTTCCACTTTTTCAATGCCTTTTATTAGTTTTAGTTTGTCCATCAATTTATTAAGATTATCAACATGTTGAATATAAAGGCTTATTCTTCCTTCAAAAATACCTTCGCTGGTTTCAAATTGAATAAAACGGCAATTGACTTGAAAATCTTGAGAAATAATACCTGTAATGCTATGCACCAAACCTTTTGAGTCAAAACCTTTGATATATATCCCCGTTAAGAAATCTACCTGCGTTTGTTGAGGTCTCCATTTGGCTTTCACAATTTTATCACCATGTTTGGCTGACAATTGTATCGCATTGGAGCAGTTGGCTCTATGAACAACTATTTCGTTATCGGTCAAAGCAAAAGCAATAACTTGGTCGCCTGCAACGGGATTGCAACACGTAGCAATAGTCTGTTTTATTTCATGTACATTTTCACCCAACAACATAGATTGCGGATTTATAGACAATTTTCGTCTGATAGCATTATCTACGGTAAATAAATTTTTAATGCCTTTTATCCATTTTATCATAGGTTTTACGGCATTGAGCATTTTGTAAAGCAAGCCGATTTTGGAAAAACATTGTTTTATAACAGATTCTTTTATCGTACCGTTATAAATACTGAGATACAATTCTGCTTTATCTTTACAATTAGTGAAAACCATCAATTTATCACGATTTATCTTGTTGATTTCCACATCATATTTTTTGAAATAATCCTTTAATATATTTTTGCCTTCATTTATTTTATTGTCCTTTTCTTGTTGCAACACTTTGGTGATACTGTCAACCGCCTTGGCAGTGGCAACAAATGTCAGCCATTCTTCATGAACTTTTTGTTTTTTAGAAGTAATAATTTCTATTTGGTCTCCACTTTTGAGTATATATGAGGGGGGCACAAGTTTGTTGTTTACCTTGGCACCTATGCAATAATTACCAAGTTCGGCCCCTATTTCGTATGCAAAATCCAATACGGTAGAGTTTTCAGGCAAAGTATGTTCATCTCCCTTAGGCGTAAAAACAAATATTTCTTTATTGAAAAGATTCATTTTCACACCCGCAACCAATTCACCTGTATTAGTATCGCTGTTTTGCAATATCTCTTTTATGTTAGCCAACCAAGCATCAACCCCTTGTTCGTAACTTTGTTTGTTGTTTTCTTTATATACCCAATGAGCAGCAAAACCATTTTCGGCAATAGCGTCCATTTGTTTGGTACGGATTTGCACTTCCACCCATTTGCCGGCACGGCTCATTACAGTTGTATGAAGCGATTGATATCCATTTGATTTTGGGGTAGAAATCCAATCTCTCAACCTATCAGAACGAGGTGTATAAATATCGGTTACCAACGAATAAACCGACCAACAAGACGATTTTTGATGCTCTTCATCGGAATCTATAATGATACGAATAGCAAACAAATCATACACCTCATCAAAAGGAATTTTCTTTTTGGTCATTTTTTGCCAAATAGAATATATTGATTTGGTTCTGCTTAGTATCTCAAAAGTGAATCCTTTTTCCGTTAATTTTTCTTTAATTGGAGCCGTAAAATCGCTGATAAATCGTTCTCGTTCATCACTGCTATCTTGTATTCTCTTGGCAATATAGGCATAACTGCCTGGGTCTTGATATTTCATCGCAAGGTCTTCCAATTCTGACTTGATGTTGTAAAATCCCAAACGATGAGCAAGAGGAGCATACATATACAAAGTTTCAGAAGATATTTTCAATTGCTTATCGGGTGGCATAGAATCCAAGGTACGCATATTATGTAGTCTGTCTGCCAATTTGATAAGAATAACACGGGCATCTTTGCTCATAGAAATCAATATCTTTCTAAAGGTTTCGAATTGCTTGGAGGCTTGCGTATCAGAAACATCATCTATTTTAGTAAGCCCATCTATAATTTGAGCTATTTCTTTGCCGAACAAGGCTTCTATATCTTGTAAGGTATAATCCGTATCTTCCACCGTATCATGCAACAATGCACATATAACCGATGTCGCCCCCAAGTTCATGTTGTCCAATATAATATTGGCGACTTCAAGTGGGTGAAGAATATAAGGTTCTCCACTACGCCGCCGCATATCTTTGTGAGCATTAAATGCTAAAGAAAAAGCCTTGCGAACATTCTTTTTTTGATCTCGGGACGTATTTCTTGCCCGCAATTTTAACTGAATATCTCTATATCGTGAAAATATCTGTTGAATTTCTTCGTTTTGTTGGGTGTTCATTCTTTATATTTTTTTCAAATACAAAACAATAACATTGAATATCAATATATTGTAAATCAAAAAAACTAACAATATCTATTTTGCAAAGATACAATTTTTGTACAAAATACTACCTTCTATTTTTAGTTCAAATACAAAAAAAAGAGCCGCAATAAATTGCGGCTCTAATCAAATTTAAAACAAATTATTCATTACTTCGTTACAACAACTTTCTTATTGTACAAAGTGCCATTCGACAATTGTATCAAAACATTATAAACACCCGAGGACAAG
>CAJOFD010000050.1:12050-16255 GCA_905233585.1 uncultured Bacteroidales bacterium
CCCAACATATTGTACAAACTCATTTGCTCTATCTCTACTCCATCTCCCTGAACGTTTATCTCAAACATATCTCTTGCAGGTTGTGGATAAATAGTGATTGTGGGTTCTTCGCTTTTGTTGTCGCTGCATTGTACCGCTATCGGGGCAAACACTTCCGTTTGTCCGTCTATGTCCGTTTGTCTCAATCGGTAATACATCATATCTTCATTTGTATTGATATGATAACTGTATTGCTGTCTTTGCGAGGTCGTACCGGCCCCAGAGATACGAGCTATAGGGGCATAATCTATTGCATTGCTACTTGCCTCTATGGTGAAATATTCATTGTTCGTCTCGGTCATCGTTTCCCAATTAAAAGTCGTTATTCCATCTCTACATGAACCTACAAAGGATAACAATTCTATTGGCAAACTATAGTCTTGCCATTTAACGGCTCCAAGGTCATCACCTGAACCTGCCTTCCTGTTCATTGACACCATACTTGGGGCGGGCGTAGGAGCGGGACTTGATGGTGAGCCGCCTGCTTCTATATGACCTGTGCTGGTAAATTCTCCAAAAACTGAAGTTAAATCGTTGAAAAATCTTCCAGCATTGTTTATCGGGTCATTCTCACTAAAATCTACCTTGGCAAACAAATCATCCTCTCGCATGCCATAAACCGTTGTATTACATGCTCCGTATGCTGGATATGCGGTGGCACTCCTTTCACAATAAACTCCAACCGATGAGGTATCAGCAAACGTTTCTACAAAGTGGATATTGTTTCTACTACGTACATACAAATTGTTCGGGGTGCTACTTACGGTATTACCAATTATTTTCATATTACCCCCTACTTTTACTATCTTTGTGGTCGCATAGTCCCCTGCATTTTGGTTATCATTTACGTAAACTCCTCCTCCATTGCTGCCGGCTGTATTGTTTACTATATAGGTATTTCGCAAATCTAATGATGCTATTGATGTGTAAATACCACCACCATTGGAACCCGCCTGATTGTCTGTTAAAACTAATTGCCCATTTTTTGTAAACGTACCGGTAAGATACATACCTCCACCATTCGTTGAAGATGTATTATTCGTTACAGATAAATTTCCATTACAAGTAAATGTACCAGTATTATAAACACCTCCCCCCTGTGCAGTAGAAGCAGTATCTTTATTTGCTATGATATCTCCATGAGAAGTAAAAGTACCAGTATTATAAATACCACCACCTGTACTACCCTTATTATCATTTAGGGTAGTTGTTCCATAAACTGTTATTGAACAAATATTTCTAATGCCTCCACCTCCATTTGTGGCTGTATTATTAGATGCTGTTAGATTTCCATAGCAAGTAACAATACTTGCAGCGTTATCTATGGATATACCACCACCATTTCCTGCTATGGCTCTATTATAATTCATTTCCCAGTTTTTAGGATTGCTGGCTGTACCTATTATTATAGACGAATTATTTGCATTGGAGCCTAAACGAACAGCACCACCATGAGTAGCCGTATTATAATTCATAACTACATTTTCTGTACAATGTAATAAATTATTGCTGCCATTGATTTCAATTGCACCACCCATTGCATTTCCATTACTACATGCAGCAGTATTGTAATTAAGTGTAGTTGGAACTCCCAAAATCAATGTATTTCTACTATTTCGTATGGTTATGGCTCCTCCTTGCATAGAAGCCGAAGCCGTAGCGGAATTATGGTCTATTTTAAGACTATCCCCACTATTTCCATTAAAAGCAAGATAACAATCTGAACCACCAAAGGCAATAGCGGCACCTTCCCCATCAGTTGTTACATTATAATTTAACTGCCCATTACCTGTAAAGAAAACTTGGCTATTTCCATTTAAATACAATGCACCACCTTTGGTAGTTATTGTATTGTTATTTATTGCATAATCTCCAGTTGTAGTCATAATACCATTAGCAATATTATAAATACCTCCTCCATTTACAGCTGTATTTTCTTTTATAACGTATGGACCTGTTATAAATAAAGTGTCGATCTGGGCATTATATAAACCGCCTCCATTACCTGTGGCCGTATTGCCGCGAACTACTCCTAATTTATTTATAGTCTTTTTCCCTGAGGTCGCATAAATACCTCCTCCGCTTACCGCTGTATTTTCATATATAGACATGCAAGGATAGGTATTATTTATTGTTCCACCTGAAAAATAAATGCCGCCTCCATTGGTTGTGGCTGTGTTATTGTGTATCTTTAATGAATCTGTTCCCGTTGCAGAAACGGCTAAACTACCTCCATTGAGATAAATTCCACCTCCATTTACTGCCTCATTACTATAAACAGAGATTGTCTTTGTGGCATTGAGTGTACCACCGTCTATAGCAATACCACCTCCATTGACCGTAGCCTTGTTGAATTGGATATTCGTAGTATAATTAAAGTTTATCGTTCCATTTTCCATATAAATGGCTCCTCCATATCTAGCGATGTTTTTGTGTGTTGCATCACCTATAGTATTGCTTGCCGATTGGAAAGTAAGGGTATTATTGCCCTTGAGAAATATCGCTCCACCATTACCTTTCTTGGCTGTATCTCCTATAAAGGTTGCTCCTCCTTTAAATGTTATAGTTGCATTTGAGGCTGCATCGTAAATTCCTCCTCCATTGGTATCTGCTACATTATAATTCATTGTAAGCAAACCATTAAAGGTGGTAACTCCTGACTTATGATAAAAACCGCCTCCCACACTATCTGAAGTATTGTTATTAATAGTTATTGGGATATTGCACGTAAAGGCAGGTGTAACATACAATCCGCCTCCACATTTACTTGCTTTGTTATTAGATATGATCATTGACGACGATGCACTCGTTGCAATAGTAGAATTTACTCCCGTAACATACATACCACCTCCATCAACAGTGGCTTCATTATTGATAATAGAAATGGTTTTGCCTGATGCCATGGTAAAAGCACCACTATAATAAACACCACCACCATTTTGTGCCGTATTACCGTCTATAGTTAAATTACCATTGCATGTAAGATGTAGTTTTTTATAAATACCGCCGCCATTGGTACCTGCAGTATTATTGGAAACTGTCATATTGCCATGACAAGTAATAGCGGTTGTTGTATGAATACCACCACCTGTAGTACCTGAAGTATTATCCGTTGTTGTCATATTGCCATAACAAGTGAAAGTACCAGCATTATACATACCGCCACCATAACTTGTTGTTGCCGTGTTTGAAGTCACGATAAGATTTTTGGCATTGGAACTCGTCCCTATAGCCATGCTACTTCCATCACTTATAAAGATACCGCCGCCACCCTTGTAGGCAGTATTGTTATTGACAGTTGCCCCTCCTTCAAGTTTTACTTGTGCACTTGCTGTAGAATAAATACCACCACCTGAAGAATTGCTACCTGTAGCCGTTGTGCTATTGTTGGAAATATCGGTACTATCTTTGCAAGTGAAAACAGCGGTAGTTCCCGTATTATAGATACCACCACCATTTGCAATGACTTGATTGTTTTTTATGGTAGTAATGCCATTGATGGTGATTGTACCAGTATTATATACGCCACCGCCACCATTACCAGAAGCATTGGTTGCATTGGAACGGTTGTTCAATATTCTTGCCGTACCTGTTATGGTTATAGCACCTGTAGTATCATTGTAGATACCGCCGCCGTTGGTTGTAGCCGTATTGTTTGAATCTATTAGATTATTCAACGAAAGTGTTCCACCGATAAACATACCACCACCTGTTTTATTGGCAGTGTTGTTGGTTACCGTAAGCAATCCCTTGCAAGTAACCGTACCCTTTGAAAGGATACCGCCACCCATAGAATCCGTTGCACTATTGTTATTGACAAGCATATCACCATAACAAGTTACGATACCATCTTCTTGGTCAATACCACCACCCCAAGGACTAGTATTGCCTTCCATAGTCATGTTTTTCGGACTAGCTTGTGTTCCTATATTAATAGTACCACCATTGCCAGCAGTGCCATTATATGAATATTGATAGATACCACCACCTCTCACACTTGCCGTGTTATTGGATATAGTTGCCCCACCGTTAAAGTTGATAGTGCCTGGCAGATTTTGCAAAATACCACCACCATACTTGCCCGTATTATTATTAATGGTAGCCAATCCACCAATGGTTATGGTTGCCTGATTGACAATACCACCGCCATAACCCGGAGAAGTTGC
>CAJOFD010000051.1:0-11683 GCA_905233585.1 uncultured Bacteroidales bacterium
GCTTTTCCTGTCTTGAATACAACAGATGTTCCGCCCATTACTGCTGGAATATTAAAAGTAATAGTTGCATTGTCGGTTGTATTGATGGTGGCTGCAATACTGCAAGCATACTCATTTGTTTGTCCCCCATGTCCCATACTCGTTTTTCCTTCACCTGAAATACTATATGTATTTCCGGATTGTGTTACCGTAGCATTAGAAATGGAAAAATCTCCCCAAGTGCCAGATGCAAAGGTAATGTTTACTTTTTCGTTGTCAACTTTTGTGATACTTAATGTTTCGTCTGCTGTAAAATTGTCTTTGAAGTAATTGCACGATGCTAATGTGTATCCATTATACGTTCCTGCTACTTTTTCAGAAAGAATAACATCTTCTTCTTGTTTTTGATCTTGCTTTGTTTGGTCTTTTTTACAACTTGTTAAACTGATGGCAAAGGCAACAATTGCCATAACCATAATACTTTTTGATAAATTTTTTACTGTTTTCATGTGGTTAAAAATTAGTTAATAATTAAAATTAAATATAAATACAATTATGTTTTTTCTTGATTTGGCTTATTTTGCTGTATATTTTACCGTTATGCTTCCAGATATTCTTTTGTCATTGACGGTAACATTTAGGGTAAGAGCGTTGTTTTCAACTATACCATTAATTAATCCTGTAATGTCATAGTTGCTGTCTTTTATTGTAACAGCACGTTCAGATAATTGGTATTTGTTTTTCTTTTCTTTGGTAACCGTTATATGTGAAAAATTCAAAGCGGGAATTTCAAAACCATATACTTTAAAGGAAGGATATTGCAAAGCAACCTTGTCGTCTCCTTCTGATTTAATAACAATTTCCACGTTTTCTTCTGTAGAACGTTCTACGTTGGCAACATAGACAATGGCTTTGCCGTTGTAGGTGCCGGCGACGGCTTGAGACAATTTGTTTTTGCAAGCCGTAAAATTGAATAAGCAGATACCTGCTATTAATACGATTACTAAATTTGTTTTGTTTACTTTCTTGTTCATGTTCTTTTTTGTTAGTGCAAAGTTAATATTATAAAATGAATTTTCTTATCCCCATTTTTAGGTATTTTTTGTCTTTTTTTGGGGGCTTTTGGGGTACTCAGAATACCTAAAAATAGGGATATGGTTAGATTCTGATATGTGTAAGTGTTTGTTTCCCATTGTTTTTGAAGATAAAAAAGAGGGAAGTGTTAAAACCTCCCTCCAGATGAAAAAAATTTCATAAAACTTGACAATTTTTATGTATTATTTATTCGATGTTGGTGTTTTCATTTTCATTATGTCCACCTTCGTTTTGACTATTGTCATGTTTGTGTTTTTTGAACGGTTTTTTGTCGGAACTTTCTTTTTTGTCTGGTTTGGGCAAAAGTGCCTTGTGCGACAATTTTAGTTTTCCCGTTTTCTCATCAATGTCTATTAGTTTTACCTCTATTTGGTCGCCTTCGTGAAGCACGTCTTCTACTTTGTTGATTCTTTTGTGGTCAATTTCAGATACGTGCAAAAGTCCTTCTTTGCCAGGCAGTATTTCTACGAATGCCCCAAATGTAACAATACTCTTGATGGTTCCGTTGTACACTTCACCGATTTCGGGAACAGCGGTAATGGCTTTAATTCTGTCCAAAGCAGCATTGATGGAATCTTTGTCTGCAGAGGCAATATCCACAACTCCAACTTCGCCCTCTTCGGTAATTGTGATAACTGTATTGGTTGTTTTTTGTATTTCTTGAATAACCTTTCCTCCCGGTCCAATAACGGCACCGATAAAATCTTTTGGAATGGTTATTTTGACAATACGAGGAACAAATGGTTTGTAGTCTTCTCTTGGTTGGGCAATGGTTTCGGTAAGTTTTCCCAAGATAAACAAACGTCCGCGGCGGGCTTGTTCCAAGGCTTCTGCCAATACTTCGTAAGACAAGCCTTCTACTTTAATATCCATTTGACAAGCCGTGATACCATCGGCAGTTCCACAAACTTTAAAGTCCATATCTCCAAGATGGTCTTCATCGCCTAAAATGTCTGATAAAATAGCATATTTTCCTGTTTTGCTATCGCTTATCATACCCATAGCAATACCGGAAACAGGTTTTTTTATCTTCACGCCAGCGTCCATCAAGGCTAAAGTGCCGGCACAAACTGTTGCCATTGAAGAAGAACCGTTGGATTCCAAAATATCAGATACCAGACGAATGGTATAAGGATTATCTTCGCCTGTTGGTAACATGGGTTTCAATGCTCTCATTGCCAAGTTGCCATGTCCGATTTCTCTACGTCCCGTACTACGAATTGGTTTTACTTCGCCTGTACAGAATGGAGGAAAATTGTAGTGTAACAAAAAGTTATTGGTACCTTCTATTATAGCACCGTCTATAATTTGTTCATCTAATTTTGTGCCTAAAGTACATGTGGTCAATGATTGTGTTTCGCCACGGGTAAAAATAGAAGAACCATGAGCCGAAGGCAAATAGTCTACTTCACACCAAATAGGACGAATTTGGTCTAATTGTCTGCCATCTAATCTTTGTCTGGTATTGAGTACAACCGAACGAACGGCTTCCCATTCCACTTCACTATAATAACGGGCAACCAATGGAGTTTTGGCTTCGCGTTCTTCTTCCGGAATGGTTTCAATAAAATTGTTTACGATTTCTTCAAACGCTTCATTACGTTCTTGTTTGGAAGTTGGGTGAGATGCAATGGCTACTACTTTGTCAAAAGTTTCTGCACGTACTCTTGCTTTTAGTTCTTCATCGTTGGTTTCATGGCAATATGCTCTTTTGGCTTTTCCAACTTCTTGAGCCAATTCTATTTGTGCTTGGCATTGTATTTTAATGGCTTGGTGGGCTGCTTTGAGTGCTTCCAATAGGTCTTGTTCTTGCACTTCGTTCATTTCACCTTCAACCATCATAATATTATCCATAGAAGCGGCTACGATAATATCCAAATCGGCTCTTTCCAAAGCGTCTGCACTTGGATTAATGCACATTTTACCATCTATTCTTGCCACACGCACTTCCGAAATCGGACCGTGAAAAGGAATATCAGAAACAGATAATGCAGCCGAAGCAGCCAAACCTGCCAATGCATCAGGATAATTGTTTTTGTCTCCGGAAATTAAGGTTACTAAAACTTGAGTTTCAGCATGATAATCTTCAGGAAACAATGGTCTTAATGCTCTGTCTACCAAACGGGCAATTAAAATTTCATAATTCGAAGGTCTTGATTCTCTTTTGAAGAATCCTCCGGGAAAACGTCCAACTGCTGCATATTTTTCTTGATATTCAACAGAAAGAGGCATAAAATCCACATTTTCAGCAGCTTCCTTTTTGCTACATACTGTAGCCAACAACATCGTATTGCCCATACGAACAACAACGGAACCATCGGCTTGTTTAGCCAATTTTCCAGTTTCTATGGTGATTTGTCTTCCATCACCAATATCAAATGTTTTTGTAACTATCATTTTTTTCTTTTTTACAATTAATTAATAATAAAACATTTAACAACTTACTCTTGTTAAGTTGTTAAAACATAATAATATAAAAAAAGGCAAAATATTTTGCCTTTTTTTATATAAACAAATGCTTATTTTCTGAGGTTCAATTTCTTGATAAGGGCTCTGTATCTTTCGATGTCAGTACGTTTTAAATAATCAAGAAGTTTTCTTCTTTTGCCGACCAAGCGTACCAATGAACGTTCTGTAACCAAATCTTTGTGGTTTTCTTTACGATGTTGGGTTAAATGTAATATACGGTAGGTAAACAAGGCTACTTGTGCTTCTATTGAGCCTGTGTCAAATTCTGACTTTCCGTATTCGCTAAAAATTTTTTTCTTAACTTCAGGTGTTAAATACATAACTTAATAATTTTCCTTAAATTTCTTATTATAATCTACTCTTTTATACCCTGCAAAGGTAGCATTTTTTTAAATACAAAACGATATTTTTTTGTTTTTTTGTTTTTCCGTCTATTTTATATGGTTTCAATAGCTGATTTTATGGTTTTTTATCGTATCTTATTATGTTGATATTTAGTGTTTTTGTGCTTTTCGAAAAAAATAATTTTTTAAAAAGAAGAAAAAAAAAATGAAAAAAAAGATTGGAAAATTGTTTTTTTATATCTTTGCATTTAAATGGAAAACTTATTAGATGCAAGAAGAACAGAGAAAGAAGTATGATATATATGGAGCCCTGAAACAGTTTTTCGGCTTTGATAAATTCAAAGGTAATCAAGAAGCGGTTATCAATAATGTACTACAAGGTCGCAATTCTTTTGTTATCATGCCTACCGGTGGAGGAAAATCATTATGCTATCAATTGCCTGCCTTAATGATGGAAGGAACGGCTATTGTTGTTTCCCCATTGATTGCATTAATGAAAAATCAAGTGGATATTATTCGTAATTATTCTACCGATTCTGCTATTGCTCATGTTTACAATTCTACATTGAACAAAGCGGAACAATTGGCAGTACGTATGGATTTGCAGGCAGGAAAAACAAAATTATTGTATATGGCTCCTGAATCATTGGTGAAGATAGAAAATCTTGCCATGATTAAAGAGCTGAAAATTTCGTTTATTGCTATAGATGAAGCACATTGTATATCAGAATGGGGACATGATTTCCGCCCGGAATATCGGAAAATAAGACATATTATTGATGCTATTGGTCAAAAAATTCCCATATTGGCTCTTACGGCAACGGCTACGCAAAAAGTAAGACACGATATCCAGAAAAATCTGAATATGTTAGATGCTGATGTGTTTATGTCTTCTTTCAATCGGCCGAATATGTATTATGAAATCAGAGAAAAAACTGCGGACATTGATAAAGAAATTGTGAAATTTATCAGAAAACACGCAGGAAAATCAGGTATTATTTATTGTTTGAGCCGAAAACAAGTTGAAGATTTTGCAGAATTCCTTCAAGTAAATCATATAAAGGCCTTGCCTTATCATGCAGGTTTAGATGCCGATGTAAGACGTGAAAATCAAGATAGATTTTTGATGGAAGATGTGGATATTATCGTAGCAACTATTGCTTTTGGTATGGGAATAGACAAGCCTGATGTGCGTTTTGTTATACATTATGATATGCCCAAAAGTATTGAAGGTTATTATCAAGAAACAGGACGAGCAGGCCGTGATGATGGGGAAGCTTTGTGTATTGCTTTCTATTCTTATGCCGACTTGCAAAAAATGGAAAAATTATCGAAAAGCAAGTCCTTGACAGAACAAGAAATTGCCAGACAACTATTGATTGAAACGGCAACATACGCCGAATCAAGCCTTTGTAGAAGGAAACATCTTTTATATTATTTCGGGGAAGAATACGAACCCGATAATTGTGGAAATTGTGATAATTGTTTACATAAAAAACAAATGGAAGAAGGTAAAGAATATATGGCTTTGTTGCTTAGTGTAGTCAAAGAAACGAAGCAACAGTTTAAAGAAAAGCATTTGATTAACATCTTAATGGGAAATGAAACTTCTGATGTGAAGAAATATAACCATGATGAGTTAAAGACATTTGGAGAAGGACAGGATATGTCCGAAAAATTTTGGACTACCTTGTTGCATCAAGCCTTGTTTGAAAAATTATTGGACAAAAGTCTTGAAAATTATGGCGTGTTGAAATTGACAAAAGAAGGTGAAAAATATATCAAAAAGCCCTATTCTATACAAGTGCATATTGAAAAAGCAGAAGATGATGAGGACGATGATGTGGATAATGAAATTGCTGCTCCTCAAAAAGGTGGTGCTGTTGACAAAGCCTTGTTCTCTATGTTGAAAGATTTGTTGAAGGTGATTGCCAAACGGGAAAAATTGCCTCCATACGTCATTTTCCAAGAAAATTCTTTGGAGGATATGTGCATTCAATATCCGACAAATATGGAGGAAATGACACAAATAACAGGTGTCGGTGTGGGAAAAGCACAAAAATATGGACAACCATTCATTGATTTGATAAAAAAATATGTTGAGGATAATGAAATCGAACGCCCTCAGGATATTGTCGTTAAATCTGTTATCAACAAGTCTGGATTGAAAGTCTATATTATTCAAAACATTGACCGAAAAATTGACTTGGAAGATATTGCTGTTGCCAAAAGTCTTACAATGGACGAATTGCTGACAGAAATTGAAAGTATTGTTATTTCGGGAACAAAAATAAATATTGACTATTATATAGATGAATATGTGGACATATATCATAGAGAAGAAATTTTAGAATATCTCTGTGAAACCGAAGTTGATAATGTGGAAACCGCTCAAAAGGAATTGGGTGAAGATGAATATACTTTGGAAGAAATCCGTTTGATGAGAATCAAGTTCTTGTCAGATAAAGGAAATTAAATAAGTAAATAATAGTGTAATATCAATAAACAAATAAAAAAATGGAAAATTTAGAAGAAGTAAATCAAAAAATAGATATGCAAAACGTAGAAGAAACTCCGAATTGTGAGCCCAATGTAAATGAATCGGACTTGTTGGCAAAAGATAGGTGTGACAAAAAAGGAAATCGTTGTCATGTACTTTGTTATGGCATACCTATGCTTGTGTTGTTTGTCGCGGTTGTCATTTTGTTTGTATTGCATTTTATGCAAAAACCGCAAACTGTACTATTGCCAGACGGACAAACCCAATCGGGTGTGATACTAACCGTTAATAATGACTCTATTGTTGAACATTTTGAATTGGTAAATATATTAAAATCAGATTTGGAAAAAGAATCAGACAGATATTCCAAAGAGATGGCTGGTAAATTCAATGCTTTTCAAGAAAAAGTAAACAATTACCAGATAAATGTACAAAATCAGATTTTGACACAGACTCAAATGCAAAATACAGAAGCCGCTTTGATGAAAGAAAAAACTTCTCTCGAGGCATTGCAAGAACGCTATGCTACAATTTTAGCAAATAAAGAACGTTCTGTGCAGAAAGAAATTCAAGATTCTATTATCAATGCCACCAAACGTGTCAATGATGCTAAATATAAAGCCGATTTTGTGTTTGCAACCGCTGAAGGCTCTATGATAGTAACTTCCAACCCAACTTTGGATATTACCAATGAGGTGATTGCAGAATTGAATAATGCTTATCAGAAATCAAAACAATAATGATAAAAAATTCATTTCATAGATTTTTACTTGTATCTTTGGGCTGTATGCTACTGTGGGCTTGTTCTTCAAAAACAGAACAAGTAGTTGAGGAAAGATATGCAGACGGCAAAGCACGCCATATAAAAGAATACAGGGTCGAAGATGACGGGGCCAAAACACTGAGTAAAGAGACTTATTATTTCCCCGAAGAAAAAAAATATATAGAAGGTACCTATAATACTCAAGCCCAGAGAGATGGGAAATGGGTATCATGGTACGAGAATGGGCTTAAAAATAGTGAAGGTACCTATAAAGATGGCTTGTTGGAAGGGAAATATACAGTTTGGTATCCCAATGGTGTTGTTTTCTATAAAGGTCATTATACCAATGGACAAAAAACAGGCACTTGGCTGTTTTACGATACTTTGGGTGTACAAATAAAGAAAGAAACCTATACGCGATAGACTATGTGTGGCATTGTCGGTTGTTGGGATAATACTAAACAATTGACGTTATCAACATTGAAGTTGATGACGGATAGTATGCAGCATAGAGGGCCTGATGCCGAAGGCTTTTTCCATGAAGATAATATCTTTTTGGGACATAGACGCTTGAGTATTATTGATTTGAGCAATTCTGCCAATCAACCGATGACTTCATCGTGTGGGCGTTATACGATAGTATATAATGGTGAAGTTTATAATTTCAAAACATTAAAAGAAACAATTTCGCAACAAAATCCTCAATATCAGTGGAAAACCACTTCAGATACAGAAGTCGTTTTAGCGGCTTTTATCCATTACGGATATGAGTTCGCCAAGCATTTAAATGGTATGTTTGCCATTGCTATTTATGATAAATGCGAAAAGATATTATATTTGTATCGGGATAGAGTAGGGGTAAAACCATTGTATTATTACCATCAAGACGGTTTGTTTGCTTTTGCTTCGGAAATAAAGAGTTTGTTGCAAGTTACTCAAATAAAAGACAATCTTACTATAGACAAATCAGCGATAGAGCAATATTTGCATTTGGGCTATATTCCACACCCTCAAACTATTTATAATGAAATACACAAGTTTCCGCAATCTGCAATGGCACGTTTTGACGGAAATGTCTTGAAAATAGAATCCTATTGGGATTTGCCTCGGCAGATAACCGAAAGCATAACAGATGAAACAACGGCAAAAAAACAGTTGCAGTTGTTGTTGGAAGATTCCATTGCTGGTTGCATGATTAGCGATGTGCCATTCGGTACTTTTTTGAGTGGAGGTATTGATTCTTCTATCGTAACAGCGGTGGCTCAACATTTGTCGCTAGTTCCAATAAATACATTTTCAATCGGTTTTGAAGACGTACACAACGAAGCCCAATATGCAAAGTCGGTTGCCGAACATTTGCATACCTCACATCATGAGTTGTATTTAAAAGAAAAAGATGCAATTGCTTTGGCGGAAGGTTTTCTATCGGTTTATGATGAACCTTATGCGGATTCTTCCGCTATACCTTCTTTGTTGGTTTCGCAAATGGCGGCAAAAGATGTGAAAATGGTGCTTTCTGGAGATGGCGGTGATGAGTTATTTTTGGGGTATGGTGCATATACTTGGGCAAAAAGAATGAATAATCCTATTTTACATTTGTTAAGAAAACCAATGTCTTATGTGCTGAACCGTGGCAATAACCGCACCAAACGAGTGGCGGCATTGTTAAATTATAGTGGTCAGTATCTGAAAAGCCATATTTTTTCCCAAGAACAATATTTGTTTTCTCAAGAGGAAATAGAACATATTATGCAGAATAGTACATTTAGTACTAATGTTCGAGAAAATTATGCTTCAGACAAACAATTTTCCGTTGAAGAACAACAGGCATTGTTCGATTTTAATTATTATTTGCCAGATGATTTATTGGTCAAAGTGGACAGGGCGGCAATGAAGTATGCTTTGGAAGTCAGGGTGCCATTGTTGGACCATCGTATTGTAGAATTGGCATTCAGTTTGGATGTAAATTTGAAAAAGAAAGGCGATATTTCCAAATATTTGCTAAAAGAAGTCCTTTACGATTACTTGCCGCAACCATTGTTTGACAGACCTAAATGGGGCTTTAGTATTCCTTTGCAACGTTGGTTGCAGAAAGATTTGCATTATCTGATAGACAAGTATTTGTCAGAAGAAATAATAGAAAAACTAAATCTCTTCAATTACAATCAAATTAAACTGCTGATATATAGGTTTGATAACGGAGAAACCTATCTGTACAACCGAATTTGGGTATTGATAGTTTTTGTCAAATTTATGACAGAATTGTACGAAAATTAAATTGTTTTTTTTTAATCTTTTGACAATTTGTTTTCTATCATGCGGTTGTTGTATTGCTGAATAATAGCCTTGCAAAGTTTTTTGTATCTATTCACTTCTTCATTATTTAAAACCTTTTGATTGATATTGTTTTGACACAAAGAATCTTGTTTAATGTCAAAAACTTCAAATTTGTTGCCGTCAAAAAGTAATAGGTAATTGTTGCACAATAATTGATAGTAGTTGCCGGAATAGCCGATATGAAAATTTTCTTTGTTTTGAAAAATACTTTTACCAAAGGCATAACAAGTATCGTTAAAATTAAAATAGTCTAACAACGAAGGAGTTAAATCGGAGTGTTGGAAATATTTATCGGAAACGAAAGCCGTGTCACCGGCATGGAAAAAGAACATGGGAACACAGTATTTCCCGAAAGAGGTTTTGTAAAATTCTTTGGTCACATGTGAAGTGTGATCAGCAGTAATAATAAAAAGTGTGTTTTTAAACCATGGTTCTTGTTTCGCCTTTTCAAAAAACTGTTGTACTGCATAGTCGCTATAATGGATAGTTTCCCAAACAGGCAAATCACCTTTTTTGAATTTGCCCTTATGTTCTTCCGGAATTGCATACGGCTGATGTGAAGAAATGGTATAAAGGGTTGTGAAGAACGGTTCTTTGAAAGTATTTATCTTTTTGTAGGCAAATTGGAGAAAAGGTTCATCAAAAATTCCCCAACAGCCATCATAATTTTTGATTTTGTCACCATCAAATTCATTCATTCCAAAATAGTTGTCAAAACCGATAGATAAGGCGAAAGCGTCAAAATTCATAGAGCCGTTGTAGGCTCCGTGAAAAAAGGCCGTATAATAGCCGTGCTTTTTGAATATGTTTGGCAATGAGATAGTTTTGTTGTCTGCGTATGGTGAGGTTATATAATCGTTTTCCATCAATGGTGGTATGCCTATAAATAAAGCAGGGAGCGATTCTATAGAGCGTTTGCCGTTGGCAAGGCCTTTGTATATTTGGCAATAGGCAGACAATGAGTCTAAAAACGGGGTATAACTTTCTTCTCCACCATTGATACAGCCGATATATTCTTCCGAAAAACTTTCTAAGAGTATCAATATGACATTCAGTTGTTTCTCCTCTTGATTAGGATTGTGCAATGGGATAGATTTTGGGGTGAAGATTGCTGAAAGTTCTGCTTCTGATGAAAAGTAATTCAGTTTTTGCAGGGAAAATGTTTTGCCGCAAGTAACATACATGGAAAAAGGGGTGTTGATAACCAATGCCGCATTGCCGGAGCGGGCATAACGGCCCGCATCTACAATATTTATCGGTTTGTATTGCAATCCTCCTCGCATAAATATAACGCTACAAGCGACTACACAGAGCAAAATGACAGTATGGCGAATATAGTAATAGACTTTTCTTTTGACGGGTTGTTCTTTAATGCTGTTTTCTGCTAAAACAACATGTTTGGACAACCAAATTAAAAATATAATAATAAGTACAAAACCAAAAACATAGTACCAGAAATTGACTAAAATATTGCTTGCCAAATTGCCTATGCCACCATTGAAACTTTGATGCAAATAGGAAAACAAATCAAAAGAACTGCGTCTGAGCGTCCATTGAAAATAGGGAATATCGGTAATATTTACCGCCAATAGCAAAGAGGTGGCTGTAACATAAAACCATTCGCCAATACAATGAGTTATTTTGTGTATCGCTTGCGGGAATGGCAAGCAGTACAATAGCAAAAACGGCACTAAAAAGGTAGTCGTAGCGGAAATGGCAAAGCGAAAATTGCCTATGATAATACGAAAAATCTCATCACTTTGTATCGTAAAAAGGTCTTTGTTTACCCATGCAAATAGCAATTGCGTGAAAAGCAATAAAAATAAGGCAACTCCCCATTTGAATAAAATATAAAAAACGAGTTTGTTTATTTGAAAAATACGACTTTGTTTCATTGTTAGGCATATAATATGATGAAAAACGTACAAAGATATAAAAATAAATCCAACAACGGAGAGGCGAATGTTTTTTTGTGTTTTATATATTTAAACAAAAAAAGGGCGGAAAAATTCTGCCCATGTGAGATTATATAAAAAATGATTATTCTATAATCAATGTTTTGCCGTCCAACACACGACCTCTACGGCTGATGAGCATCACCTTGTATTGTCCGGGAGCAAAGTTGGATGTATTGACAATTTTTCGGCTTTCCGCCTCCCTATTGCCACTGATGTTTTGCTGATACAGTCTCTGTCC
>CAJOFD010000051.1:11725-12216 GCA_905233585.1 uncultured Bacteroidales bacterium
TGGCTGGGTTGGGTGATATGGAGGTAAGAAATTCTCCGCCTTCTATTGGATCTATGATTATTGTCGAATCTACATAGAGTACAACACTTGTATCGCCAAACGCCCGATAACCGTCCGAATGAGCGGTTATACTTAATGAATAGGTGGTCATTTGGAACGGCAGCGGAATGAGAAGAACAGAATCGGTACCGACAACATTGCCCTGATCGTCATACCAGACATAATCGGCAGGTTCGCCTATTGTTACTGCATAAAGAGCCGTGAAAGTATCTTCTACAACTATACTTACATCTCCCGTTATTCCCGCTTGGAAATACCTGTCCATAACGCGTGTACATTTGTAATGCTGACCGCCCGCTATGTCTCCTTCGGCTTCATAGAGGATGAGGTCGAAAGTGAAAACACTATCCGATGGAACTATATCGGCATAGAAATGCACACTTGTCAGTATGGTGCCGTCTATTCCCTCATCCAAATCCAAGGGCAGATAG
>CAJOFD010000052.1:0-5544 GCA_905233585.1 uncultured Bacteroidales bacterium
TTTTTACAAAGGTAAATTGTCGTGTTTTTTAGCAGGATTGGTCAAACGTTTGTTTTGTAATGCTTTCAAAGCCTTGATAACACGATAACGAGTGTTTCTCGGTTCAATTACATCATCAATATATCCCAATCGAGCGGCAGTGTAAGGATTGCAGAACAATTTGTTGTATTCGTCTTTCTTTGCCAAGGTTATTTCCAATTGTTTCTGAACATCACTTTCAGCCTTTATTTCTTTGGAATACAACACTTCTACTGCCCCCTCAGCCCCCATAACGGCAATTTCAGCCGTTGGCCAAGCATAATTGATATCGCCACGCAATTGTTTGCAACTCATCACGATATAAGAGCCGCCGTATGCTTTACGCAAAGTTACTGTTACTTTTGGAACTGTAGATTCCCCGTATGCATACAATAACTTAGCCCCATGAGTGATTACACCGCCATATTCTTGACCAGTACCGGGCAAGAATCCGGGAACATCAACCAAGGTTACCAATGGAATATTGAACGCATCGCAGAAACGGACAAACCGAGCCCCCTTGCGAGAAGCATTTATATCCAAAACACCGGCCATGTGAGCAGGCTGATTGGCAACTATACCAACCGACATACCTCCCATTCTGGCAAAACCTATCACGATGTTTTTGGCGTAATTAGGAGCCACTTCCAAAAATTCAGCATTATCAACAATACGTGATATTACATTTTTAATATCGTATGGTTTGTTAGGATTATCTGGAATTATATCATTTAGAACATCTTCCACTCTTTCTATAGGGTCAGTACATTCCACCATGGGAGCGGCTTCCATATTATTAGAGGGCAAATAACTCAACAACAAACGGATTTTTGCCACTGCTTCCTCTTCGTTTTCGGCAATAAATTGAGCCACACCCGATTTAGTTGCATGAACACTTGCTCCGCCTAAATCTTCAGTTGTAACATCTTCACCTGTAACGGTTTTCACCACTTTAGGACCTGTAAGGAACATATAACTTGTATTTTTCACCATCATGATAAAATCCGTCAAAGCAGGAGAATAAACAGCCCCACCTGCACAAGGTCCGAAAATAGCAGAAATCTGCGGAATAACTCCGGATGCCAAAATATTGCGTTGGAATATTTCAGCATATCCACCAAGACTATTCACACCCTCCTGAATACGAGCTCCACCAGAATCGTTAATACCAATAACAGGGGCACCCACTTTGGTTGCTTGATCTAAGACCTTGCATATTTTTGCAGCCTGTGTTTCTGATAAAGAACCTCCATAAATGGTAAAATCTTGGGCATACACATACACCAATCGTCCATCTATACTACCATAACCGGTAACAACACCATCGGACATATAATGTTCTTTATCCATACCGAAATTGGAACATCTATGTGTTACAAACATATCAAACTCCTCAAAACTACCGGGATCCAACAACATGTTTATACGTTCTCTTGCCGTATATTTTCCCTGTTGATGTTGTTTTTCGATACGTTTTTCACCACCGCCCAATCTTGCGATAGTCCTACGTTCCAACAAATCTTTTACTTTATCTTGCATTGCCATAATTTTCAATTTTTTTTATGTTTTCTACGTTTATTTTTTTATGCTAAAAATCCCAATAAAAGCCCTGCTGCTACAGCACTTCCTATCACTCCAGACACATTAGGAGCCATTGCGTGCATCAACAAAAAGTTGGTTTTGTCATAATGAGAACCCACTTCTTGGGAAACACGAGCCGCATCGGGCACGGCACTGACACCTGCATTGCCTATCAAAGGATTTATTTTGTTGCCTTCTTTCAAGAACAAATTGAATATTTTCACAAAAATAACTCCCGTTGCTGTTGCGACAATAAACGAACCTGCTCCAAGAACAAATATCAATACTGATTTTGTTGTTAAGAACGTTGTTGCTTGTGTAGATGCCCCTACTGTCAAGCCCAACAAAATGGTAACAATGTCTATCAATGGATTGGCGGCAGTATTGGCCAGACGTTTGGTAACTCCGCATTCTTTTAACAAATTGCCGAAGAAAAGCATACCCAACAAAGGCAAGCCTGCAGGCACAATAAAAGTGGTGAGCAAAAGTCCCAATATCGGGAAAATAATTTTTTCCGTTTGAGACACTTGTCTTGGCGGTTTCATGCGAATCAAACGTTCTTTTTTGGTTGTCAATAATTTCATAATAGGCGGTTGAATAACAGGTACCAATGCCATATATGAATAAGCCGATACAGCAATAGCCCCCATCAAATCAGGAGCCAATTTTGAAGAAAGAAATATTGCCGTTGGACCATCTGCTCCACCGATAATGCCTATTGCACCCGCTTCGGCAGCATTGAAACCCAAATGCAAGGCAGCCATATATGCCCCAAAGATACCAAATTGAGCGGCAGCACCTATCAACATCATTCTAGGATTAGATATCAAGGCAGAAAAATCTGTCATTGCCCCAATGCCCAAAAATATCAATGGAGGATAAAAACCTTTTAACACACCTAAATACAAATAACTCAAAACAGAGCCATCTTCATAAATACCCAATTGCAAACCCGGAGTAAACGGAATATTGCCGATAAGAATACCAAAACCGATTGGCACCAACAACATCGGCTCCCATTTTTTGGCAATACCAAAATACAGGAATATCAAGCCTACAAGTATCATAATAAGATGTCCGGGAGTTGCGTTGGCAAAACCTGTAAAAGAAAGAAATTGTTGTAAATTTTCGCTAATTGCTTCCATTTTCCTATCCTATTATTAATAAAGTATCACCTTCGTTTACGCTATCGCCTTTTTTCACCTTAATTTCTTTGACCACACCGCCAAAGTCGGCTTCTATATTATTTTCCATTTTCATGGCCTCCAACATCATCACCTTTTGACCTGAGGTTATGGTATCGCCCACATTAACATTTATTTCCAATACGACACCGGGAAGTGGAGATTTAAGCGGTTGACTTGGACCAGCAGCTGCAGATTGGACTGAAGTTTCCACAGGAGCAGCAACTTGAGGCTTAACAGCAACAGGCTGCATATCTTGTACCGCCTCATCTAATTCTACTTGATACTTTGTTCCATTAACAACTACGACCACTTTGTTGTCTTCTACATCAGCAACAGAAGTCGTATAATCTTTTTCACCAATTTTAAATTTATATTCTTTCATTTGATTTATACTACTTATACTATTCTACTTTGGTAATTGTCTAAAATTCAAAACTTTTGATGCCCATGCAGATTGACTATGCTGCGGCTTCAAATAAAATCCCGTTTGTTCAACCTCATGTTGGTTGTCAAAATAGAGATGCAGAGTCAGTGCTATGGCAGCAATATCACTGTCATCTGCTGTTGTATGTTGGGGTTGCTGAACAACATCAACCGTTTTTTGCTGCTTGTTGCTTTTTTGTTTTGGCTGAGGCGTTTTTGTTGTTTGTTTTTTAAAGAACCGACCTGTAAATGTAAATATAACGGCCAAACAAAGCAACGCTAAAAAAACAACAGACATAATGGTAAGCGTGATAACAAAACCATGTCTGTCATTTTCGTAAAATTTTTCAGCACGTGTTTTTTCTATTTTATTATAATTCACCATCTTGGGCGATGCTTCATTCATTTGTTGCCACTGACGGTTCTTATCATTTTCATATATCCCGAAAGAAACATCGGCAGGCATATCGGGATAAGCATATGAAAAACTGTCTATCAAAATTTTTCCGCTTTGGTCATATAAAGCCAAATAGCCAACAGAATCCAACTTGAAACCCACTTGGAAAACACCTCTGTCGCTCACCCCCGAAAAAACAAACAGAGCATAAGAACGAGGTGGCACAATAGTGTTGGGCAAACCTTTGGGAATACGGTATTTGGTTGGGGAATTCGGGTCATTGGTTATATAACAGCCTCCTAAATTAATGGTGGAATAACTACTGTTAAACACCTCAACCCAAGCACTTCTGTCCCCAAATTCATCTTGATAATTGTTTTGATTGTTTACCATTATTTCATTAAAACGGACACTTGATATACCGTCTGCATAAACCTTATGCGCACTAACAAATAATAGCAAAAAACTGAAATATTTCCAAAAATATGTTCTCATTTTTTTATAATATCTTTATTTTTAATCATTTAAAAAAAACAAAACCCCAATTTAACAATTTTGCAAAGATAAACTTTTTTCCAAAACAAGAGCAAATTTAAAATAATTTATTTTTTATGGATATTTTTTTATCTTTATGAGTTTAATTTTCTTTATTTTACAATATTTTTTTTGGAAAAAATCAAGTATTACATTACATTTTTTTGTACTTTTGCACACACTTAAAAAATTACCTATGAATTTCAGTTTTATTCTTATTGTTATCGTTTTCATACTTGGTTATTGTCTTATCGCCTTGGAACACCCCTTGAAAATAAACAAATCGGCTTCTGCTTTGTTGTTAGGTGTGTTATTGTGGACACTTTTGGTTATTTTTGGAGAAAATGCCATTTTGCCTGAATTGTTTACCAAATATAATGCAGATGGACATTTTTTGGAATATATTACCAAAAATGAATTAATTCATCATTTGGGTGAGATTTCTGAAATACTGTTTTTCCTATTAGGGGCAGTGACAATTGTTGAACTCATAGATACATACGGTGGTTTTAAACTTATAACCGATAAAATTCAGACAACTTCAAAAGTGAAGTTTATGTGGATATTGAGTATATTGGCATTTTTTATGTCTGCCGTATTAGACAATATGACCACTACCATTGTGATGGTTACCTTATTAAGAAAATTAGTAGCCGAAAAAGAAGACAGATGGCTGTTTGCCTCTATTATTGTTATCGCTGCCAATGCAGGTGGAGCATGGTCGCCAATTGGTGATGTTACCACTATTATGTTGTGGGTCGGCGGACAAGTGAGTGCTGGAAATATTATTCTCAAAACATTCATGTCAAGTTTAATTTCTTTGATTGTTCCTCTTATTATATTGACATTCACAACCAAAGGACATTTTTCCCGCCCTTCCGGAACAATAATGATACAAGTGGAAGAACTTACAATGCCCAGAAGAGTAAGTTTTCTCATATTAATATTAGGTATAGGCTTATTGCTTAGTGTACCTGTTTTCAAAACACTCACCCATTTGCCGCCATACATAGGTATGTTAGGGGCCTTAGGTATTTTATGGGTAATTACCGAATTGTTGAACACCAAATATGTACAAGAAGATGACGATGAAACCGAACATTTCAGAGTCTCTACCATTATACGCAAAATAGATATGCCTAGTATTTTGTTTTTCTTGGGTATTTTGTTGGCTGTAGCCGCATTGCAAGTTTGCGGACATTTAACGTTATTGTCCCAATCGTTGGACAATATCAATTTGGCAGACAACAGCAAATATTTCCTTATCAGCGGAATAATTGGTGTTCTATCGTCTATTGTAGATAATGTTCCCTTGGTAGCGGGTGTTATGGGTATGTATAACTTTGAAATGAACCACTATTTTTGGGAGTTTTTAGCCTATTGTGCCGGAGCTGGCGGCAGCCT
>CAJOFD010000052.1:5583-17243 GCA_905233585.1 uncultured Bacteroidales bacterium
TGGTATCTCAAAAAAATATCTTGGTTGGTACTTATCGGCTATTTGGCCGGTGCGGTAACGTTTATCGCACAATATATGGTATTCCATTTCTAAAAATATGGAATATACAACAAATTAGGTTCAACATAACAAAGGGTATCCTATAGGATACCCTTTGTTATGTTATCAATTCTTTTATCTTGCTATTTGAACATATCAAAACTTCACAGACAGCATAGTAACCAAACTATGTCCCAAGGCTTTGTATTGTTGTTGCTGTTTAAGTACATAATTGACTTGCAAACGCAAATGTTTTTCTGGCCACCAATCCACACCGGCAGAATAATATAACGAATTTCTTTTGGCATCAATATCTTTTTGATAAAAATCGACACGGAGAACTGGTCTCAATTTTTGTTGTACGGACGAATTTTTCCCCCAGCCGAAATGGAACCAATAGCCTGCAGTCAAATATATACCTCTTGTTTCCAGATAGTAAAGAGAAGCAAGCGTGGTATCGTAAAATCCTGTTGTGCCCCAAATGTATTCACTACGAATAGTTAAATTTTTGTTTTTGTATTCCGCTCCTACTGCAAACCGATTTCTTTTGCCATATCTGCCATCGGCATTTTGCATTGTATAAGTACCCAAATAAGCGGAAGCCGACAAAACAAGGTCTTTGAGAAAGGGGTGAAAATCCAAGCGT
Organism: uncultured Bacteroidales bacterium; assembly: GCA_905233585.1. GTDB lineage: Bacteria > Bacteroidota > Bacteroidia > Bacteroidales > WCHB1-69 > UBA1205. The sequence continues at coordinate 6,269 of CAJOFD010000052.1, forward strand.
CCGGAAACATCTTTGGCCATATTGTCTTTTTTTACATTTATACCGTTCCCGCCAAAAACGCCGATACTATATTCCAAAATAGGAATTTTCTCTTCATTTCTTGTATATTCCGCCAATGTTCCTGACAACATCACACCCATTTCTCTGCCGTTGGCATACGAAGAAATACCTGTAACATCAGAATAGCCAGACAAAGCACTGACAACCTGTGCATTATCTGCAAACTCAAGATTCAATGGCGAATAGGCATTTTCTATACTGAACGGTATTTTAAATTGGCCGGCTTGAACGGCTATATATTTACAAAAATTCACCTTTGCAAAAGCATCTATTAATTTGGGTGTATTGGCCAAATCACCCTGCAACCTAAACGATATTTTAGGGGTCAAGTTGCCTTTTACATCTAATCTAGCTCTACGGATTTGAAAAACATTCGACTGGTCGTTTTTCCCATCGTTCAAATCTTGATAGTTGTAAGCATATTGAAAATCCACCCAACCATTCAAAGATACTTTTTCTTTAAATTTCTGCCAATTTTCCCGATTCTTTGCGGCACGTTGTTCTTTTCGCGTTTTTTCGGCAGGTAGCTGCTCATCTGTCTGAGCATAGACAAAATTAACTGCTCCCAATAAGGAAGCCAACAATAAAACCTGTACTTTTTTACATGCAAATATCATATTCTATATTTTTTATTTTAATTGGGCAAAGATATGTTTTTATTTTTTTCAAAAATGTTTTTCCCGCTTTGCTTGTGTAATATTTTTTATCATACATTGTCAATATTTCCACATAATCGCAGAAAAACATTTTAATTATCATAATATTATGATTTTTCCAATGACAATTTGTTTTCAGGTAAAAATAATTTCATTTCCATTTGAAAAATATGTTGTATATTTGTAGTCTATAAAAACATATTTTTAATTACATGATCATCTATTATATTGTATTGGCATTTTTTATCATTTCAACCGTTGTTTTTATCATTTTGTACATAAAAGCAAAAATTACCTATAAAAAACTATTACGAAAAAATCTTGACGAAAACATTGCTCCTATTGAATTAGTCCCTACCATAGAAATTGTTTCCACTTCTATAAAAGACGAAAAAGAACAGAAATTATTGAAAAAAATACAAGAATTATTTGAAGAAGAACATATTTATTTACAACCCGATTTAAATATTGACAATTTATCCAAACAAATCGGCACTAACAAAGCCACACTTTCTCATATTATCAACACCAATTTACACATCAATTTTCCCACCTTATTAAATCAATACAGAATAAAAGAATCGATAAAACTACTTACAGACAAACAATACTTTAACCTCAAAATTGAGGCCATTGGAGAAATGTGCGGGTATAAAAACCGCCAAGTTTTTCACGCTGCCTTCAAAAAAGAAATGGGTGTAACACCTATCAAATTCCGCAGAATCAGCCAAGAAACAACAATAAATAAAGAAAAAGAACACTAAAAAACAATCGGCTTATTGTTTTTTCAAACATGCCACTATTCTTTTTGCCAATTGTTTGATATTGTTAGGCATTGGCAATCTATTTTCATCTACTGGGGTAAATTGTATATCCCCTTGTCTCAGATAATGCTTCATAAAGGTATGTGCACTTATCCCCCATTTGAGTACAAACATTTTTTTGCCTTTGTTCTTCTTGATTCTCCCTGTTGATTTACAACCGAAATGATAGACAAGGCTATTACCCACTCCAATAAAATTGCGTACCCCAGCAGCCCACAATTTACGAGAAATATCAGGGTCGGAATACATGCCGGGAGAAAACTCTATACTCATTCCCCCCACAAGGTCCCAGCAATCCAAAGGCATAACATTGGGAGGCCAAGTACTACCACTCCAATCGTTGCGATACAAATTGCTATACTCCTCTAATAAATCTGTTTCTCTAAATGTTTCTATATCATGACCAAAATCTTTCACAACTACACATGGATTGTTACCTGAAGGTTCAACAAGTGTGCTGGAAATCATATAATATCTGTTTTTAGATTGTTGGTTCTCTGTCAGTTCATTTATTTTTTCCCAAATAGGCTTGTCCCAATTGGGTAAAAAATACATATCATCATTGGCATAAAAAACAAATTGCGTATCAATGAGACTACGACAAGCATTCAAGGCGTAGCAAATGCCTATATTTTTCTTGGCATGAATATAATCCAAACCATGTGCTTCCACCCATTCAAGCGTTCCGTCAATGCCTTCGTTTACAGCAATAATTATTTGATGTGGATAAGCGGAATTTTTACGAATACTATTAACACACAATTCCAAATATTTCAAATTATTCCAAGTTGGAATAAGTATTGAAAAACGATAATCTGCCTTGAATGATCGTTTATATTTTTCAAAATCAATCATAATCTATTGCTTTGCAAATTTTTAAGTGTTTCATATTTCAATCTTGTTGCCTTTGCTGCAATACGACAAATATGCAAACCGTCAGCACCATCAAGAAAACCCAATTGAAAAAAATAACGCTGGATAAAACTAAATATCGGAGAAACGATGATATAAAAATTTGCATATTTCTTTCCTTTTTGATAATAATCATGTCCCCGCATTTCCGCAAATTTAAACATTTGATTTTCAAAATCTTTTGGTGAAACAAAAGAATAATGCAACAAATCTCCTTTGAGATGCAACACTTTAGTTTTGGTTGAAAATGCTATTGTTTCGTGAATTTCGCCTTGCCACCTCCCTACCTTACGGTTCCAAATACGGATTTTTTTGTCCGGATACCAACCGCAATGTGAAATCCATTTGCCGCAATAGTTCGTTAAACGATTCATACTAAAAACATTGTCTTCTGTAATGTTTTGTTTTTTTATTTCCATGACAGCATTTTTCAATTCCGATGAAAGTGCTTCATCTGCATCAATACTGAAAATCCAATCGTTAGCGGCAAGATTATTGGCCAAATTTTTCTGTTGAGAATAGCCCAACCACTGCTGTTGCACAAACCTCACACCATATTCAACACAAATCTGCTCTGTTGCATCTGTGGAAAAAGAATCTACAACAACAATTTCATCTGCAACATCTTGCAATGATTCAAGACATCTGCGAATATTCTGTTCTTCGTTTTTTGTAATTATAACTGCAGACAGTTTCATTTGATATAGTTTACATTACACCACGAATCAACAAGCTATAAATCAACAAACTTGTCTATGGCCTCAATAAATTTCAATGAAATTTGTTCCGGTTGTTGAATATTTTGGTGTTTTATAATGACAAAATCTGCCTTGTCGCCTGTCATGTGCCGATGTACCAAACAAACCGTATCGGCAATTTGAGTAATATAATCATCAACACAACTTGTCATAGTCAAAGTATTTTCTGCATCTTGCATTTTGTTGGAATTGGTCAGATGAGAAAAAACCACAAATGGAATCTCCAATTCGTGAGCCATATCTTTTATATCTTGAAGCATTGTTTTGCGTTCATCTAAATTGGGTTCCACATCTGTGATATTTCCGCAAGAAAACAACTCAAAACCATCTACAAAAATAATGTCTGCCCCATATTTATTTCGCAGTTGTTTGCAACGTTTGTAAAAATCGTCTTTTCTCAATATGGTAGAATCATCAACAAATATTTCTGCTTTTGACAAGCCATAGAGTATTGCATTAATTTGCTCTTTTTCAGAGTCTTTTAAATCATGAGTCATAATTTTTTTCACCGATTGGCGAGTTTCGCTTTCTATCATTCGGTAAAACATTTTGGTTGCCGAACGTTCAGGAGAAAATACTCCCACTGTTTTTCCCGATTTGGATGCAATGTTAAACAAAAGAGAAAGCAAAAATGCTGTTTTTCCGTTTCCGGGTTTGGAGGCGATAACACATAATTCATCAGATTGAAAGCCCCTTGTTATAGCATCTACCTTATCAAAACCTGTTGCAATACCGGTGGTATTCAAATCAACCAAATAACCTGTATTTTGCAACAATTGAATAATAATCTCTTTTAGTGTTGTAAATTCAAAATTATCTTGTATTGTATAATCCATAATTGTATGTTTTCTGTTTTATTCATTATTGTCATTAATTATCTTTCCATTTTTATAGGTCAATATTTTGTCTATTTCCCCATTGGGAAGATAATATGTTTCATTTCCATCTATTACACTATTTTTATATTCTGCTTTCATATAAAGAAAACCGTTTTTGTATGCCGTAAATACTCCGCTACCCTGTTCAAAATCGGCATAAGCCACTTCATAGCCCTCATAATCATAATATTTCCAATGCCCATCTATTTGGTCGTGATGGTAAAAACCTTCAATATAAGGCGAACCATCTGCATAATTTTCTTTATACGGACCATGACGCTGACCATTTTTATAGGTTATTTGCAAACAAAGCACCCCTTGTTCGTTGTATGATTTAAAAAGTCCCTCTAATGTATCATTTTGATAAAAACATTCTGTTTCTATCTTTCCATTGCGGTAATAACGAATCATTTCACCATTCAATTGACCTTTTTGATAGGCAGATACCATACTCAACTGCCCGTTTTCATAATACCAATAAGCCGGTCCGTCCATTTGTTCGGACAAATAGGTAATTTCCGATTGCAATTGTCCTGATGGATAATAGGTCTTTTCGACATGATGACACCCCGTCACAATGCCCCCTATTATCAAACAGATACCCATAAACTTTATACCTAATTTCATTCTTTTTGGGAAAAGATAAATAAATTTGCAAATATAGTTTTTTTTTTTGAGATATTGAGATTTTCAAACATTTTTATTTATTTGAAAATCAATATTAAATATAAACAATAAAAAAATATTTGTCCTTTTGTGCAAATAGCACAGATATTTTTCGTATCTTTGCCACACTTGTCTTCGTAGCTCAGTTGGTAGAGCAATTGACTCTTAATCAATGGGTCCAGGGTTCGAGTCCCTGCGAGGACACCCAAAATCCGAAATATTTTTCGGATTTTTTTATTTTTAAATACTAAAAAGATTAAACACACTCTTTTTTTATAGTACCTTTGTAACTAAAAAAATTAATTAAAGTTTTATTTACCTTTATATTGTATGACAGAAGAGCACAAAGGACTGATTATCAAATCAACAGGCAAAGAATATTGGGTAGAAACAAATGACAACAAAATTATAAAGTGTGTCTTGCGAGGCAATTTCAGAACTAAAAACATCAAAAGCACAAATCCTATTGCAGTTGGAGATATTGTTGCATTTTCAATGGGCAAAGACAATATGGGGTCTATCACCAACATTTTGCCAAGAAAAAATTACATTTGCAGAAAATCCATCAATCTGTCAAAAACAACTCACATTATTGCCGCCAATATTGATATAGCCTTTTTGGTCGTTTCTTTGACTGAACCCAGAACACCTTTAGGATTTATCGACAGATTTTTAGTTGCCGCAGAAGCATTCCGCATTCCAATTTGTATTTTGTTTAACAAAAATGACTTGTACTCACATCAAGAAACACAAATGGAAGAAAACCTTAAATCCATTTATCAACCTTTGAATTATCAATGTTTGTCCATTTCTGCATTAAAAAATCAAAATATAGACCAACTTATTGCCCTAATGAAACATAAAACATGTTTATTTTGCGGACAATCAGGTGTTGGCAAATCAAGCATTATCAATTGTTTGGCCCCAAATTTACAACTAAAAACAGGAGCAATTTCAAACTACAATCAAAAAGGCAGACACACAACCACTTTTGCCCAAATGTTTCATTTGCCTTTTGGGGGATATATTGTTGATACTCCAGGAATTAAAGAATTTGGTTTGATTGAATACAAAAAAGAAGAAATTGGACATTATTTTCCTGAAATACTTGCACTTATGCAAAATTGCAAATTCAACAACTGTACACACACCCATGAACCTCATTGTGCTGTCAAACAAGCTGTTGAAAACCAAGAAATTACCAAAAGCCGTTACAACAACTATCTTTCTATCATCAACAACGAAGACATAAACATTTCCGACTGGCAATTAAAATAATCTTCATTGCCTTCGATAGAGATAATTTTTCAAATAAACCTATTATTTTTCTTTATCATATTTTATTTTTTTGTAATTTTGGCAAATTATTTTAAACATCAAAGTTAGATAATCATGGCAAACAATACAAACGACAAAAATATACGTAATCTTTTCGATGATATTGAAAAACAACTGCAAGCAGTGGATTTCAAAAAACAAAATTCACTCATAGAAATAGATATTTTATTGGAAAAATGTCGCCGTTTTTATGAGGAATGTGTGCAATTTCGTGCAGAAACAGTCCAACATATCGCAGATAAAAAAGCAGAAGAAGAAAAATACAAACTAAATATCCCCTCATTGTTCGGAGATGATTGGGAAGACGAAGATAATGCCTCAAATTCCCATCCTATTGAAAATACAAAGAATGCAACAACACCCGTTGTAGAACAACCCACAACAAGCGAAACAATTGTAAATAAAGAAAGTACAATTGAAGACAAGACGATTGAACCAAACCAAGAAGAACAAACTATACCAACTCCTATTGAAGATTCTCAAATTAATGAGCCTCAGATTAATGAAAATCAACCTATTACAGAAACGAGCGACAGCAACAGCCTTGTTGAAGAAGAAACAAAAGTTGAAACTGTTGCTCCAATAGAAAACAATACAACAACACCTTCCCAAGCTATTGAAGAAATATCAGAAAAAACTCAAGAAGAAATTCCTGAAGAAGAAAAGGAAGAAAAAATTGAGAACGAAGAACTTGCTGCAATTTCAGATGTTGCAACAAAAGAAGAAACAACAGAAAATGAAAATATTGTAGATGAAATTACCATAGATGATTCTATATTTGACATTTACAACGCTATAGATGTTCAACCCAAGGTTGAGCCGAAGATGAGCCCCTTAATGGAACCACAATCACCTGTTTCCAATCAAAATAAGAAAGAAATTGACCTTGACAATATAGAATTTGAAGAAGAATCTCAAGATTTTGGGTACCAACCAACGCCTTCCAAACCTATAGAGCCACAACATATTCAATCACGGAGAACACCGCCTGCCTATTGGGGCGATGAAATTGATATTGAAAATCCCATTCCGGTCAAAAATGTCAGCATTAGCGAAAAATACCAACAAACCAGACCTTCGGTCAACGATATGGTTTCCGGTATGCAAAAGAACGACACCTTAGGATTAAGTCTTGGACATGGCAGTTCCGATTTGATGAATAGTATTGACATCAACAATAAATTTTTGTTTGTCAAAGAATTATTCAAAAACAATGGTTCCTTGTTTACCGAAGAAATCAACAAACTTAACGATTTCAAACGATTAACCGACCTATTGCCCTATTTGGAACAAATAAAACAAAAATACAATTGGAAAGAAAATAGTGAGGCTTATCAAGAATTGTACAGGTTGCTGTTAAGAAAATTCTCAACAAAACATAAATAAAATCAGATAAATAAATTATGAAAAAAATAATATACATCTTGTCGGTTGTATTGACAACATATAGTCTTTCGTTTGGGCAGGGCAATTTTTTTGTACAAAACAACAATATAGACAAATGGTATGCCCCTGCTACCGCCAATGCTCAAGAAATGTTTGCTCGGGCTGCATCCAATAGTGATTTTCAAGAGGTATTAAACACTTACCATGTAAGTTTTTCTGATGTGTCAGAATATTTTCATCTTATTGATTTTGACAACAATGGACGTTTAGACGTAATATTCAACGGAAAAATAAAACACGCTGACTATGTTTTTTTGTTTCTCAACAAAGGTGAAGCATTTCACTTGTCGTTTATGGGAAAAGGTGTCTTGTACAAGACCAACGAACCCGATGGCGACAATTGTCTTAATTTTTCTTTGTATGAATATGCCTGCTGTGGTAATTTTATCAATAAAAACATACAATATGCCTGCATTAGAACCAACAACACCGTATATTTCAACACTGTATCAACAGATTTGATTTTCAAAAGCACATTTTTACCCAACAAACGTATCACTCCTACGCCATTTCATGTAAAAACAGTTGCCTATTTGAGAATAGAACCTATGGTTGACAATGAAAGATACATTGCAGGCAAAACCCGTTGGAAAGGCAATATGGTAGCCGTATATCCCAAAGATGCCAATGGAACCATTTATGCCGAAACCAGAGACAGAGAAGGTAAATTTTGGTATTTTGTACGTATGGAAAATATTTCAGATATTTCCATTCATAGCGACAGATTTGTCGCTTTAAAAGAAACAGATGCTGAAGGTTGTTCCTATTACGGTTGGGTACAACACGACGAAATCGAATTTGACAAAGAATAATTATTCTTCAAAATATTGAAGATAAGAGGTGAGCGAACTAAAATCGTTGACTTGAGCTTTTTCTTTATCTACAAAAACATAGATCCTTGCCCATTTCGGCATATTTTTTAAAGATGATTCCATACATTCAATTTGCAACAACAAAAGATGTGTGTCCGGATTAAAATCAAAATGTTGGGTAATACTTTGTGGATAGCCTCCTATTTGATTGACATTGTCTGTATTTATCAACTTATAATAACCTTCTTGTTCCATATCACCAAAAGTTTCTTTTGCCCAAAGGCTATATGGGTCAGGCAAAGACAAGGCAGCAGTAAAATGCAAAACAGAAACCTGCTCACACAATCTGCTTTGCTTACTACACAACTGTAAATCAGATAAATCAGAAACATATTGCACTTCCACAAAATTTTTCTTTTCTGTTATCATTTTTTCCGTATCCACAAAAAAATACAACATACCTTTAGAGGGATACGAAGTCTTATTTTTTATCTCCTCACAATTGATTTGCAAAACAAACGAATTATTTGACAAGGGTTTTCCAAAATTTGTATCACAATATCCTCCCATTTTGGAACTTCCAATCTCCGCACAAGTTTCCTCCGCTGGTTGAAAGGTTATTTTCAACATATCTACGGCTTTCGGTTCAATCAAAGGGGCATATTGTTCTAATTTTAACAAAGACAAACGATGTTGCAATTCCGATTTGTCGGGGATATAATCCTGAGTAAAAAAAATGTTTTTCAAATACTTTTGATAATTCATCTTATCTTTGGAAACATTGTTGAAAGCGATTAACAAAATGGCAATCACCAAGGTGATACCGAGTGCTATTGCAAGACTTAAATCCATTGTATATTATATTTATCGGGTTGTATCAATTTTATTGCTTTCTATATGAATTTCAATCAGACAAAAATATAAAAAATAGTCATAGCAATCCATATTTTTTTGTATTTTTGTAAATCAAAACATAAGTATAAATTTAATCTATAAAACAACACCCATGAAAAAAATTTTATTCATTATCGGTTCACTTAGGAAGGACTCTTTTAACAGACAACTTGCCCAAGAAGCGGAAAAATATTTGGCGGAACAGGTCAAAATAACTTATTTGGATTATACAAAGGTACCGTTCATCAATCAAGACATGGAGTTTCCTGCTCCTGCTGAAGTGATTAAACTGCGAGAGACTGTAGCCCAAGCAGACGGAATATGGATATTTAGCCCCGAATACAACTTCAGTTATCCCGGTCATGTAAAAAATCTATTAGATTGGCTATCCCGCCCTGTTGTTCCCAACGACTATGCGACCCCTACTGTTATCAACGGGAAAAAAGTAACGATGAGCGGGGCCGGCGGTCAGATGGCTACAGGCAAATGCAGAGAAAAACTTGCCGAACTTTTAACTTTCATCAAAGCAGATGTGATGACCACACCACAAACAGGCATTACCCTCAACGCAGAAGCATGGACGGAAGGTCGCATGATACTTACCGATGAACAACGTACTGCATTGAAAGAACAAGCAGATGCTTTTGTAAAGTATCTGGAATAATATAGGATTTTTATTTGTTGGAATAAGTTGAAGATGACAAAAAACAAAGCAGCAAACCTCCTACGGGAAATAATCGCATACCTGTTAGGAGGTGTGCTTTTTATTGGTTTGATACCAACCGTGATGTGGATAGTATCGGGTATGCCACTCCTACGGGCTATCCCTATAGAAAGAGCTGTTCCATGTATTTTACTGATGTTCATCGGTTTATCATTAAGCATATGGACTATAGTCTATATGAAAAGGCAAGGAAAGGGCAATCCTTTAGATGCTTTTGGACACGAAATAGCCCCGCGCACCAAACACTTGATGACAGACGGACCATACCGAATCAACCGCAATCCCATGCTAAGCGGCACTTTGATATGGCTTGTGGGAATTGCCGTATGGCTATGGACTTGGCAGGCTTGGCTCGTTTGGATACTCTTTTTTGCCATTATGACAATGCAAGTTATCAGCGAAGAACGCCGCCTGCACAAAGATTTCGGAGATGAATACGACTCCTATTGCCGTCATACCCGCAGATTTTAGAAAAACAATTATATAAAAATCAATACTGCATACGCGAGACTCCGACCTGCTTATTTTATCTGAACAGGTGGACAACTGGCATACACACGCTCCGATGGGATAAAAATGATTCCATTGGCAGCATGGAAAGAATAAAATTATTATTTTCTTTTTACATTATCCTCCTGACAAAGCGGAGGAAATGTCTGTGAGACGTGCCATTAAGAAAGGTACACCTCACCCGTCATTCCGCCTTTCTTTGCCCAAAGAGAAGAACTACCGGGCGGAGCGAACCAAGCGGACAGACCGACCGCCGTAGCGGCCGTAGTCGTAGGGATAGAGATTACTCGAACTGAAGTACAAGCTGTACGCGTCGTAGCTACTGCTGCACGTAGCCGACAAATAGTTACCGTAGGAACCGACATTGCTGACCGAAGTCCCATTGCGGTTGCCGGCAACAGGAAGGAAGACACAACCCGCATTCTCCATGTTCGTCCAATCATCAGAACTGATATTATTATTCGTCGTAAATGCAGCTTCTGCTGTATTCGTACTTT
>CAJOFD010000053.1 GCA_905233585.1 uncultured Bacteroidales bacterium
AGTTCAATTTCCGTACCTTTGGCAAAAGTGCCGCCACCCTTCACACTTCCCCAAGCCTCATTGTTGGAAGTTACGGTTATGGTAAATTCTTTTTTGCAAGCACACAACATCAGCAAAAAACTTGCCGCTAAAATAAAATAAGATTTTTTCATACGTATTTAATATTTTTTTAATTCTAATATCCAATTTTTTATCATAGACAGAACATCATAAGCAATAGTTTCAGCAATATTGTTATATTCTTTTACACTGCCCGTTTTCGCATTTTGAAACAAATGATTTTTGTTGTTTAAAGTGATGAGCGAAAAGTGTATGTTGCTTTTAGACAAATAATCAAACATTAAATCTTTGTTTGTTTCTGGTGGTACTTGACAATCTTTGCTGCCGTAAAGGGCAAAAACAGGTATTTTTACTTTCTGCAAATAGTCAGCAGGGTTAATTGTCAAAAATGTTTGAAACCAGGGACTTAAACAGGGTGGAATGTCTCTCAGGGGGACAAAATTTTTCCACAAAGCAAGTTCAATATCATCTTCGGGAAGCGATTGCTTATGTTTGTCAAGTTCTTCGTCAATTTTTGTCAAAGTTGAATCTTTATGTTTCATTAGCACATCAAGCAGAAAACGTTCTTGATTGGCAACTGCTTGGGCATAGTTTTCATTCAAATTGCTTGCAAGGGCAGCATAAAACACTTGAGAAACTATCAAACTGTCTCCTTTTTGAGCCGGTGCTGCCAACAAAACGGCAAAATCAAGTTTTGATTTAGGTTGGGCAGCCAACATAGCTGCAATGATTCCACCTTCGCTATGTCCCACTATTCCAATGGTTTGAAAACGTTTGTCTTTTTTGAGAAAATCTACTGTGGCTTGAGCGTCTTCTGCAAAATCGAATGTTGTTGCAGAATAAAGTTCACCCGTTGATTTGCCGATGCCTCGTTTGTCATAACGCAAAACGGCAATACCGTTTTTGGTGAACATATCGGCAATAACGGCAAAGGGTTTATGGTCAAAAATAGTTTCATCTCTATCTTGAGGTCCAGAACCCGCCACCAAAACTACAGCAGGACATTGTCGACAATTTTTGGGTATAGTCAGTGTTCCTGCAAGATTTACTTTTGCTTTTTTGTTGGGAATTAACACTTCTTCCACACCATAATCAAAAGGCGGTTGTGGTGTTTGCGGACGATATACGCAAGGCAAAGAGTCGATGCGGGTGAATTGTAACGGAAAAACTTGTCCTTGTTTAATTACACCTGATATAGAAGAATTTGAATCTACAAATTGTCCTTTGAACTGCAGATTGTAAGCTTTAGATGAAAAAACAAGACTATCTTCTTTTATTTGAAACGATTTAATAGGAATTGGCACTTTTGATTGGTCAATGCTATATAGATTGAGTTTCATCTCATTTTGATTTTCTCCATCAAAATGTATGACAATTTTTAAATCTTGCGTGTATGTTTCAATCGTGTCAATCCAATAACCTATCCACTTGTTTTGCCCGTAACAAGGTTTAAAACAAATTAAAAGAAATAAGAAAAAAACAAATTGCTTATGCCAATTTTTCATATTCTCTCAATCCACAAAGCGGACAAACGGGCAAAACATCACTATCTGATTTTAATACAACTATATAAGCACATTTTACACATTTGTATGTTCCCTTGCCGGGTTTCTCTCCTGATTTATATAAACTTACCATAATATTTTATTTTATAATATATAACGTATGAATTTATGTTTTATTATCAAAAACTTTCGGTTGTGTGTTTATAGGGATATAGTGATATTTTTTCCTTGGGTATCAATCATTGAATATATGGGAATGGAAAAAGAAAAAAAATAAGTGTCAGATTGTTTTTGTATTTAAGAAATGATTATCTTTGCGAAATTGTTTTTTGCCCGAATGGCGGAATTGGTAGACGCGCTACATTCAGGGTGTAGTAACCTTATGGTTGTGCAAGTTCAAGTCTTGTTTCGGGTACCAAATTTATAAAAAAATAAAAAAGCATAACAATAAAAATGAATATAGATCAACTTTTAGAAATATTAAAAGGGGAGCTTGTTACTGAATGCGAAAAGGAAGAATTTTGCATAGAAAGAGGGTTTGCTTCAGATTTGATGAGTGATGTATTAACAATACCATCTACCGACAAGTTGGCATTGATAACAGGGTTGTCAAATCTGCAAACCATTCGTACAGCTGAAATGGCAGGAATAAATATCATTATTATCGTTAGAGGAAAGAAAAGTACACCGGATATGATTTCTTTGGCAGAAGACAATGATATTGTTGTGATAGAAACTCCTTATTCAGCATTTCATACGTCAGCCCTTTTGTTTAACGCTGGTATTAAACCATTATTTTAAAATTAAGAATTATGCACTTTGAATATCATGTAGAAAGCGGAGATTTTATCAATGCAGGTTCCACATCAAGTGCCGTAAAGAAGACTTTGAAACAATTGAATGTAGATTCAAGTATCATCAAACGTACGGTTGTGGCTCTTTATGAAGCGGAGGTAAATATTGTTGCCCATGCTTATAAGGGTACAATTTATGTGGATATAGACCAAGAGGCCATCACTATCCGTTTGGTAGATGAAGGCCCCGGTATTCCTGATATAGACAAAGCCATGGAAATGGGCTATTCTACTGCTTCTCCTTCGGTAAGAGAAATGGGTTTTGGAGCAGGTATGGGATTGCCCAATATCAAAAACAACACTGATAGAATGTCCATCACAAGCAAAGTGGGAGTGGGGACTACGGTGGAAATTTACAATAAATTACAATAGTTATTGTACTTGAATAACTTTAAAATCAAAGCCTATGAAAACAAAAGAAGAAACATTTTATCATGCTTTGGAATTTCGCAAAGACCTTTGTATGGGTTGTTCGCATTGTATGATGAAATGTCCTACCCAAGCCATTCGTGTAATAGACGGCAAGGCAGAATTGAATCCAAATCGTTGTATTGATTGTGGAGAATGTTTTCGGACTTGTCCATACGGAGCCATTAGCGTAAAACAAGATGATTTTGAAAAAATATATAACTACAAATACAGAATAGCCTTGATGCCTTCTGTTTTTACGGCTCAGTTTCCCGATAAAGTTACTTATCCTGAAATCTATAAAGCATTGCTTTCAATTGGTTTTACCCATGTTTATGAAACAGAAAATTCTGTGGACTGTTTGGTAAAACCTTATAATGAATATATTGCCAAGAGTGAGGAAAAACCGGTGATTTCTTCTTTTTGTCCCGCCATTGTGAGATTGATACAAGTTCGTTTCCCGACATTGGTGGATAATATTATGCTGATAAAACCGCCGATGGATGCTACGGCTATGTATATCAAAAAAATATTTGAAGATAAGGGCATTCCGTTTTCCGAAGTCGGCATTTTTTATATTACTCCTTGTGCTGCAAAAATAGCCGGAATAAAAAGCCCTGCAACCGATGAAGAATCTTTGATAAGCGGAGTTATCAATATGGATTATCTTTATAATAGAATTTATAGAGAAATAAAACAAAATTCATTTGGTAAAGACAGTGATGAAGAAAACTTTGTACAAATGTCCAAACAATCGCTTTATTGGTCATTGACAACGGGTGAGGTCCGTATTGTGGATACTCCACACAAAATGGCGATAGATCAAATCAATAATGTGATAGAGTTTTTGGAAAAAGTTGAAAACGAAAGTATAGAAGATATTGATTTTTTGGAACTTCGTGCATGTTATCAAAGTTGTGCAGGAGGGGTGTTGTGTGCCGGCAATAAATTTATGACAACAGACAGAGCAAACAAAAGGGCTCGTAGAACGTCTCCAAATAGTGTGGAAAATGTAGATTGGGAAAAATATGCTGACTATATCGAATCCAATTGTTTGCTTACTGGAAAAGTTGAACCCCGTTCTATTGTAAAATTAGACGACAATATGGTGGAAGCGATGAAAAAGATGAAAAGAATCAACGAAATAAACAATCTTTTGCCTCAAGTTGATTGTGGTATTTGCGGCTCTCCGTCTTGTCAATCGTTGGCAGAAGATATTGTACAAAACAATGCTGATATGAAAAAATGTATTTTTGTACAAAAAATTCTTCAGCAGAACGATAAATTAGGTTTGCCCGAATCGATAGATTTGATGAAACAAACTTGGGGAGTGGGAAAATTGGACAAAAATCTTGTTCATGAAATTAGAGATGAAATAGAGGTGGATAAACCCTAAAGAATAAATAATTTTGTAAATAGCATATAATTTTGATTGAATATGACAGTAAAAGAAGTTGTTGAAAAACTGAATTTTAAAGTTTTCTCGGGAGCAGAAGGGCTACAAAATGAAATCATTGGCGGTTATACTGGTGATTTGTTGAGCGATGTGATGGGCAATGCTGAAGCGTCACATATTTGGATAACATTGCAAACCCATAAAAATGTGATGGCAATTGCAACATTGAAAGAATTGGCTGCAATTGTTCTGGTTAAAGGCTATAAACCTGAAGAAGAAACCATCAATCAAAGTAATGAAGAAAACATTCC
The DNA here is from genome assembly GCA_905233585.1 of uncultured Bacteroidales bacterium. Lineage (GTDB taxonomy): Bacteria > Bacteroidota > Bacteroidia > Bacteroidales > WCHB1-69 > UBA1205. The sequence goes on from CAJOFD010000053.1 coordinate 4,535, forward strand.
TATATTGGGAACAGATGAAGATGAATTTGAAATTTCTGCCAAAATTTTCAATTTATTGAACCAATAATGAATTCTTTCCGTGCCGATTTACATATTCACACACTATTGTCTCCGTGTGGGGATTTAGATATGACACCCGATGAAATTGTTAGGATTGCCAAAGAAAAACAATTGTCAATAATCGGCATAACAGACCATAACACAACAAAACATGTTTCTTTGGCAAAATATTATGCCCAACAATGCGGAATTTTTGTACTGGGCGGTGCGGAGGTTACAACAAAAGAAGAGGCTCATTGTTTAGCTTTCTTTGAAACAGATGAGACCTTACAGATTTTTGATGAATATTTGCAGAAATATATGCAGGATATTTGGAACGATACCGATAAGTTCGGTTATCAGGTACAAATAGACAAAGAAGCAAATATCATCTATGAAGAACCTAAATTTTTGCCGGCAGCAATAGACCAATCCTTGGAAGAAATAGAAAAAAAAGTACATAGTTTAAATGGTTTGTTTATTCCTGCCCATATTGATAAACCGAAAACCAGTGTACCCAGCCAATTGGGTTTTATTCCTTTTGACCTTAAAATTGATGGAGTGGAATTGTCTATTAGATCCACAAAAACAGATTATTTGCTTCGTAACCGATATTTGAAAAATAAAACTTTTATTCAGAGTTCAGATGCTCATTACACCAATCAAATAGGTACAACATATTGCTATTTCAATATAGAACAGCCGTCTTTTGAAGAAATAAGAAAAGCCTTTATAGAAGAAGACGGACGAAATATTTTGCTGAAAGAATTTGTGGAAAAATAGCTTCCCAAGTTCATTCTCTCCGATTTGCAGATGGATATTCACAAAATATTAAAACACTATTGGGGATATGATGCTTTCCGTTCCATGCAGGAGGAAATTATCCGTTCTGTTTTGGAAGGCAAAGATACTTTGGCATTGTTGCCTACAGGTGGCGGCAAATCCATTTGTTTTCAGGTGCCTGCTATGGCTATGGAGGGAATGTGCATTGTTGTTTCTCCACTTATCGCCTTGATGAAAGACCAAGTGGAAAACCTGAAACAAAAAAATATTCCGGCAGAAGCCATTTATACAGGATTGTCTTTTAAGGAAATAGAAAGCATATTAAGACGATGCGAGCAAGGAGAACTTAAATTTTTGTATCTTTCGCCAGAAAGACTGAAAACGGAATTGTTACAAAATATTGTACAAAAAATGAACGTTTCCCTATTGGCGATAGACGAATCACATTGTATTTCGCAATGGGGTTACGATTTCAGACCTCCATATCTGGAAATCGCCGATTTTAGACAACTTTTGCCCCCTCAAACGCCAGTTTTGGCTTTAACGGCAACGGCAACACCGGAAGTTGTGCTTGATATTCAACAAAAATTGAAATTCAGGAAAAATAATGTATTTCAAAAAAGTTTCGCCCGTCCGAATTTGACATATTTTGTTTTTAAAGAAGAAAATAAAATAAAACGTTTATTGCAGATTATCAATAAAATAGAAGGAACGGGAATTGTCTATGTGCGTAGTCGGAAAAAAACGGTGGAAATGGCAAAATTGTTAAATCAACATGGCATTTCTGCTGATTTTTATCATGCCGGTTTGGATATGGCGAGTCGGGAGTACAAACAAGAAGCGTGGAAAAACAACAAAACCCGAATAATTGTGGCTACCAATGCTTTTGGTATGGGAATAGACAAACCTGATGTTCGGGTGGTGATACATATTGATATTCCCGATAATTTGGAAGCTTATTTTCAAGAAGCAGGACGGGCAGGTAGAGACGAAAAACCAGCTTACGCTGTTTTGTTGTATGAAAATGCGGATTTGGTTGATTTGGAAAAAAATTATCAAAATTCATTCCCTCCCATACCGACCATTGTACAGGTTTATGACAATTTATGCAGTTATTTTCAAATACCTGCTGGGGAAGGTGAGGGGAAGATTTTTGATTTTGATATGCTGCAATTTGCACAAAATGTCCAAATGTCTCCATTGTTGGTGCATTATGCACTTGTTTTTTTGCAACAATCTGGTTTGTTGGCTATAGAAGATAATGCTGCTGAAAGTTCAAAAGTAAATATATTATTGAACAACAAAGAGTTGGATTCTTTTCTGGAAAAACATCAACAATATGAGGATTTTGTAAAATTGTTGTTGCGTTCCTATTCGGGTTTGTTTTCTTCCTATGTAGCGATAAATGAGGAGGTATTGTCCCAAAGAAGTGAGCAACCGATAGAAAAAATAAAACAAATTTTGCATAAATTGGCGGTTTTTAAGGTTATTGCTTATTATCCGCAAACAAATATGCCGAAACTTGTTTTTTTGTCTGCCCGTCCCTCAAGCAATCATTTGCCAGTTAATCAAGAGTATTACAAAACAAGAAAAAAAGTTGCCCAAAAAAGATTGGCAGCGGTTTTTAATTATGTGCAATCTACCAACAAATGTCGTAGCCGTTTGTTGTTGGAATATTTTGGAGAAAAAAACTCCAACAATTGTGAACATTGCGATGCCTGTTTGCAAATGCGAGCAGATTATATTCCTGAAAATATATATGAAAATATTGAAAATCACATATTTAAATGTCTTCAAGATGGAGATTGGTCGCTTGAAGAATTATTAAAAAAAATCCCTCAAAAAAGCGATTTGATTATCTCGGTTTTGCGAGATTTGTTGTCAAAAGAAACAATTAGTTTGACAAAAGAAAAAAAATATCAAAAAAAATAGATTTTATAAGAAAAAATGTTGTAATTTTGTACTTTGCAAAAAAGCCTCTTTAGCTCAGTCGGTAGAGCAACGCATTCGTAATGCGTGGGTCGAGGGTTCAAGTCCCTTGAGAGGCTCTAAATTATTAAATAAACATAATTATGATAGGAAAAGGAATTTATAGGTTGATGGCAATTGTAGGATTGTGTATGTGGGTATCTTTGTCTTATGCTCAAAACAATATGATGACAAGTTATCCCACTTCTGTAAAAACACATGTGGAAGCAGGGGATAAAATTTTGGCCAATACTTCTATTGATATTAGAGATATTATATCTGCCAATGAGCAATATAGAAAAGCCTTTGAAAAAGATTCTTCCAGTTTGGCAGTTCAGTATCGTTATGCTTATACCATTTTGCGCTTGAAAGATAAGAGCAAATTGGATTGGGCTCTTCCGATTTTGTGGAATGTTGCTACAAATTATTCCGATGCAAACGATACACTTTGGTACTATTTGGGGTATATTTATATGGAAAAATGGTTGGCCACTCAAGATATAAACAGAGTTCGTGTAAAAAATATCCACAAAGATACAGCAATATTGTGTTTGAACAACCAATTGAAAGTCAATACCCGTTCCGATTATGTGAAAAAAGTGGAAAAAGCCAAACAAGAACTTGCTAATGCCGAAAAAGCATTGGCTAACAAGGAATTGGGTTTGGTGGAAAATTACAAAGCCATTAATTCAAAATTAGATGATTTCAATCCACAATTTACTGATAAAGAGAAATATATAATTTATTCTTCTTATCGTAAAAATCTTTCTGACACTACTTATGCTTATGGTGGCGGAAAATCTTATATATTTGCCGTTGCAGATACTAATCTGACTATTCGTCCTATGAACAATTATTCTTCATTAATTACTTCCAATCAATATGAAGCTAATGCCTTTTTGGCGAATTATGATGGCGATGTTTATGAATTTAATGAAAATATAAAGAAAAGAAATAAGATAGAAAAACCTATACAACCTATCACTTCAGAGGCGTTTATTGAATTGAATGCAACTTATGCTGACGATGGCAATACAATATATTTTGCCAGCAATTGTCCTAAAGATTTTTATACACTATCTCCAAAACAACAAAAGAAAGTTTCTGCTGACCAAGCAAAAGATTTTGATATTTACAAAATAACAAGAACCTTAAAACAAACTAAAAAAGGTAAACCTCAAAAAGAAAAATGGGGTAACGTTACAAGAGTAACAGATGTTAATTCCGATTATGATGAATTGCTTTTTACTCAAAACCAATTGGCAGGTGAAACTATCTTTTATTTGGTGTCAAACAATGAAAATAGTATTGGGGGATATGATATATTTTATGTAAAAACCCATAAAAAATCCTTTGAAAAACCTGTTAATATAGGTTATCCTATCAATTCTATTGGCGATGAGACTTCGTTTATTGTAAATCAAAGCGGTAAAGATATGTATTTGACCTCTGATCGTATTGATGGTGTAGGTTGCTTGGATATTTATCATGTAGAATTGTTAGACCCAACTACTATTCAGCATAATTTTGCGGAATTGACTACAAAAGTTGTAGACAAAGACGGCAAACCTTTGTCAGGAGCAAATGTTATAGTAAAGGGTGTTTTGTCTGATGAAGTTGATGTTCCTGAAGATTTGATGCCTTATGTTAAAGATGAACAAATAGACGGAAGTCCCCGTCAAGTATTTGAGATAACAGGCACTTCCGATGAAAATGGTGAAATCGTATTGAATTTGCCGGAAAATACAACTTTCAACATTGCTTTGACAAAAGACAAATATATGAACTTGGAAGATATTATTACCACTCCAAGCGGAAAAGGAAAAATATCCAAAAATATGGTGTTGAATGCTATTGAGAAAAATGCCGTATTTGTTTTGAACAATATATTCTTTGATTATGACAAATATAGTTTGCGAGAAGAATCAAATAAAGAATTGGAAAACGTATTGGGATTGATGAAAGAATATCCTCAAATGGAAATAGAATTGAGCGGACATACCGATGGTAAAGGAACAGATGCTTATAACGACAAATTGTCCACCAACAGAGCGAAAGCCGTAGTTGATTGGTTGGTTGCTCATGGGGTATCGGCAAAACGATTGTCTTCAAAGGGTTATGGTGCTAAAAAACCTATTGCAACCAATGATACCGATGAGGGAAGACAAATGAACCGCCGTGTGGAAATGAAGATAAAGAAAGTTGAATAGAAAATAAAAAGTGAAAAAAGTTGCCTTTGGGCAACTTTTTTTATAAATAAAAATATGAAAATAGGGGTATTGTCTGATACGCATGGTTTTTTGCACCCGCAAACAGCATCTTTTTTCGCTCCATGCGACCAAATTTGGCATGCAGGAGATATTGGGAATATAGATGTTTATACTACTCTGCAAAGTATGAAACCCTTACAAGCCGTTTATGGAAATATAGACGGTAAAGATATTCGCTTGAAAACAAAGGAATATATTTGTTTTGAGGTTGAACATCTAAAGGTGTTGATGATGCATATTGGGGGCTATCCGCCCAAATACAACTCCCATTCTATACAATTAATAAAGGAATATCAACCGGATATTTTTGTGTGTGGGCATTCGCACATTCTGAAAGTGCTTTATGATGAAAAACATAATTTGTTGGCTATCAATCCGGGAGCAGCGGGACATTATGGTTTTCATCAGGCAATTACATTTCTCCGTTTTGATATATTAAATGGAAAACCTTGCAATTTAGAGGTTTTTCATGAAGAAAAGACATCATAAAATGAATATCCGAACACGCAATTGGTTTTATTTGTTTGCCGCTAATTTTTGGGGCATTCTCAATGATAATTTTATCAAACATTGTTTGGTTTTTATAGCGGCAATGTGGTCTTTGCCTACATGGTTGAGCCAATCACAATTGATTGCAGCCATATCGGCTGCCTTGGTGATACCTTATTTGTTGTTTTCTCCACTCAGTGGAAAAATCACCCTTCTGTATTCCAAACAAACTATTTTTAGGATTTGTAAATTGGCAGAATTTCCTATTGTTATGCTTGCCTTTTTGTCTTTTTGGACAGAATCTGTTTTTCTGGGTTGGTTGGCTGTGCTGTTGATGGGCATACAAAGTTGTATGTATTCTCCCTCGAAATATGGCTTGATTAGAGATATTGGCGGAAAAGAGAAAGTTAATTTCGGCAGTGGCGTTTTTGAAACGATGGCTTTTTTAGCCATTCTGGTGGGGACTTGCCTGGCGGCTTATTTGTCTGACCATTATAACCGTTTGCTTGTTGGGGGCTTGTTCTTTGTTTTTGCACTTTTGGGTTGTCTGTGCTGTTTTGCCATAAAAGTTAAAGAAGACAAAGACGGAATAACAGATGATTTTTCCACAACCAATCCCATAAAATTTATTGTTCAATCGTATAAATATGCCCGGAATTTTAAAAATCTCAATGCGGGGGTATTGGGCGTTTCTGTTTTTTGGCTGGTGGGCGGTTTGTTGCAGATGAATCTGGTACTTCATTGTACGCATACTTTGGCACAGACAAACACCATGGCGGGTATTGTTATGTCCATTGCTGCCATTGGTATTGCTTTGGGATGTACTATTGGAGGAAAATTAGGCAGTGTATTTAAAGACAAAACACTTATTTATGCCGGATTGATGAGTATGATAATCTGTATGATGTTAATTGTCGTATTCAATCCGAACGTATATATATGTGCTTGTCTTGTTTTTGTTTTGGCGTTTATGGGCGGGTGCTTTGAAATACCTTGTTTGGCTATGATTCAAAAAGCCGATACAGGACGCAAAAATGGGGAAATGTTGGCTTATATGAATTTGGTTACCTTTGTTTTCGTTTTGTTAGGGAGTGCCATTTTTTCTCTTGTTACCCATTGGACAAATGAAAACAGTTTGGCTGTTTTTGCAGTAACTGCCTTTATCTGCCTGTTGACATTTGTCTGTTTTGCTTTGAGAAAAGAATAATTTATAGATTTTTCCTCGCTATAAAATGCAAAAAATCTTCCATTTTTGCTGAAAAATATATCCCTTTTTAGGCTGTTTTTTTGCAAAAACAAAACGTAACTCATTGATATATATATATATATATATATATAATTGTTTGTGCGAAAATAATTGGTATCTTTGTAACAATTCAATACAGTATTAATTAAAATGTTAAAAAAATGAAAAAACTGT
>CAJOFD010000054.1 GCA_905233585.1 uncultured Bacteroidales bacterium
TCTACTGTTGGCGGTGCAACAATGTGAGCAGACACATCTATTTTGAAATTGTCCAACAACCAACCGTAGGCAAAATTGGTGCCTGCCACATTTCCTTTTTTCAAAACGAAACGGATTTGGGCTCTTTCCAAACCTACGTAATCGGTCAGATTAAAGGACTCTGTCTGCCACCACGCATCTGTCGGAGTAGCCAAATTGTTGGTGCTGTCCCATATAGCATAACTGGAGGAACTGAATACACCATTTGCAAATTTACCAGAACCCGTGTAGGCAGAAGTTGGTATTGCTTTCCATGCACCCATAGGACCCATCTGGTCCACACGATACTCTATACGGGCAATATCCGAGGATGCCACCTTGCATATCTGATCAAAACTCAACCGAACATTTTCATAGCCTGTAAAATCATAAACAGGACTTGTAAGAATAATGGAATCCCCGCTTGATGTAGGAATGGTTCCATGGTAAGAGTTCGGGGCAGATACGCTATAAGTCGTATTGGCTGACCAACCCGCACTTAAGCCATTGGTAGCGGTAAACGTTACCACGCCATCAAAGTTCTCACTCGCCAAGGTTATAACCTGCGAGTGAACCATCTGCAGAAATAAAAACATTCCGCATAAAAGCAAACTTAATTTTTTCATTTTTTTCTTGTTTTATTTTGCCTACTCTGTCAATTTATTGTTTATCAATATTTTATTATCCGATATTACATTCTTTTTCAATTTGCAAAAATACTTTTTTTTTATACATATTTACTTTTTGAGTAATTTTTTTTATTCAGCAATTAATATTTATGTGCTGTAATTATTGTATAAGTTTTTGAATTTATTGTGAATCTTATGTCCTCTGTTTCACAATACCAATTTTTGCCTTGTTTGTAAATATAACACCTGCTATCCGATATTTTTGTTTTGCAAAACCATACAACATCAATATTGTCAAGATTCAGATTTCTTCTGATTCTACTTTCACCCATTGGGGTTGTATGTATCTTGTCAATATGCTTCAAAAGATGTTTGTTCTGTTCCATTTTCCATTGTTTTAAGATTTATAATTTTTCAATAAATTTTGTATTATAAATGCTTCAAATTTTTGCATACTGAAAATCAGTTATTTTTTTTGCAAAAATAACTAAAAATATTTTCCAAAAAATATTTACAAAAAAATAGTCAAATTTCACTAAAAAACGATTATCTTTGCAAGGTAAAATTCATATCTATGGATATTCGTGTAAATTCAGAAATTGGCAAACTAAATGGTGTTATATTACATCGGCCGGGTATAGAAATAGAGCGGATGACCCCTGAAAATATCCACAATGCTTTGTATAGCGATATTCTTAACATGGATATAGCACAACGTGAATATGCTTTGTTTGAAGGTGTACTTCACACATACACACAAGTGTTCTATGTAACAGATTTGTTGGCAAAAATTTTACAAGATGAACAACTAAAAAGGCAAATAGTGTGTGATGTATGCGAAAGGTATCAATTAAATATTCAATCATCATTGTTGGATATGCCAATCGAAGCCTTGGCACATGTGTTGATAGAAGGTTATGCTATTAACAAACACCAATATATCATTCCACCTTTATATAATTTGTTTTTCACCAGAGACGCATCCGTGAGTATGCTCAATAGGGTGATGATAAACAAAATGAAATTTAACGCCAGAGAACGAGAACCTTATTTGATGCAAAAGATTTTCCAATATTATTTTCATGCTTCCACATTTCAGGTATCTGTTCCGGCAGTGAATATAGAAGGAGGAGATGTATTGATAGCCCGAGAGGATGTTTTGTTGATAGGCAATGGTTGCCGTACGTCCCGAGAAGCCATAAATGTATTGGTAGAACACCTAAAAGGAACTTCCATTAAACATATTGTTGTACAGCAATTGCCGGAAAAACCTGATAGTTTCATTCATTTGGATATGGTATTCACATTTTTAGATAAGAACGCTTGTATGTGCTATCAACCTTTAATAGCACTGCCATCACAATATACCACCACTCACATGGATTTGGAAAGCGGAAAAATAGAAGAAAAAACTACTTTGTTGGAAGCCTTGCAATCGCTTCATTTTGAATTGCAACCTATTTTCTGCGGTGGAGATGACCTTTGGAATCAGCAAAGAGAACAATGGCACAGCGGTGCCAATTTCTTTGTCTTGGAACCCGGAAAAATTATCGGGTATCAACGCAATATTCATACTATACAAGCCCTTCAACAACAAGGTTTTGATATAGTGGAAGCAACAGATGTAATCAGTGGAAAAGATAATATAGATAAACATCAACGATGTGTGGTAACATTGCCAAGCAACGAATTGCCACGCGGAGGCGGTGGTGCCCGCTGTATGACCATGCCTATCAATAGAGAAAATGTTATTTGGTAATATAAATTTAAATCATTATGAATCTAAAAAATCGGAATTTAATTTCCATTTCAGACTACAATAAAGAGGAATACTTGTATATTTTAAAATTGGCAGAGGATTTTGAAAAGAATCCAGTACAAGACGTGGCTAAAGAAAAAGTAGTTGCCACATTGTTTTTTGAACCGTCAACGCGTACACGATTGAGTTTTGAAAGTGCCGCCAATCGCATGGGAGCAAGAGTCATCGGCTTTTCCGATGCCTCCAATTCAAGCACGGCAAAAGGCGAAAGCCTTGCCGATACCATCAGAACGGTGAGTTGCTATGCGGACATTATCGTAATGAGGCACCCTATAGAAGGGGCAGCAAGATTGGCAAGCGAAGTGGCTACCGTACCCGTCATCAACGCCGGCGACGGTGCTAACCAACACCCGACACAATGTATGTTAGATTTGTATTCTATACAAAAAACACAAGGGTCTTTGGACAATTTGAACATCGCTTTGGTTGGTGATTTAAAATACGGACGCACTGTACATTCTCTAGTAGAGGCGATGTGTAATTTCAATACAACTTTTCATTTGATTTCACCTGACAGCCTGAAATTGCCTTCTGCAGTGAAAATGCACATCAAAAAACGCAATCTTACCTATTATCAATATACCGAAATTCAAGAGGCTATTGACAAAGTGGATATTTTATATATGACACGTGTACAAAGAGAACGTTTTTTGGATATTCAAGATTATGAAAAAGTGAAAAACTCATACATTTTGGATAAATCAATGCTCAAAAAGGTGAAACCGAATATGAAAGTACTTCACCCGCTACCACGTGTAAATGAAATTGCAACCAATGTGGACAGCATGCCTCAGGCATATTATTTCCAACAAGCACAAAACGGAGTATATGTACGTCAGGCTTTGATTGCCGCCATTCTTGGTTTGAAATAAAAAAATGTTCAACATAAAAAATAATAATTACCATGAGCAAAAAAGAATTAGTGGTTTCTGCCATAAAAAACGGAACTGTTATAGACCATATTCCTGCTGATATGTTGTTTCAAGTTGCCAAAACTTTGAACTTGACATCTTGTAAAACACAAGTATTGTTGGCAAACAACTTGGATAGTGAAAAATTGGGCAAAAAAGGGATTATCAAATGTCAAGACAAGTTTTTTGAACAAGATGACATTAATAAAATAGCCTTGATGGCTCCTACGGCTACTTTGATTACAATCAAAGATTATGAAATTGTAGAAAAAATATCAATAGGTATTCCTAACTATATCGAAGGAACGGTAAAATGTTTTAATCCGAAATGTATTACCAATGTTGAAAATGTGATGACAAAATTCAACGTGATAGACAAGTCGGAATTGAAACTGCAATGTTGCTATTGCCAAAAAATCACCAAAAAAGACACATTGAGTTTCTTATAAAAAGAATGTAATATATTAAAAGGCAAAGAAAGTCGGAAACTTTTCTTTGCCTTTTATTTTTATGGTCATCTATCTTTTTGAAAGTTCTTCTTCAAGTAGTGCATAGATATATCCTAAGTTGGAAATTTATAAAATTGTATAAAAAAACAAAAACTTGCAGAATATATTTAAATATATTGTATCTTTGCAAGGCAGATTTCTGATATGAAAATTTGCTAAAACTGAGTATTAACGAAAATATTTGAACAAGAAACAGATAACACACATTTAGTTTGTACATTATAAAATAGGAAAAAGCGAAGTAGCTTGATACTGGAACTTTTGAAACTTCGACACTTTCAAATTATTCACCCAGAGTAAAGCAGCGACGCTCCCGCCAATCGGCGTGGGCTTTACTCGTTGTAATTGGGTGAATATGGTAGTCGAAGACCTCAAAAGTTCCAATGAAAGCGAAAAAGTGCCACGCTTTTTTTATGTGCAAATCTTCTTTCAATTTTGGTACTGCGAACAAACGGAGTATGCTGAAAATCCAGTAAAGAGTAGGCAATAATTAAAAAAATTATAATTTATGTTAAAAAAATTCTTTTTGCAACTAATTATTGTTGTTGCAACAATTGTTATGTATTCATGTAATAGTTTACGTATTATTCCACAAGCAGTAAATACAATTAATTCAGTTAGATTGGATGAATTGAATCTTGAAAGAAAAGATTACATTATTCTTAACACCATCAGTGCAGAAGCCGTTATTATTGCTCGTTATTCAGATAATGAGATCCGTATTACGGAACAGAATAATGAATTTGCAATTAAATTTAATCAAGTTACTTTGGGTCAAGGTGCTAATAAAAGTACTGGTTGGACTGTAGATAAAGTAGATGGTGTGGCCCGTTTCGGTTTTTTAAGTAATGATTATAATGCAACAGAAGTCGGTCCTTATCCTCATTACATGGTTCGCAACTTGGCCATCTACCGTCTTATCAATGCTTCAAAAGTAGCAGGAGCCGATGGCGTTATTGAACCAGTTATTTCCACCAATATAGAACAAGGGGACAAAAAGAATGAAGTTGTGTACAAAACAACTGTCAGTGCCAAATTGATAAAACTAAAACCTGATGGAAAATAAAATAATTTATTAAATTTTTTAAAATATTATAAAAATGAAAAAAAGTTTCACATTTATAGTTTTGATGAGCATTTTTGCTTTTGTTTGTGAGTCTTGTTTTTTGAAAAAACCAGTCGAAACTATTTCACAACCACAAACACGTACATTAAATCTTGCCTTGGTGGGTCAGCCGCAGGCTGACAAATATACCAATTTAGATTACGGTATTCGGGTGAATGTATCAGACGAGCGTGCTAATACGCGGATAATTCATGTGTATGACGCAAGTCCCACCTATGTACCTACCGTACAGGTCAATCCTTCTGTTGTCTCTTTTGTACCGGAGAGTGTGCGTCGCTATATGCGTACCATGGGCTTTAACCTCGATGCCGATGTGGCAACCGATTACATGATGCAACTTGTTGTCAAGGAATTTCATGTGGATTATTTGTCCGGTATCGGTTGGCAGGGAACAGTCATTATGGATTTGAAAGTATTTGACCACAACCGTACTCTTGTCTATCCTTCCGTAGAAGTTGCTGGTCGTGCTGCCATTAGTGCAAATGCTTCATCGCTTGATGCTGCCAATCTTGCCATAAACAAAGCTTATGCCAATGCCTTGGCGGATGTGGATTGGGATAGAATTGCCTTTTTCCTGCATCGTGCGGACAGCCCTAAAATTGAAGCCAACAAACAGGTGAAAGGCGAAGGCAATACTGCATTGGAACATCTTCCCGTTCATTGGAATGTCAATTCACGTCCGCAAGGGGCAGATGTTTTTTGGCGGGTAATATCCCAAACTCCTGATGTGAAAAATCAGAACTACAAGTATTTGGAAACAACACCATACGAAGGTTCCGAAACAATCAACATCAAGGGCTTGACATACAACAATGCCGGCAATGTACAGATAGAAATCAAGTGCGAAAAAAAAGGTTATTATTCGCAAACCAAGAAATTGGACATTCTGTCATTGATAGATGATAATGATGTAAGTTATATGTTTAAACTGGTAGCGGAGGAGTAATAATGGTAAAAAAGATTTTGTTAATTATCATTGTAATGTTTTGTGTAGGGGTACTTCCCGCACAAGACATTATTTCGTTGCGTAACGGTACATATATTGAAAACGTTACCATTTTACATATATCTGATACGGAAATCAGTTATAAACAGAACGACAAGGCTACCACCATTGCACGGAACTCTGTGGAGGCCATCTTGTATGCAGACGGTAGATACGAAGCCATATCCATAGTCAATAAGGTAGAGAAAATTTCGCAAGGAGAATATAATGAAGTCCAAACAATGTCTGAGCGTGGGAATAATCGATTTGCTATGGAATCAAACTCCAAACAGAGATTGAAAGGAATTATATTTACTTCTGTGGGAGGTGGACTTATCATTATCGGTACTATATTATTGGCAACTTGTGTACAGTATACTTGGTATGGAGAAGGCTATCTTTCCATCGGTCAGATAGTCAGTGGTTCTATTCTTGCAGCAGGCGGTATAGGTCTTCTTGTTCCCGGTATTTTGTTTTTCATAAAGAAGGAGAACCCTTTACAAACAAGTTATTCATATTCTATTAATGGGAAACCGCATACCGCGCATCTCGGTTTTTCCCCGCATTTTGGGAAAAACACGATAGGGGGAGGTTTAACCTTGCGATTCTAAAATACAATGTAGGAAAGAACTATTTTTTTATTCTATGTTTTTCTGTATGAATCTGCAGAAAAACAGGGTGTTTATCCATTCCATAAACACCCTTTTATTATTTGTTTAACTACCATCGCAGCAAAACAAATTTACGACTTGTCTTGCATACCATACAATTAATAGTTTTCGTTCAGCATTTTTTCATTGCTGTAAATAATTGTCTATCTTACCGTTCATTTATATTTTACACAATATTATGAATATTTGTCAGCAAAATGACATCTATAAAAATATTATACACATAATAATCAAAACATTACACGCTTTCCGTTCTTTTAAATGGAATTTTTAGGTTATATATTCAATTTGGAAATTTATAAAATTGTATAAAAAAACAAAAACTTGCAAAGCATAAACAAAAAAATTGTATCTTTGCAGTCTTGATGCTCAGGTGGTGGAATTGGTAGACACGCCACTTTGAGGGGGTGGTGCGGGTTTCCGCGTGCAAGTTCGAATCTCGTCCTGAGCACAAAATAAATGCGAACAAAAGTTCGCATTTATTTATATAAGCAGTTTGTACAAACAATAGGAAGATGAAAAAAATCAAATATGTTCTGATTTTTGTTCTATTGGTCTTAGGCAATAGGACAATATTGGGACAAAGAGCATTTGACAATAATCTTGTTTTTTACACGGACAGCGTTGGACAAGTGTATTTGGATATGCCCTTGCTTGCTTTGCCCGACCAAGTGCAATCCTATAAGACTACCGGCGGATTTTTCCCCTCATATATGAATCCCGGTATGGAAAACAGCCTCGCCTATTCGGCGGACTTTTACACTGCCGCACATTTCGGTCTAAAAAAAGCCCTTCGTTTCAAAAACAAACGTATTTTACAGATATTTATGCAACGATTGGCGGTCAGTGCATTTGATGTGCTTGTCATGCAAATGCCGCTTTCGGCTTCTTGGTTGCACGAAGAATACCATCGGGCAGTGATGACAAAATTCGGCATCAACAGTTTCAATGAAGTGTTGCTTTTTAAAATAGGAGCAAGTTCCATTGCCGTCAGTCATGAAAAAGACGAAGAATTGGAAATGCTTTGCGACTAACATCATGCTGACTTTGTACGTTTGATGAGTGCCGGACATGAAGCGGTAGTGGAAATAGACCGCAATTTGCAATTTAACGAATTTTTCTATCATCAAAATTTGGACAACGAGGTGTTGTATTGGATGAATACCTTTCAAAATTTCTTATACATCACCACATGTGCCAACGGTCAAGGCGATGAAAACATGCAAGAACGCAATAGATTAGAAAACACTATTGAATCGCGTGATTTCACCGGCATGGACATGAATGCTTGGATACATGCCCTGTGCTATCCTGACAAACCCTATGCGGAACGCGGCATTCACCCAAGCGGTGTCGGAATCAACCGCTACATTATGTATGAAGATATTCCACAGGAAGGACGCAAATATTTGAAACTCCAAGTCGGACTTGACGTCTTCAATTTCATTTCTCCGATGATGTTCGGATTTTCCCGCTTCCGTTTAGCACAAACAGCACACGGCTCTTATTACGGAAACTTTGCTTTCCGCCATTATTTGACGGCTTTTGGCAGCGATGTTTCCCTTGACCTTTATTTGCAAGCACCCCGCTGCAACCTTTATGCTTCTTTGCACACCTACCACAACTACAAAAACCATTTTGGAGGTATTGAAGCGGGTTTGGTTGATTTTCCTTTGCTGAACAATCACATGCAGATAAGCGGAACGGTAATGGCGTGGGTACAGCCCAAAGACATGTTGTTTTTCACTGCCACAGGCACTTTCGGCGGCTTGATAAAAGCCCGATTGAATTACCATTATCGTTTTTTGAACCCTTATGCCGAATTGGGCTGGAAAAGCAAAGGCTGGGTGGCCAGTAATGCCAATTTAAACGACGGTTTTTTCTTGCGGGCAGGGATACGCTGGCAAATCGGATTCTAAAACAAAGAAAGAATCTTGTTAACAAGATTCTTTCTTTACTTCTTTCTTCTACCCTTTCGGCAAATCGTTTTTACCCATAATGGTTTCGTAGGCACGGCAATAGTTTTCGTAGGAAGTGCCTTCTCCCATGGCACGCAAAATGGCAATTCTTTTTTCAATAGGGGGGTGCGTGGAAAACATATTCATTGCCCGTGTCCTTAAATTGGGCTTGCTGATACACATAGCCGCTGCCATTTTTCCCGGATCAAAATCGTCAGCGGGATCTCCTGATATTTTTTGCAAGGCATTGGCCAAAGCAGAGGGTTCATGGGTGAAATTCACTGCCATGGTGTCAGCCAGATATTCTCGTTTCCTTGACAACGAAAAATAGAACAACCTTGCTAAAAATGCAGCGAATATGGCAAAAACAACTATCAGCAGAATAACAACAATTTGGGCCATACCACCTTTGTCATTGGAAGACCTGCGACGACCCAAACTACCATAAAAAGCACTTCTCATTAGAATTTCAGAAATCAAAACGATAGTGCACATCATCACGCTGGCAAAAGTCATATATAACACATCTCTGTTGTATATATGAGACATTTCGTGAGCCATAACACCCTGTATTTCTTGTCTATTGAGCCTTTCTCTCAATCCGCGGGTAATAGCCACAACACTTGTTTCCGGTTTTGTTCCGGCCGCAAAGGCATTCATAGCAGAGGTATCAATAAGATAGATTTTAGGCATCGGCAAACCCGAAACCATTGACAATTCTTCTATAATATTATAGAGCATTGGGTCGTCTTGTTTGCTTATTTCCTTGGCATTCATTCCCATAAGCACAACCTTCGCCCCCTGATAATAAGCCACTATTGCCTGTATGGCCCAAACAACAATTGCCACAATGATACCGACAAAAACACCTTCGCCGTATCCTGAATCAAATATCCAACCGATAGCTCCTCCCAAGGCTATCATTAATATACCCATGGCAATAAAAACAATAACGGATTTCCGCTTGTTTTTCGCTATTAATTCATACATGGCAAAATCTTTTTATTTAGAACGAAACCTTCGGGGCTTGGCGTGCCTCCGGAGTGGATAATTCAAACAATTCTTTTGCTGTAAAATTAAACATACCGGCTATAATTGAATTGGGGAATATCTGGATTTTGTTGTTATAGTCGGTTACCACTTGGTTGTACAATTGACGGGAAAATGAAATTTTATTCTCCGTAGAAGCCAATTCTTCTTGTAATTGCAAGAAATTTGTATTGGCTTTCAAATCCGGATAGGCTTCCAACTGCACTTTCAGACCGGACAACGCCGAAGACAATAAATTGTTTGCTTCTGCTTTTTCAGCAATAGTGTTTGCACTCATAGCCTGAGAACGATAGGCTGTGATTTTTTCCAATACTTCACTTTCGTGTTTTGCATAACCCTTAACGGTTTCCACCAAGTTGGGAATCAATGCATAACGTCTTTCCAACTGCACATCAACGTTTCTCCATTCTTTATCCACGTTGTTGCGTTTTTTTATCATACCATTGTAAATTCCGATTACCCACAAAACGAGAAGAACAACTACTCCTATAATAATTAATGCTGTCATTGTTTAAAAAATTTTTATTTATTTAACAAAATTTAATAATTCTTTACTGTCAAAAACCGGTCCGTTTGTGCAGACGCATTCATTTCCTTTTGTCGTTTTGGTAACACAACAAAGACAAGCCCCTACTCCACAAGCCATTGTGTTTTCCAAAGATACTTCACATTTCACACCAGTGTTTTCGGCTATTTTGGCAACGGCTTGCATCATAATTTGCGGACCGCAGGTTTGTATTATATCAAAGTCAGATAAGTTTTGCATAATGCTATGGCAAGTTACCAGACCTTTTTCACCACAAGAACCGTCATCGGTTGTAGCACAGATGTTGGCAGTAGCAGAAAAATGTCGGCGTAAGGACAACGATTTTTCCGTTTTTCCACCTAAAAGAACAGTAGGTTTTATGCCGTTTTTTTCATATTGTTTGAACAAAAACACCAAAGGGGCAATGCCTGCACCTCCACCTATCAACAAAGGATTTTTAGCGATGGTGGAAAAACTGTTTCCCAAAGGATATATTATGTTAAGCGTTTCTCCGACTTGTATGTTTGACAATGTTTGCGTTCCGTTGCCGACTTTGCGGATATAGAAAAGCAGGCTCCTTTGCCCGTAATCCACATCACAAATGGAAACAGGTCTTCTTAAAAGTGTTTTGTTGGTATGAGGTACGAGTATATTGACAAATTGTCCAGGAAGAATATGTTCCAAGTCAGTATCACTTTGCACCAACAATTCAAAATCAGAATCTTGTAACGGTGTATTTTTTAGAACTTTAAAATCTACAATGTGTTTCATCTCGTTATTATTACCAATATTTTAATTTTATGCAAAGATAACAAAAAAAACAACACAACGAACATTTGAAAATTTTATGCTATCTTTGCATAAAATAAAACATTATTTTATAGGAAAACAAAGGCGTATTGACATATAAATAGCGATTCGTAGCTTTTCTTGATACTTCAAATTACCACAATTTTCCCTTTATGGGTGTACTCTCAAGAAAAAGTTATCGGATGCCGTATTTGTTGCGGCGTGGATAAACTTGTTGGAGAGTGAAGGGCGTGGTAACCCTGAAGTATCAGGCAAGTTTTATTTCCACGCCATTCTTATGTCCAGAGGCAAGTGACAAAACATGAAAAAACAACAGATTCATATCGGGCACATGATAAAAATCGTTTTTGACGAAAGCGGAATGTCTGTGGCGGAGTTCGCCCGACAAATTCATTGTACAAGACCTAATGTGTATGCCGTTTTTGAACGCCACGATATTGGGGTAGAACAATTGCTGAAGATTTCCATTGCACTGAAGCATAATTTTTTACTTGATATTTTAGAGCAATGCGGGCTTGAAATGCCGGCAAGACAAATTCATCTCAATTTGGTTTTGGATAAGTTGAATGAGGTGGAAATAAAAAATCTTCTTGAAATCATAGAAAAATCGAAGTAGCAGTCAGAGTAATTCGTAAAAAGTATTTACGAAAGCGTAAAAACAATTGACGGCCGTTTTTTGTTTGCATTTAAGGAGAAGGCTACCTTTGCAAATCGTAGAAAATTATTATTAAACGATGGGATATAACAGACCACAAAATAAATGAAAAAACTAATGTATAGTTTAAGTGTAGTTTTACTTATTGCAGGCATGACCACAATGACCTCCTGCAAAAAAACAGAAAAGAAAATTCTTGGGAAATGGAAAGTAACCTCCACTAACAAAAACGATGAAAATGCAAAAGGAAACACATGGACATTTAAAGACAATGGAAAATTTGTCGGTGACATTTATGATTTGGCTGAAGACGACTGGGTATTGATTGACGGAAATGAAATAGAATGTGATTATTCCTGTGATGGCAAAACATTAACATTATCTGGAATAAAATATCGAAGTAATGGGGCAAAGGATATACATGGCACTTACACTTTTGAATTCGATATAGAGGAAATTTCCAATAAAACAATGAGTTTGTCTGGAAAAGTTAAAGATGATGGATATGAAGAAGAACATCATTATACTTATACAGAATCACTTGAATACGAATTGGAAAAAATAAAATAAACAATAATTTAATAATAACTTTTTAAAACCGACGGGGCAATGGGATATAACAGACCACAAAATAAATGAAAAAACTAATGTATAGTTTAAGTGTAGTTTTACT
>CAJOFD010000055.1 GCA_905233585.1 uncultured Bacteroidales bacterium
CGGCTCAAAAGAGAGAGCTGCAGCGACAACAAGTTTTCCACAACGAAAAATTTTAGTGAGGCTATTTTTTCTTACCAATAATTAGAAAATATCATTTTACAAAAAATATTTCTCACCGCAAGACCTTTTTTTGCAAAACTTTCTTTGTGCTTATCAAATAAACTCTTATATTCGGACATATAGAGTACGTCCATACAAAATACGTAAGATATGCCAGCCATACAAAAAATATAGCATTGCTATGGAGACTTCTTAGAAGTGTTTAAGAGGCAATTGAGGTATTTATGATGCGTTTATTTCAAAAGACCTGCTTGTTGTAAGATATATCTGATAAATTTTTAATAAGCAGAAATATCGTGTGTTACATTTGTTTTTTCAAAAAAATGTAATGAAAATTACCGGGAATAGCAAAAAAAGTATTATCTTTGCACCCCAATATAAGGTCTTTTATTTGATGAAAGAAAAGGCTTTTTACAACAATATATTTTAACGTAAAAACTTGTAAAGTTTATGAAAAAAGAAATCAAAAAAGTTCTTATGTTGGGTTCAGGAGCCCTAAAAATAGGACAAGCAGGAGAATTTGACTATTCCGGCAGTCAGGCACTCAAAGCCCTGCGAGAAGAAGGAATAAAGTCGGTGTTAGTCAATCCAAACATTGCAACTATTCAAACAAGTGAAGGTATTGCCGATAAAGTTTATTTTTTACCCGTCAATACCTTTTTTGTTACAGAAATTATCAAAAAAGAACGCCCCGATGGTATTTTGTTGGCCTTTGGTGGGCAAACGGCATTGAATTGCGGTACAGAACTATTTCAAAAAGGTATTCTTAAAGAATATGATGTAGAGGTTTTGGGTACAAGTGTAGAGGCTATTATGAATACTGAAGACAGAGACCTTTTTGTGAAGGAACTCAACAAGGTCAATCTTAAGGTGCCTTCATCAAAAGCCTGTGAGACCATGGAAGAAGCCGTTGCTACCGCTCGCCGAATCGGTTATCCTATCATGATTCGTTCGGCATACGCATTAGGAGGTTTGGGCTCAGGTGTTTGTCCGGACGAAGAAACTTTTGTCAAAACTGCAGAATCGGCATTTACTTTTGCTCCACAGGTTTTGGTGGAAGAAAATTTGAAAGGATGGAAAGAAATTGAATTTGAGTGCATACGTGATGCCAATGATCATTGCTTTACCGTTGCCTCTATGGAAAATTTCGACCCGCTTGGCATTCACACGGGAGAATCGATAGTGGTGGCTCCAACTTGTTCTTTGTCAGACGAACAAGTAAAAATGTTGCAAGATATTACCATTAAATGTGTGCGGCACCTCAATATTGTGGGTGAATGTAATATACAATTTGCTTTCAATGCGGAAACAAATGATTACCGTATTATCGAAATCAATGCCCGTTTGAGCCGTTCGTCTGCATTGGCCTCAAAGGCTACGGGCTATCCATTGGCTTTTGTGGCTGCAAAAATCGCTTTGGGCTATACCCTTGACCAAATCGGTGAAATGGGGACAACCAATTCGGCATACGTAGCACCTTCGTTGGATTATCTTATCTGCAAAATACCGCGTTGGGATTTGACAAAATTTGCGGGTGTAAGTCGTCAAATCGGGTCAAGCATGAAGTCGGTGGGCGAAATTATGTCTATCGGTCGTACATTTGAAGAATTGATTCAAAAAGGTTTGCGTATGATAGGACAAGGCATGCATGGCTTTGTCGGCAATGACCATACCAAGTTTGACAATCTTGATGACGAATTGGCCAATCCGACCGATTTGCGTATCTTTGCCATTGCTCAAGCCTTGGAAGAAGGCTATACTGTAGCCCGTATCAATGAATTGACCAAAATTGATCCTTGGTTTATTGAAAAACTGAAAAATATTGTTGATTACAAACATAAGTTGGAACAATACAATGCTATTGAGGAGGTGCCCACCGATGTGCTTCGACAAGCAAAGGTATTGGGATTTTCCGATTTCCAAATAGCACGTTTTGTCTTAAAAGCCCCTGCCAACAATATGGAAGCTGCCAATTTGGCTGTTCGTGCTTATCGTAAAAAAATGGGAATTTTGCCTGCCGTAAAACGTATTCCTACGGTGGCAAGCGAACACCCTGATTTAACCAATTACTTATATATGACCTATGCCGTTGAAGGTTATGATGTCAATTATTATTCCAACGAAAAGTCTGTTGTCGTACTCGGTTCGGGTGCATATAGAATAGGTTCTTCGGTAGAGTTTGACTGGTGTTCTGTCAATGCAATAAACACAGCCAGAAAGTTGGGTTACAAAAGCATTATGATAAACTACAATCCGGAAACCGTTTCAACAGATTATGATATGTGCGACAGATTGTACTTTGATGAACTTTCTTTTGAGCGTGTTTTGGATGTTATTGATTTGGAAAACCCCAAAGGAGTTATTGTTAGCGTAGGCGGACAGATACCTAACAATTTGGCAATGAAACTCTATCGTCAAAGTGTACCTATTTTGGGGACAAGTCCTATTTCTATCGACAGGGCCGAAAACCGTGGAAAATTTTCTGCCATGTTGGACAAATTGGGCATAGATCAACCTCAATGGAGTACACTTACCAATATGGATGATGTGAGAAACTTTGTTGAAAAAGTTGGTTTCCCTGTTCTTGTTCGTCCTTCGTATGTGTTATCGGGTGCAGCCATGAATGTTTGCTATGATTATGAAGAATTGGAACGTTTTCTGCGAATGGCAAGTGAGGTCAGCAAAGAATATCCTGTTGTTATCTCGCAATTTATGCAAGAAACAAACGAAATAGAATTTGATGCCGTAGCCCAAAATGGTGAAGTGGTGGAATATGCTATTTCTGAACATGTTGAATATGCCGGTGTTCACTCTGGTGACGCAACGATGGTATTTCCTGCACAACAAATCAGTTTTGCAACCGTTCGTCAGATAAAAAAGATGAGCCGTGCTATTGCCAAAGAATTAAATATTTCAGGACCGTTTAATATTCAATATTTGGCAAAGGGAAACAATATAAAAGTGATAGAATGTAATCTTCGGGCTTCACGTTCATTCCCGTTTGTCAGCAAAGTTTTGAAACGCAATTTTATAGAAACAGCAACACGTATTATGCTTGATGCTCCGTATGTAAAACCGGACAAAAACGAATTTGACATTGATCATATAGGTGTAAAAGCCAGTCAATTTTCATTTGCCCGTTTGCAAAATGCTGATCCTGTGTTAGGTGTGGATATGAGTTCTACGGGTGAAGTAGGGTGCATTGGCGATTCATATGAGGAGGCATTGCTCACTGCCATGATTGCTACGGGCTATAAAGTGCCTTCAAAGGAAAAAGCCATTATGATTTCTTCTGGGGATACCAAGGAAAAAGTGGCTTTGCTTGATGCTGTAAACGCTCTTATTGACAATGGTTACACTATTTGTGCAAGTGAAGGTACTGCCAAATTCCTCAAAAATAACAATGTAAATGTTACTGAAGTTGCATGGCCGGACGAAGAGAGCAGCGACAAACCGAATGTGATGAAAATGATTGCCGAACATAAGTTCGACCTTGTGATAAATATTCCCAAGAACCATACCAAACGGGAATTAACTAATGGCTATCGCATTCGTAGGGCGGCTATTGACCACAATATTTCTCTCATTACCAATGCAAATTTGGCAAACGCCTTTATTATGGCATGTTGCAAAATGTCTGTTAATGACATTGATATTAAAAGTTGGAATGAATACTAATATAAAGTTTCAAGAAAGCTAATACCAAGAGAACAAATTGCTCTCTTGGTATTTTTTATATTGCAAAATACTTAGAAAAAATAAGTTTGAACAAATTAAAATAAAAAGAAAAGATGAATTTTTCAATGAATAAAACCAGCGTGATAAAAAAGATGTTTGTTTCTGTCTTTATGGTATTGTCGGTGTGCTCTTTAGCCCAAACTGTTACCTATCAAGATTTAAAAGATCAATTGTCTGCCAAAGAATTGACGGGCAGAAAAAGTGGCGATGAAATAACGGCTTATGTAGCCTCTGATGGTAAAACCTATAAGGTAGGTTCTACCATTACTTATGGATTTCCCACTAATGGTAAATACTATCTTTATTTTATGGATGTAACGGGCAGTTGGGTGGAGACATTCGCTTCGGACGACAAAGAAACATCTTCACAACACGCTGCTTCTAGAGAAATAGCCCAACGTGTTGAAAACCGTGCAGGCGGTGTGGCTACCATCAAAAAAATTAGATGTCTGCCTATAGATCCCTTTAATAGAATGACAAGCGGTTGCAAAATCTATCTTATACTCAATCGTGGCGGTTTGGCTTGTACCAATTTTGAAGAGGCTATTGCAGTAGGAGAGGTGCAAGTGGAAATGAGACCTGCAGATGCTGCTATACAAGAATTGAAAAAGTGGAAAGAAAAACTTGACCTACAGATTATTTCACAGGAAGAATATGATGCCAAGAAAAAAGAATTAATGCAATATATGGATTTGTAATCCATATTATTTGAAAAATCCCGAAATAAGAATAACGATAAGGGCAATTGGAGCCATATAACGCAAAATAAAGTGATAGATTTCAAATGCCCTTACTTTACGTTTCCCGTCATTGGACAATTCAGCTCTTACTTCTGTTTTAGGATAAAACCAGCCTAAGAAAATAGTCATTAATAAGGCACCGATAGGCATTAGATACGAAGCCGTTATCAGGTCAAAAATATCAAAAATGTTTTTGCCGCCTATTGTTACATCTTTTAGGGGTCCAAAGGATAAGGTGCAAAATATACCCATTCCAAAAACGAGAATAGAAGCCAATATGGAAGCGGTTCCACGTTTCCAATGCAATTCTTCAACGGCTGTAGAAACCAATATTTCCAGTAAAGACATTGTGGACGTGAGGGTTGCAATGTTGAGCAATATAAAGAAAACAATTGCGAAAATATTTCCCATAGGCATATTGTTGAATACGTTGGGCAAAACAATATAAACCAATTTCGGACCGTCTGCGGGATTCATACCCAAGGCAAATACAGCAGGGAAAATTACAATACTTGCTAATATGGCTACTCCTAAATCGCAGATGGCTACCCATAAACTTGATTTAAACAAATTGTCGCCTTTGCGGATATATGAACCGTAGGTAATCATTGCTCCTATGCCCAAACTCAAAGAAAAGAACGATTGCCCAAGGGCATCAAGCAAACTTTTCCCCGTTATTTTGCTAAAATCAGGATTAAATACAAATTTAAGCCCTTCAGAAGCACCTTTGAGCGACAAGGAACGCACACACATCAATAAAAGTAAGATAAATAATATAGGTATGAGTATTTTAGAAAATTTTTCTATCCCTTTTTGTACGCCCATGGCAACAACACCCCCTGTGATGGCGATAAATAAAAATTGAAACAAAACAGGATAAAATGAACCTTGAGTGAAGGTATTGAATGTTTGGGCAACCTCTTCTGTGGACAGACCATTGAGTTGATTTCTGCAGGCTAATATTAAATAATTAAGTGTCCAACCTGCTACAACACTATAAAAAGCATAAATCATTAAGGCACAAACAATGCTAAATATACCCAATGTTATCCAGCCTTTGTTGCCTTTGCTGAGATTGCGGTACGAACCGATAACATTGCTTTCTCCACGTCTGCCAATGATAAATTCTGTCATCATCAATGGTATGCCGATAAATAATACAAAAAAAATATAAATCAACAAAAATGCTCCGCCTCCATTTTGACCAAGCATATACGGGAAACGCCAAATGTTACCCAAACCGACAGCACCGCCTGCTGCGGCTAAAATTGCTCCTATATAGGAGGTAAAACCACGTGATTTTTCTGCCATAATTTATGTGTTAAAATAAATGCTTGCAAAAGTACAAAAAAATGAGATATGTTATTGGCTTTTTTTTTAAGGTTTAAAGTCTTGTTTTATTAACATTTGTTTGTGTTAAAATTATAATAAATATATTTGAAAACGGATTAAAAAAGCATTATCTTTGCAGCAAAATATGGTATCAATGCAGATAAAGAGGATAGCTTGTATAATCGTTTGTTTATTGATGTGGGCAGGTTTTGCCAATAGTCAGACCAAGGCGTCTTTGACCAAAGAAAAACAGAAATTGGAAAAGGAAATTGCCGAACAGAAAAAATTGCTGGCGACCACTCAAAAAAACAAAAATGCCTCTTTGCGGGAGATTCAACTGATAAACGGACAAATAAAAAATCAGGAAAAACTTATTCTCACCATCAATTCCGAAATAGATGTTTTAGATGGGGAAATAGAAAAGAATACGAAGGAATACAATCAATTGAAAGCAAAATTGGATTTAATCAAGGGTGGCTACAAAGATGCCGTATATTCGGCCTACAAATATCGCAATGCGGTAAACAAGATTGGTTTTATTCTTTCTTCGGGCAGTATTGCCCAAGCGGTAACGCGTATGAACTATCTGTCGGAATATTCGCGGGCATTGAAAAAACAGGTGGAGATTATTGACGGCATGCAAAAAGATATACAAAAACGCCAGGAAGTGTTGGAAAAAGATAAAAACGAAAAAACACAATTGGCTCAAAGCCGTATTGCAGAGAAACAAAAATTATCCAAACAAGAACGGGAAAAACAGCGTATTGTTGCCAATCTGAAAACCAAAGAAAAACAAATTAACGAACAGATAAAGAAAAAAGTGGCACGGCAAAAAAATATTGATGCCGCCATCAAACGTATTATTGATGCTGAAATAGCTAAAGCCAAAGCAAAAGCAAAAAATACTTCAACTTCACCGTCAAAACCTACTACGACTGCCAAGGGGGGAAACACTCTCTTGTTAACCAGAGAAGAAGTTGCTTTGTCGCAAAACTTTGAAAGCAACAAAGGAAAACTTCCTTGGCCGGTGGTAAAGGGCAATATTATTGAAGGCTTCGGAACACATACACATAGGGAAGTGTCATCGGTGCAAATCACCAACAACGGTGTCAATATTTTGGCCGAAAAATCTGCTCCTGTCAGAGCGGTGTTCAATGGGGTTGTCTCTGCCGTCTTTGATATAAACGATACCAAAGGGGTGATTG
Source organism: uncultured Bacteroidales bacterium (assembly GCA_905233585.1). GTDB lineage: Bacteria > Bacteroidota > Bacteroidia > Bacteroidales > WCHB1-69 > UBA1205. The sequence goes on from CAJOFD010000055.1 coordinate 7,076, forward strand.
TCAGACATGGCAATTATTTTACCGTCTATGTTAATTTGGCTTCGGTAACTGTCAAAAGCGGTCAGTCGGTTGCTACCAAGCAGACAATAGGTTATCTGACGCAAAAAAGCGGAGATGCACACTCCGAATTGCACTTTGAATTGCTGAAAGGGCAAGAACATCAAAATCCGGCTTTGTGGATATTGAAATAAAATCATTCGATTTGAGAAATAATTTTATAGGGCTGCCATAATATGGCAGCCCTACATTTGTTTATCTCAAAGAAAAATAGGCTTGAATACAACAAATCTATTCTATATTGTCCAACAGGCTGTCGTCTACCAAATTGGGCAAAGTTACTTTTAGATTAGGATTGGCGTTCATGGCTCTTTTGATGGAGAAAACGGCAGCATCGTTTCTTGCCCAACTTCTGCGGGCGATGCCGTTGTTTACGTCCCAATACAACATATTGTTTAGCCGTCTGTCGCTGTCGTCAGAGCCGTCAAGCACCATGCCGAACCCTCCGTTGATTACCTCTCCCCAGCCGACACCGCCGCCATTGTGTATGCTCACCCATGTGGCTCCGCGGAACGAATCGCCGATAACATTTTGTATGGCCATATCCGCACAGCGGTTGGAACCGTCATATATATTGCTGGTTTCTCTAAATGGAGAATCTGTTCCCGATACATCGTGGTGGTCTCTGCCCAAAACAATGGGGGCGGAGATTTTGCCTTCTTTTATCGCTTTATTGAAAGCAGCGGCTATCTTGATACGTCCTTCGCAGTCGGCATAGAGTATGCGAGCCTGTGAACCCACAACAAGATGATTTTCTTTTGCCCCTTTTATCCATTGTATATTGTCTTTCATCTGTTGTGATATTTCTGCAGGGGCGGTTTGGGCTATTGTTGTCAAAACATCTATGGCGATATGGTCTGAATAGTCCAAATCTTCTTCTTTGCCTGAGGTGCAAACCCAGCGGAATGGTCCGAATCCGTAGTCAAAACACATCGGTCCCATTATATCTTGTACGTATGAGGGGTATTTGAAAGTGCCGTCTTTTTTGAACACATCTGCACCTGCACGACCGCTTTCGAGCAAAAAGGCATTGCCGTAATCAAAGAAATACATGCCTTTTGCTGTCAGTTTGTTGATAGCGGCAACGTGGCGGCGTAAACTTTCCTGCACTTTTTCTTTGAACAATGCGGGTTGGTTGGCCATCATTTGTTTGGCATCTTCAAAAGCAATACCGACAGGGTAATAGCCACCAGCCCACGGGTTGTGCAGTGAGGTTTGGTCGGACCCCAAATCCACTTGAATGTTGTGTTCGGCACAATACTCCCACAAGTCAACCACATTGCCTTGGTAAGCAAAAGAGCGGGCTGTTTTGTTTTGTCGGCAGGTTTGCACTTTTTCAAAAAGGGTGTCCAAGTTGTCGCATACTTCATCTACCCATGCTTGGGCAAATCTTTTTTGTGTAGCCGCAGGATTTATTTCCGCCGTTATGGAAACAACACCGGCAATGTTGCCTGCCTTGGGTTGGGCACCGCTCATACCACCCAAACCTGCGGTGATAAACAATTTGCCTGCAGTGCCGCCACCAAGTGTGCGGGCGGCATTCAATACGGTGATTGTAGTGCCGTGAACAATGCCTTGAGGACCTATGTACATATATGAACCGGCGGTCATTTGTCCGTATTGTGTTACGCCCAAGGCGTTGAAACGTTCCCAATCATCGGGTTTGCTATAGTTGGGTATCATCATTCCGTTGGTAACCACCACACGGGGAGCCTCTTTGTGTGAAGGGAACAAGCCCATAGGGTGTCCTGAATACATGACCAAGGTTTGTCCCTCGGTCATTTGCGACAAGTATTGCATTGTTAGACGGTATTGTGCCCAATTTTGGAATACCGCTCCGTTGCCGCCGTAGGTTATCAATTCGTGAGGGTGTTGGGCTACGGCCGGGTCAAGGTTGTTTTGTATCATCAGCATAATAGCGGCAGCCTGACGACACCGTGCCGGATATTCGTCTATATGACGGGCATACATAGGGTAGGTAGGACGGAGACGATACATATAAATACGTCCGTATTTTGCTAACTCTTCGGCAAATTCTTTGGCTAAAACAGCATGATGTTTCGGCGGAAAATAACGCAAGGCATTGCGTATGGCCAATTTTTTTTCTGTGGAACTGAGAATGTCTTTGCGTTTGGGTGCGTGATTGACGCTGTTGTCATAAACAGGATAGGGAGGCAAAACATCGGGAATGCCTGCGATGAGTTCTTTTTGAAAATCGTTCATATTTATATTTGTTTTTATCTTGCAAAGATAACATTTTTTATAACTTTGCTTGTTGAATCTATAAAGTAATTTTTTTTAGATAGGAAAGTCCTAAAAAGAAAAAATATGATTATATTTGCATTCTTAAATTTTTCTTTGCTGCTTGATGATGGCAGAAAGGGGAACTATAGAGTTAAGACAACAGAAAAAAGAGATTGAAGCAATGACAACAAACAGAAAAATCGGGCCTGAAAATTTTGCAGAAGACATAGATTTCTGCAAAAACAGGTCTTTTTTTGCCTTCCAAAAACGTAAGTGCTTGCTTGATTCTCTCTCTAATATTCCTATATACTATATTCTTAATTTAACTTAAAAATATACGAGGCATGCTCTGCAATGTTTGGTTGGAACGTTATGTGTTTTTGCCTGTTTTTTTATTTTTTAGACGAAGAAAAAATAACTACTGCTATAAAAAATAATAAATAGTTAAACAAAAATTTATAGATATGAAAAAAGTTATTCTTTTATTGAGTAGTTTTTTAATTTTTTTACAGGTTGTCCAGGCTCAGACAGCGGCGACCAATGTTGATTTCAACGTTGGAACATCAACAACAACTTCAAGTTATTCTCCCAATAGCAGCGGATTGCAAAATTCTTGGACAAGAATACTTTATAAGGCTGCTGAAGTTGGCGGAACCGTTATTGATACGGTTGCATGGCAATTGAACTCCAAGAGTGGTTCGGTTGATATTGTTAATCAATATTGTTTTATGAAAGTGGTTCCGGGCAGTGCGGCAGCCATTACTGATGTTTTTGCCTCTACGGCACATGTGGACCCGCTTGCAGACGGGGCAACTTTGGTATGGCAGGGTACAATTCCGGCTTCTGTCAGTACAGGTTGGATTTATTTTCCTTTGGATACTCCTTTTGCCGTACCTACAGGCTATGCTTTGGTGATATATTTTGAACACAGGGCTAATAAGGCTTGTATGTCCACGTATTGGAAAAGTTCGGCGGCAGGCACTATGGCACAAAGTGCCGGATCTGCAAGTGGAGCGGGAACCAGTGATACAAAACGGCCTTATACCAGATTTTTGGGTATGCGGTACGACGGTCCCATATTGGACAGTGCAAGAAGGCTGTTTTATTCTGATTTGGCGGTGGCTATAAACGATTGCAATACGGCGGGAACAACCTATTCGCCGTACAAACTACTGGTGTTTGATTCCGCCACTATAGGTACCACAGGTACGATAGACAAAAATATAGAGATAGATGCCTTCAGCAGCATTACCAATACCAAACGTGTCTTTACGCGTACGGCTACAACAGGGTACCTATCTGTAAAAACCGGAACCTTAAATTTGAAAGATTTTGTTTTTGATGGAGATAAAAGTCATTATACTGCTGACAGTGCAATGATAGCGACAAATGGAACGCTTGTGATGAACAATTGTCAATTCAAGAATTGTAAAAACTCTCGCAAGGGCGGAGCAATTTTAACTTTGGACGGTACGCTTACAACGAACGGAACAGACACTCTAATTGTTGAAAACAATGAGTCTGGCAATGGCGGTGGCATAGCGATTTCTGCCGGTACACTTACCTTCAATTCCCCTGTACGGGTTTCTGAAAATACAACAACCGGAGCAGGTGGCGGTTT
>CAJOFD010000056.1 GCA_905233585.1 uncultured Bacteroidales bacterium
GTGGAAATATGTACCAATTGTAAATTGTTGTATTCTTGACTTAAATGTTTGATAACAAATTCAATATCATCGTCAGAGTTGTCATTAACAACGACAACTTCAAAACAAGGATAATCTTGTTCAAGAATAGGAGGAAGGAATTTTCTTAAAAAACGTGCTTCATTTTTGGCACAAATAATGACAGAAACAGGTGGTTGTTGCAGATTTTTTTGATGTTTGTCGGGTTTGGAAAAGACAAAGCGTGAAAAAATGCTCCACAAAAAGAGCATTTGAACCAACCAACAAACTGCTAAAATACAGAATATTATAATATTTATTCCTAATATTGACAACATTTCAATCTAATGGAAAAACAATAAAAATAATAATGTTAATAAATAATATACAAAGATAGGTTCAAGTTATGAAAAAAAGAAGTACTTTTGTTAAATTTTACTAACAAAATGGAGTTTATTATTTCGGGTACAGATAAGCACTCTTCGGCGAGGGCTGGTGTATTGCAAACAGATTCAGGTACAATACATACTCCTATTTTTATGCCAGTAGGCACTCATGGTGCTGTTAAGGGTATGTATATGAAACAATTAGATGAAGATGTTGCTGCTGAAATTATTTTAGGAAACACATACCATTTATATCTTCGCCCTGGTATGGATGTTATCGGTCAAGCGGGTGGTTTGCACAAATTTAATGGGTGGAACAAGCCTATTTTGACTGATAGCGGTGGTTTTCAAGTGTTTTCTTTGCATGGACGAAGAAAAATTACCGAAGAAGGTGTAAAATTCTTGTCAGATATAGATGGTTCAAAACATTTGTTTACTCCTGAGAATGTCATTGATATTCAGAGAACTATTGGGTCTGATATTATTATGGCTTTTGATGAGTGCACTCCTTATCCGACAACGGAACAATATGCCGAACAATCCATGCAACGTACACATCGGTGGCTTGTAAGATGTTATCAGCAATGGAAAAATACAGACAGTCCATACGGGCGTTATCAATCATTGTTCCCTATTGTACAGGGTAGTGTTTTTCGCCATTTGAGAGAACAATCTGCTGAATTTGTCGCAAATATGGATTGTGACGGAAATGCTATCGGTGGTGTTTCTGTAGGAGAACCAACAGAATTGATGTATGAAATGACGGCTGTATGTTGTGACATTTTGCCGAAATCCAAACCGCGATATTTAATGGGTGTTGGTACGCCTGCCAATATTTTGGAATGTATTGCCTTGGGTGTGGATATGTTTGATTGTGTTATGCCTACAAGAAACGGAAGACATGGTATTTTGTTTACCAAAAATGGTATTATTAATATCAAAAATGCCAAATGGAAATACGATTTTTCACCTATTGAAGAAGATAGCGATTTGTTTGAGGACAAAAACTATTCCAAAGCCTATCTGCGACATTTGCTTATCAATCAAGAAATGTTGAGTAGTATGATTTGTTCTTTGCACAATTTGCATTTTTATCTTTGGTTGGTCAAAGAAAGTCGTAAACATATATTAGACGGCGATTTTTCCCAATGGAAAACAGCAATGGTGCAAAAAGTTTCAACCAGATTATAAGATAAATGAACAATAGTTTTAGAACGGAAATAAATATCTCACATAATTCCATTGAGATAACTCATAAAGATTCGTTTATGCTTATAGGTTCGTGTTTTGCCGAAGAAATAGGCAAAAAACTACAAATGGGAGGCTTTGTTGTCAATATTAATCCATTTGGAATCTTGTTTAATCCGCAATCAATTGTCAATTGCTTGAATAGAATTGTTAATCGTCAATATTTTGTTGAAGATGAATTGGATTTCTTTAATAATCAATGGTTTAGTTTTTTACATCATGGTAGTTTTGCTCATGAAGACAAAAATACATGCTTGAGACAAATCAATCAGCAGATAGATGATAGTTTTACCTATTTATCAACAACTAATTATTTAGTGCTTACTTTAGGCTCTGCATATGCCTATTGGCACAAAGAAAAAAAATATATTGTATCTAATTGTCATAAATTGCCACAGCAATATTTTAACCGTATTTTACTTGATGTACAGACGATTGAGGAAAATCTCAAAGCAGTTTTGTGTCAGGTAAAAAAAATAAACAAACAGATTTGTATTATATTGACAATTAGTCCTATTCGCTATGTGAAATATAACTTAGAGGAAAATATGTTGAGTAAATCTATTTTAAAAGTAGCAACTCATCATATAATTAATCAAGATGAACAGGTTCAATATTTTCCATCTTATGAAATTATGATGGACGATTTGAGAGATTATCGGTTTTATCAAACCGATATGATACACCCTAATGAGACAGCGGTGAATTATATTTGGTCAAAATTTTCACAACATTATTTTTCTGTTCAAACGCAGCAAATAGTAGATTTAATACAAGAAATAAACCGTGGTAAACAACATATTATAAAAAATACTAATCAAGAGGAGTTGCAAAAATTTAAACAAGCCATGCTCAAAAAAATAGAGCAAGTAAAACTATTGGCTCCTTATTTGTCGTTAGATATAGAAGAACAATATTTTAATCATATTATAGAATAAAACAATGGATGAAAAATTAGAAATGTCGGCTAAACAGATAGCTGAATTAACACATGGAAAATTAGATGGTGAAGGTCAAATTGTAGTTAATAAGATTGTCAAATTGGAAAGTAATGAGGTTGGTGGTTTGACATTTGCCAATAGTCCTAAATATGAGTCGTTTATTTATACTTCACAAGCAGATATAATTCTTGTTTATGAAAATTTTGTTCCAAAACAATCAGTGAAACCCACTTTGATACGGGTGAAAAATCCGCAATTGGAAATAGTACGTTTGTTGCAATATTATGATAGTTTGAGACCCGAAAAAATGGGTGTTTCGCCACGTGCCTTGATTGCTTCGACTGCCAAACTCGGAAAAAATGTTTATGTTGGAGATGGAGCAGTAATAGGTGAAAATGTGGAGGTAGGTGATTATGCCAAAATTTATCCACAGGTTTATCTGGGTGATAATGTAAAAGTAGGAACAGAAACTATTTTGTATGCAGGTGTTAAAATATATGAACAATGTATTGTTGGTGCTGATTGTATTTTGCATGCAGGTTGCGTGATTGGTGCCGATGGATTTGGTTTTATGCCAAATGAACAAGGCATTTATGAAAAAATACCACAATTGGGAAATGTTATTATTGAAGATAATGTAGAAATAGGTGCCAATAGTTGCATAGATAGAGCCATGTTTGGTTCTACGATTATACACAAAGGCTGTAAGATTGATAACCTCAATCAGATAGCCCATAATTGTGAAATAGGAGAAAATACAGTGATGGCTGCCTGCTGTGGAATTTCTGGTTCCGTTCGTATTGGAAAAAATTGTATCTTTGCAGGTCAAGTTGGTGTAAAAGACCATGTTGTTATTGGCGATAGGGTTGTAATAGGCTCACAATCGGGCATACATAAGAATGTCAAAAACGACCAAACACTATTAGGAACCCCTGCTATAGACGGCAAAAAAATGATGAAAATTTATGCGGCAATGAATTTTTTACCGCAATTAGTAAATAAAGAATAAATATAAAAAAAGTTGTAATATAAATTTATTAGAAATGAAACAAATATCAAAATCCTTATTAATATTGTCCTTTGTAGGGGCAATGTCGACTTTGGTGTTACAAAGTTGTTGGAAAGACAAAACTATTAAAGACAAATTGGAACAAGGAGATATGCAACCTACTTCTGTAAATATAACTCCAGGATATGGCTTGCCTCTTTTTACCTATCATGTTACGTGTGAAGATTTTCTCAAACATATTAACGAATCTTATTTGGATAAAATGTTTGAAATTCTTTTCAACGAAACTGAAGATAATTTGGCATATTATATCTATCAAAATAAACTTAATATTATATTGAATGATATAAATATAAATAAACCGACATTTGATACAGTGGCCAAAGTTCATTTGATAGATTGGGGTATGAAAGATAATAGTTTGATTTTACATCGTGCCAAATTCTTAACACATGTAGAAAATTACTATGATGCTATCTTTACGCTAAATCAAGTAAGTGCTTTCCACGAAGATGCTTCTGGCACAATAACTCCTTTAACTATGGAATCTCAATTGCCTGTTTCTGTAGCAGCAGTTACAAGTGGAACACCCGGTAGTTGTGATTTGACTATCGTTACAGATAATCCTATTGCTTTGCTGCAACAAACATCGTTTATTGGTTATGATATGAAAACATCTATCAATAAACAATCAGATGAAAGGGGACATTTAGATTTTAAGCCAGATATTTATTTGCCCTTGTGGTTGAATTTGAATAATCTTGTTATTAATGATACCATTGAAATGAACGTTGCTCAATATGTTTCCTATAATGATAGTATTGAAGGAGTAAGAGTAACGGATTTCACTTTAATTGCCAAATTGGAAAATTATTTTCCAATCAAAGCTTCAGTTTTGATGACTTTGTTAGATGAAAATTATAAGGCAGTCGGTACTATGTATGCTGATTATCAAAATGTAGATGCGGCTACCTTTGGCAGTAATTTCAAGGTAACTGCTCCTGCTACGGCTGAAATGGAAAAATCGGTGAAAGAAGGTGACGATTTGTACAACCAATTGTTAAAGACCCGTTATGCCGAAATTAAACAAATATACACTTCAAACGGACAAGAAGTAAAATTGTTTAAAGACAATTACTTGAAAGTGAAAATGAATTTCATTGTCAATGCTCAGGTAAAAGGTAAAGTTGAAGATATTATCAATTCTATTGATTAATAAAAAGGAATAACTCATGAAAACAGTCAGATATATAATAGTTGTTTTTGCTTTGTTGGTTGCAGTATCAACATTGAATGCTCAAGAAACATTTTTGTTGAAAAATTTATATATTCCTCAGGCATTGGATGAAAATCCGGGTACTTATACGCCCTATAAACTTCATATCGGTTTTCCTGCATTGAGTAGAATACAGGTTGGGGTAAATATGCCTACTAATTTGTATAATTATTATCATATTACAACCAAAGGGTGGAAAAGAAACACCAAAGGCAATAATATTGTAGATTTGAATTTCAAAGAAGAAATTCTCAATTTCGGCTTCCGTTTTGGAGGTTCCAATTATTTGTGGTTCAATACAAGTTTGAATGTAGATGCAGGTCTTAATATCAAAGGCGGTTTGTTCGATTTTGTGATAAATGGAAATGCGGACAAAGAAGGCAAAACGCAAAAGTTTTTAGACAGAAGTGCTGTCAATGGGAATGCTTATCTTGAATTTGCAATAGGTTATAATAGAGAAATAAATTCACAATTATCTGTTGGCGGAAAGGTGAAATATTTGTTGGGACTTGCTCATGCTCATACTCAAAAAGCCAATGCTGCATTGACCTCTCAAGCAGATTTCGATGAGTTGATATTGAATTATTATGCCGATGTGTATTATGGCGGTATTATACCTTATGATACTTTTGATGATTTGGGTGATATGGACCCCAAACAAATGTATGAAGCCATGGCTTTTCGCTCTCACGGTCTTGCTTTCGATATGGGATTCCGCTATCGTATTAATAAATGGGTAGAGGTGGAAGCCTCTGTATTGGATTTGGGTTTTATACATTGGGATAATGCCAAAAGTATGCGGATAGCACCCACCGAAGTGGTTTTTGAAGGAGCCGATTTGACCACTGCCGAAAAAAGAGAAAATTGGACACATGTCTTTGAGGAAATGGCTGATACGATGAAAGCAAGCATTCAAAATGCAGAAATAGTGGATATTCCTTCATATAACAAAATGCTGACAACCAAACTTAATATTGGTGCTTATGTATGGTTATCCAAAAATGACCGATTCGGTTGTACGTTCAATGCAAGAATGTATGGCGGTTTGTTTGTTCCTGCTGGTAGCATTTCTTATCATAGAAACTTGGGCAAATATTTCGATTTCACTGTTGGAAATACATTTAGGTTGAAATCTGCCTTTAATCCAGGTCTTGGATTTAGTTTGAAACTTGGTGCATTTAATTTATACACGTTGGTGGATTATGCCAATAATGTATATGCTGATAAATTGAAAAATGTAAATGTTGTATTTGGTATCAATTTTGTTGGCGGACGGTTCAACCATATTAGAGGCAAACAAATATCAGATACAGCACCAAGTTATTATTTGAACTTTTAAAAAGTTTTGGTGATAGGCAACAAAACATCAAAAAAGTGTATCATTAAAATAAAAGGATAGTAAAAAAGTAAACGTAAAAAAATAATGAAGATGAAAAGGTTGTTTTTCAGGTCAGCGGTATTCATTGGGAGTTTGTTGTGCGGGATTAATGCTTTCGGGCAATGTCCGAATCTGAATTTTTCTTTGAATAGTTTTATGTATTGGCAGGCCTATGTCGGTAATGCAACAACAAGTGGACCAAACTTGCATGCCTCTAACCCGATTACAGGGCAACATACATTGATTAATTATGCCCAATCGATACAAGATAATACTTTGCAAGATGAAAAATGCCGTTTGATACAAAAGGTTCCTGACGGATATTCCTATTCCTGTAAATTGGGAAATGACGGAACGGGCAAGGGTGCCGAAGGTTTGGAATACACATTGACAGTGGACAGCAATAACTCTCTGTTGATATTGGCATTTGCCTACGTTTTGCAACAAGCTGGTCATAGCAAACCTGAACAGCCTACCTTTAAAATGAATATACGTGATACTAATGGTAATATTATCACTTCCTTGGGTTGTAGCGATGTTACCTTGGCAGCAAATAATACTGACCCTGATTTGGTATGCAGGGCAAATTCTTCTTCCGATCCCAACGGAAAAGATTGGACAACCGTTGGTTTTAGTTTGGAGCCATTGATAGGTAGAACGATAAAAATACGTTTTGAAACCATGGACTGTACGCAATCGGCCCACTATGGCTATGCATATTTTATTGCAGAATGCCGTCCCATGACTATAGACTTGATGTATTGTGAAGGTAGTTCGGCGGCAAGATTGCGTGCCCCTGAAGGTTTTATGACCTATACTTGGACACGTAGTTCTGACCCTTCTTGGCGTAACAACAGAATGCAAATCAATATTCAAGACCCCTTAGATGGAGAAGAATTTGAATGTGAGGTGTCTTCCAAATTGGGTTGTACCTCCAAATTGCGTACTATAATTGCCAAAACATCTATAGACGCTTCGTTCTACTATGGTATTCGCACAGGAGAACAGAGTGCCGATATTTATGATAAAGATGGATTATATACCAATAAATATGATACTTGTACCCGTACGGCTACCATGGTGGATTTGTCCACGGTACACAATAGTAAAAAAGATAAGGTAATATGGGAAATACATGGTTTGAATGCTTATTCCACCGATTCTTTATTTACTTATACATTTCCAGACCCTCCAACCAACGAGCCTATAGATTATTTGATAAGAATGACTTTGGAGGCAGAAAATGGTTGTGCCGATACATCAGATGTTTTGGATGAACACTGGATAAGAATATATCCATCGCCCTTAGTGGAAATATTAGGACCGGAACGTATGTGTGAGGGATTGGAAGATACATTAATTGTTCAAACATTGCGTTCGTATTTCGTTCATTATGAATGGGGAGGGATTTCGCAATTGGGCAAAACCATAAGTGGTATCGGTGAAAAATTGCCCATAACAGGTCCCGGTACCTATTGGGTAAAAGCCTTGGATTCTGTAGGCTGTTATGCATACGATACTATAGAAGTGGAACCGCTGTCGCCAACGATGGATATTAAAAAAACCGATATTTTGTGTTATGGCGATAGAACAGGGGTTATTAATCATGGTCCGATTACAGGAAGTGGTATTATTGAAAATGCATATTGGATATTGAAAGATATAAATGGAAATGATTCAATAGACAATGCGACAAAAATAACAGGGAAACGATACACTGATTTAATGGCTGGTACTTATACTTTCTACGCTGTCGATGTAGATGGTTGTAAATTGCAATATTCGGTGGAGATAACCCAACCGCCATTGTTGCAAACCGAATGTTTCCAAGAACCGACAACATGTTTCTTGCCCAATGGTTCCGCTTCGGTAACCGTAACGGGTGGAACGCCTCCATATTCTTACCAATGGATAAAAATAGCCGATGGCTCAGAAGTGGGTAGACAAAGTGCTATCAATGATCAGGATTCAGGTTATTATAAAGTATTTGTCAAAGACGCAAACGACTGCACAACAGAAGACAGCATCCAAATACGTTCTATACCAAGTCCAACCATCAGTGTCACTTCCGTAGGTATGGAAACTTGCAATCAAAGCAATGGTTATGCTTCTATAGCTGTGAAAGATGCAAAATTGCCTATCACTTATACGTGGACACCAAATCCTTCGTCCAGTACGAATGAATCCATACAGAATGTAACAGGAGGTAGATATCATATTAAAATCACAGATGCAGATGAATGTACTGCTGAAACCGATATAGAAGTGCCTTCTTATCCAAGTTTGGTTTTATCAGGCAATGCAACTCCGGAAACTTGTCATAGACAAGACGGTACTATCACCACCTCGGTAACAAGTGGCAATCCTAATTCTGTATCGTATGTATGGACATCGGGAAGTGGCGGACAGATGAGAGATACTACTCCAAATATAAGTTCATTGCCAGCAGGTCAATATCGGGTAACGGTAACAGATACTTTTTGCACGGCACAACGGAGTTTTGAAGTGGTGCATATAGATGGTCCTACTGCCAATTTTGATGCGAATTCATATAGTGTGGCAAGTACAACAGTTATTACCTTTACCGATCAAAGCAAAGGAAATCTCAGTGCTTGGAATTGGGATATGGGCGATGGTACAACCACTACTGGCGATTTGGTTTATCATAGTTATGGAACAGAAGGCGATTATAAAGTGTTTATGCAAGTGATAGATGTGAATGGCTGTACAGACACTATTTCCAAAATGGTTCATATTTATGATGAGTTGAATGTCTTTATACCCAATTCATTCAGTCCTAATGGTGATGATTTGAATGATACATGGGGACCTGTGATGAGCGAGTATGCTCCCAATGGTTATAAAATGGTTATTTATGACAGATGGGGACAACGTATTTTTGTAACAGAAGATCCGAATGAAAAATGGGATGGTACTGTGAACGGAAAAATTGTTGCACCCAATTCGGTATATTCATATATTATTGTTGTTCAGGATTTCACTGGTCAGGAATATGAATTTGTCGGGCATGTAACCGTATTGAAATAGTCCTGTTGTCTTGTTGATGCAATATATAATTATAAAAAAAACGTGAAAAAAATGACTACTTATGGGCAAATAGTAATATTATGAAGGTATGAAATTGTATAGATTTTTGTTGCATACGATAAGCTTGCTGTTGATGTCTGTCAGTTTATTTGGGCAATCTTCTTGCCCGAATCTGGACTTTTCTATGAAGGATTTTACCAATTGGCAAGCATATCGGGACAAGTATAAAACAGGCTCAACAAATATCTATCCTATTACACTTTTTACCACTACACCGATATTAGGACAGCATACAATTTATAGTTTTGATGACATAGGTACCGCAAAAGACGAAAAGTGTGATAAAATACAAAAGATACCTAATGGATTCTTGTATTCTTGCAAATTGGGAAATGAGCATGATGCAAGACATACTCCTAAAGATTCCATCAATTCTAATGCTTTAGAATATACGATGACAATAGACAGCAATAACACATTGTTATTGTTGTCTTTTGCCTATATTATGCAACAAGCAGGTCATACTGCAGCCGAACAACCTACATTTAAACTGCAAATTCGGGATATGTCAGATAATATTATTACTTCTTTAGGTTGTAGTGATGTTACTTTGATTTCCGACAAAAACGACCCTGATTTAGTGTGCAGGGGAACTACCTCTACATCTGTAAATGGAAAAGATTGGACTATGGTAGGTTTTAATCTGGACCCGCTAATCGGGCAAACCATCAAAATCCGTTTCCAAATCATAGATTGTAAATATGCTTACCACTGGGGCTATGCCTATTTTGTGGCCGAATGTCGTCCAATGACCATTGACTTGATATTTTGTGAGGGAAGTACAGAAGCCTTAATGCGTGCACCCGAAGGTTTTGCTACTTACCAATGGACACGTACATCCAAACCTGCTTGGAGTAGCAGTGATATACAGATAAATGTTTCAGATTATGTGGATGGAGAAGAATTCAAATGTGTGGTAACATCTAAAATGGGCTGTTCTTCTACATTGCGTACCATTATGGCTCGAACGCTTATAGATGCCAATTTTTATTATGGTATCCGTATGGGACCCGATAGTGTGGATATTTATGATAAAAACGGGAATTATACGAGTAAATATGATACATGTTCCCGTACGGCAACCATGGTGGATTTATCTACCATACGCAATGGTAAAAAAGGACAGATAACGTGGAAAGTGCATGGGTTGGATGTTATATCTCATGATTCTTTGTTTACTTTTACTTTTCCCAATCCACCCAACAATACCCCTATGGATTATTTGCTGAAATTGACGGTGGAGGCAGGCAATGGTTGTGTGGATACTTCTACGGTTATAAAGGAACACCAAATAAGAATATATCCTTCCGCTGAGGTTAAAATATCAGGTCCGGCATGTCTGTGTGATGACGTAAAAGACACCTTAAAGGTAAATGTAATAAATTCTTGTTTTGTACAGCATGAATGGGGCGGGGTGACGTATGACGGTACTTCCATAGGTACGATAGTAGGCAATATCCTGCCGATAACGAAAGCCGGGACCTATTGGGTAAAGTCTTTGGATACGGTAAAT
>CAJOFD010000057.1 GCA_905233585.1 uncultured Bacteroidales bacterium
AATGCTTTACTTTGTGCATAAGAAGATGAAAAACAGATAACAAAACTTGTTAAAATTAATAATCCGATTCTAAAATATTTTTTTGTCATTTTATTTAATAAACGGTTCTGTTTGTTAATATTGGTTTTGGTATAAGCAGAACCATTTTCTTACACCTCAACTCCGTATTTAATCATCGGGTGCAAAAGTATATAATAATATTCGTTGTACTCTTTTTCCGCTGTCCGTAAAAAACGGACAAAATGCACGTAAAAAATGTATATTTTGTATTTTACTCTACATCGGAATTTTTTAAATGTTCCTTACTATCGGCATAATAGGCGGACAATTCAGCAAAAAAATCATGATTCAAAATAATGGAAATCCTCATCAAGGTGTAACTGTCTATCCAAGAGCGTTCTAAAATGCCGTACATCGTATTGCGATGGCAGTGCATTTGTTCACACAACCATTGCATCTTTATCCCTTTTTGTTTAAGGTGCATTTTTATCAATTTCCCCATGTGTATTTCTTCCATATTTTAAGATATTTGGGGACTTTAGTCATTTTTATAAGTCAAAAAAAAGGCGTGAACCTGTTTTTTTCTTATCTACCCAGTTAGCCGACCAAAGCATAGTATATAATAAGCTAAAACAGTACACGCCAAACACGTGAACCATTACAAACTTATTCTCATATACTTTAATAAATTGGTCGTTTACTGAGTAGAGAATAAAAGCGCAAAAGCCCGTTATTTACAATATAATATTATTTTTTCCTTTTCTGTTTAAATTTTTAGTTTGACAACTTTGCAAAGATACATATTTTCTATGGATTGTTTTTCCCCTCTTTTACAAAATTCATTTTGGTTAATTTTTGCCTTTTCAACAATATTGAAATTTTATGCTATCTTTGCAAGATTAATAAGTAAGTAAATAATCATGTTAAAAACTGCCAAAACACATCTCGCTATTTGGAACAGCCACCTCTTTTTGCTGCTGTTGCTGGCAGGGTCTTTTGTTGCCAGTGCCCAATTTCAAAACGGGAGCAATATGTCTTTTGGAAAAAACCGGATACAATACAAAAAAGCACAAAGAGTTTGGAGTTTTTACCGCACCGATATTGCCGATATTCACTATTATCCCCAAACAAAAGCATTGGCAGATTTTACTGCGCAACATCTACCGAATATTTTGGAAGAAATGGAAACAAAAGTGGGCTTTCAGCTGGCACACAAAATGCAAATTATTATTTATGCCCGCCAAAGCGATTTCGAACAATCGAATATCGGTTTGGACAATGACAATTTTTACAATACCGGCGGCATATCTGCCATATACGGACATAAAGTTTTTTTGTATTACAAAGGCAATATGCCCGATTTTTATACGGACTTGAAAAAAGGGGTTTGCCGTTTGTTGCTCGAAAGTTGCTTTGCCGGTTCCAGTATCGGGTCTAATATGGGGGCAGGCTATATTTCACCCTTGCCTATTTGGTTTTCCGAAGGGCTAAGTGCTTATTTGTCGCAGCCATGGACTGTAGCCATAGAAACACAGATACGGGAAGAGTCCAATAATTCACATTATGAAAAACTACATTTTCTTCCCGTTAAAAATCAAATAATTGCAGGTATGTCTTGGTGGAAATTTATAGCAGATACCTACGGTACATCATCGGTTTCTTCACTTGCCTATTATAGTGCAAGATTTAGAAATTACGAAAAAGGGTGCAAAATAGTTTTCGGAAAACCCTACAAAGAAATAAAAACAGAATGGATAAACTATTGTCAAACCAAGTTTAGAGCAGATAGCTCCGCCTCAACATTATCTTCCAATCTGATTAAAGACAAAGCTTTTACAAACTATCTGTTTCCGCGAATCTCGCCCAATGGAGATATGCTTGCCTACGTTTCCAACAAAGAAGGGAAAATAAGGGTTTGCCTATTGAATTTAGAAACACAAAAGAAAAAAAACATTTATTTCAAACATTATAGCATAGAAGACAATCCTGATATGAGCCACCCCATTCCTTTGTGGAACCCTTCAGGAGATTTTGTCTATCTGATGGAAGAACACAAAGACAAAGTTTACCTTTTGCCCTATGACATAAACAAAAAGAAATATCTTGACAGACAAGTGATTTTTATTAATAAGATCACTTCTTTGGCTTTTTCGTCTGACGGCAAACGTATTGTATTGTCTGGCGTGAACAACGGTCAATCTGACATTTATGTTTACAATCTCTTTTCAAGGAGTTTGGAACAAATCACAAATGACAAACAGGACGATATTGCTCCATCGTTTTTTCTCGATAACCAACAAATTATATTCAGTTCCAATCGTTCCAACGACACATTGGGCAATGACAGCCAATACAATACAAATGCTTTCGATTTGTTTGTTTACAATTATGCAACCAAAGATAAATTGTTGATAAGAGTAAGCAACGACTCTTCATATTCAGATATTTTTGGCATTGAAACCTACAACAAACTCTTGACGTTCGTTAAAAATGAACAATCTGCAAGCACCCGCTATGTCGGGGAGTTTTCACATGTCATCAGCAGAATAGACACAGGTATCCATTATGCGTATCAAATAAATGCTTTTCCTGTAGAAAAATATGCAACAGCCATTGGCAATCAAAGTTTTTCCAAAGAACAAAATGCCATCTTTTCCCAAATACACCAAGACGGACAATGGAAAATAAACAAAAGCGAATTTTCACAAAACATAAAACCCTTGCCTCAAATCCCTCTGAACACAACTCCCCCCATAAAAGAAAACTCTGAAGAACAAGAAAACCAAAAATCTACCCCCAAAACAGAAAAAAAATTACGGCAAATGCGTTTGTCCGATTTTTTGTCAGCCGACAGCACCACTTTGGACAGCAATTATCAAAATATGGTGTTTAAAATGAAACCCCAATCACAAAATCCTAACACGCTAATTCCAAGAAATTTATATACACAATATTATATAAATAAAACAATTACCCAATTGGATTTCAGTTTTTTGAATCTTTCATACCAATCTTTTATCAATTCAACATCACCCATCTATTTAAATAATGATGTAAACGGGTTGTTTATGATAGCCTTAACCGATTTGATGGAAGACCATCGTATGCTTGGCGGCATTCGTTTGTCTATGTTCAACATCGGAGATATGGAACTTCTTTATAGTTACGAAACACTCAAAAAACGCTGGGACAAACAATTTATAGCCTATTATCGCACACAACGCTATGTAAATACCGATAACAACACCTATTTTCAGCAAAAACACCAAACGGTTTCCTTCTATTTTTTGCTAAAATATCCTTTTGACAAAATACAAAGTTTGCGTTTTACCTTTGGTGCCCGCTACAACAGATTCGACACTAAGGCTTTGGATATTATGTCTTTGAAAACCAAACCTGTACACGATATTTGGTGTGAAACGAGAGCAGAATATGTCGTTGATTGTACCAGACCGATAGAGGTGAATATAAAAAAAGGATTCCGTTCTAAAGTATTTGCCGAATTTTCGTGCACACCCTACAATTCTACAACATTTTCCGCTGAAAATCATTTTAGATATATGGGCAATATCGGCTTGGATTTGCGTCATTATGCCCAATTGGTACCCACCTTGATATGGGCAAACCGATTGGCTGGCGGCTCATCTTTTGGCAATAGTCCTTTAATTTATTACCTTGGAGGAGTGGACAACTGGATTTTTGCCAAATTCGATAAAGATATTCCTATTGACAAAAATATCAACTACGCCTACCAAACCTTGGCAACCAATATGAGAGGTTTTAAACAAAATATCCGCAATGGCAATAATTTCGCCGTATTCAATACCGAACTGCGGTGGCAGTTTATGCAAACTTTTATCAAACGCTCTATCAAAAACAATTTTTTGCGTTCTTTACAATTAGTTGGTTTTGTTGATATTGGAACAGCATGGTCAGGCATTTCTCCTTATGCAAAAGATAATCCTTTGTTCGTTAGAACTATTTCAAAAGGAGAAAGCATAAATATAACCATCCATAGGCAAACAGAACCTATTGTCTGCGGTTTCGGAGTGGGATTACGATTTATGATTTTCAACTATCTAATACGTTTTGATTATGGTTGGGGCATTGAAAATCAACATATAAATTATCATCAAGGTCATTTATCTCTAAATTTGGATTTTTAATGAAATTTTCTATTATCAAACGGATTCTCGGTTATTGCAAGCCTTATTGGACAAACATTATAAAATCGTTGATTTTTAATATATTATACGCATTTTTTTCTTTATTTTCCATGGGAATGATTATTCCTTTTGTTTCCATTTTGTTTGGTTTGACCGAACCCGTATATGATATGCCCGATTTTGCTTTTTCAACACAAACCATTATTGATACGCTATCTTATTTCATTTGTCTGATACAAAGCAAATACGGCATGATTAACGCTTTGTTGTTCGTAAGCGGACTTTTTATTTTCTTCTCATTTCTATCAAATTTATGCCGATATTTCTACACTTTCTTTTCCATTCCAATTGCATCAAATGGAGTGAGAGATATTAGAAATGAATTGTATAACAAAATTTTAATTCTTCCACTCAGTTTTTATACCAAATATCAATCGGGAGATATTATCACCCGTTTAAACAACGATTTAACCGAAGTTGATACGCTCATCAGACGTTTTATTGAAGTTACGCTGCAACAACCATTTGTTATACTCGTATTTTTTATCACTTTGATAATTGTCAATCCGTTTTTGACGCTCATTACTATTACCATTGTACCATTGGTTGTATTTGCCACGAACAAAATCAGCCACAAAATCCGCATGCAAAGCAAAGATAGCCAACAACAATTAAGTATTCTTACCGCTCATTACGAAGAAGCCATATCGGGACTAAAAGTCGTAAAGGGTTATAATGCAGAAAACTTTTTCTACAACAAATTTTATAAATTCAACAAAAAATACGCTACGCTATCTAAAAAAATCTTCCGCTATGTGGAGTTGTCCGCACCGCTATCGGAAGTATTGACCATAGGTGCCTTATTGGTTGTGATTCTAATCGGCAGTATGCTTATTCTCAATAATAAAGGTCTAACTTCAGAATCTTTAATATTTTTCGTATTGATTTTTGCTCGACTTATTCCTCCTATTCATAGTTGCATTCGAGCCTACAACTACGTGCAGAAAGGGGTGGTATCAGCAGAACGTATTTTAGAAGTGTTGGACAGTGATGAAAAAATTATAGAAAAAACAAATGCCATACCTATCAATACATTTAAGCATGAAATTGTTTTTTCTCATGTCAATTTTTCCTATGAAACACAACCGACATTGCAAGATATAAACTTAAGTATCAAAAAAGGGGAAAAAATTGCCCTTGTCGGCGAATCCGGCAGCGGAAAAACAAGTATTGTCAATCTTTTGTTAAGACTTTACGACATTTCGGGAGGACAACTCACCATTGACGGTATTGATATTAAAGATTATATTATTTCTGATGTGAGACAATTATCAGGATTGGTTTCTCAAGATGTTATCTTATTCAACGACAGTATAAAAAACAATATTTGTTTTGGACGAGAATTTGACGAAACAAAAGTAATAGAAGCCGCAAAAATGGCCAATGCTCACGAGTTTATCATGCAAATGCCCCAACAATATGAAACTATTATCGGAGATAGAGGTTTAACATTATCAGGCGGGCAAAGACAACGCTTAAGTATAGCAAGGGCAATTATCAACAATCCGCCTATTCTTTTGCTTGACGAAGCAACATCTGCCCTTGACAGTCATTCCGAACATGTGGTACAAACAGCCTTAAACAATGTTTTACATCAAAAAACGGCAGTTATTGTCGCTCACCGCTTGGCAACCATACAAAATGCAGATAAAATTATCGTATTACAAAAAGGCAAAATAGTAGAAGTTGGCAACAACCAACAACTTTTGGACCAAAAAGGATTGTACTACCAAATGGTAAACGCCCAATTGCTTGAATAAACAACTATTCAAGCGTATTTTCTTTCACTTGTCTGATAAACACCTCTTCCATACTTGGTAACACCTCTTTGAATTCACAAATAGAAACATGAGGCAACAATTTGGTTATCAAGCTATTGGAATCTCCTTCCAAAAACTTGATTTTTACACAAGTTCTGTTTTTTTCATTGGCACTTTCCAATATTGTACAAGTATCACCAAGCACCTCCGCTATGTTTATTTCCGATTGTAAATAAGTTATTTCAAATATATTTTCTTTATACCTATTTTTTATATCTGCAATATTTCCGTCTAAAATCTTTTTCGACTTGTTTATCAAGGCAATATCATCACACAATTCCTCTACAGATGCCATATTGTGCGTAGAAAAGATGATACTTGCTCCATTGTTTTTCAAAGCCAGCATTTCATCTTTTAACAAATTGACATTTATGGGGTCAAAACCACTAAAGGGCTCATCAAAAATAAGAAATTTGGGTTCATGAACAACGGTTACAATAAACTGTATTTTTTGTTGCATTCCTTTGGACAATTCTTCCACTTTTTTATTCCACCACGAACCTATTTCAAATTTTTCGAACCATTTTTTCAGTCTTTTCTCTGCTGTTTGTTTATCCAAACCTTTGAGCATAGCCAAATAAACGGCTTGTTCTCCCACTTTCATTTTTCTATACAAACCTCTTTCTTCAGGCAAATATCCTATATATGCCACATGTTTTGAAGACATTGGTTCGCCCATAAAAGTCAAACTCCCACTATCAGGAGCCGTTATTTGGTTAATAATACGAATCAAAGATGTTTTTCCTGCACCATTAGGACCCAACAATCCAAAAACAGATTGTTCTTTGACCATTAAAGATACATTATTCAACGCTGTATATTCTCCATAATGTTTGCAAACATTATTAATTTCAAGTACATTCATATTATTGTTTTTCAATCTATAAGTTGATATTTTTGTTTGGCGACTCTTCTGGAACAAGCATTAAAATGCCACCATTCTGTTGGCAAAACAGAAAATCCCGCTTTTTTCATCACCCTACGCAACAATTGACGATTGGCAACCTGCTGTGTAGTTAAAATGCCTTTGTCCAACAATACTTGTTCTTTATCTGTATGTGCCGCTTCTCCAAAAAAATCGAAATCCGTTCCCATATCCAATTTATTGCCAAGAGAATCGACAAGGGTTAAATCTACAGCGGCTCCATAATTATGCAATCCTGTATTTTTCGGATTGGAAACATAACATTTTTTGTCCATTTGACAAGCAATAGTCCACATTTTTTTTTGTACAGACAAGGGACGAGCCCCATCCCAAATCAAAAAAGTACTGCCTGTTTTTTCTTCTTGAAGATAATGATAGGCTTGTTGTAACATCAATGCCACATCAGGCTGAAAATAGGCATATTGATAAGTATCATACAATTCTGTATGTGTAAAATTTTCTGTTGTACCATAAGGAACAAACACCCGAATATTCGGTTCTACGGTTTGGATTTCAACCAAACCCAAGTTTTCCATTTTTTGACAAAATTGCGGTTTGGGCAAAACTTTACTTTCCGCAGTTGTATCTACAACAAAAGAACTTTGTTGATTTTTCTGTTTGTTTTTATTATAGGCATTTGACGATTGACAAGCAAAAGCTACCCACAACAAAATATTCAAACAAAAAACAAGGGATGTTTTGTTTATTTCCATAACGGAGAAGGATAAATTCCTTTGTTGGTTTGTGCTTGCAAATGACTTACCACACCTTGTCTGTCTTCTTGATAGGTAACACCATACCATTGAGCATCTGTAGTTAAGACTTTTACCTCGGCTTGTTTACCTTGTATTAATTCATCTACAACCATAGGTATATAAAATTCCGATTTCGGATTATCTGCATTGAATTTCAAGAAAAATTCAAATTTTTCTTCCAAAAACTGAAATATAGACGGATGAAAACCCCAAATATTCATCGAAACAACAGCATCTTCTGGCATACAAACAACACTTCCGTCTTCACTGGTATTGATTATTTTTCCGCCTATGGCTTGCAATTTGGTGAGTTCTTTCACGCTTTTTAAACAATGATTTTCATCTGTTTGACAAAGTCCACGTGAGACGATACCGTTTTCTGACAAGGTATTTTTCAAAGGATAAGCCACCATAGAATAAGTGTATTTGTCTTTTTCCAAAGACAAAGTATCCAAATATTGTCCAAGTGTAACAAAAGCATTGCGACCATAAAGGTCATCTCCATTGATGACCGCAAAAAAATTCTTTATTTTATCTTTTGCCATCAATATGGCATGACCTGTTCCCCATGGTTTTTTCCGTTCCGTAGAATATGTTATATGATTCGGAACGTTTTCTATCTCCTGCAACACATAATCAACATCTGTTTTATCTTTGTATTTGCTTAAAATAACCTCATTAAAGTCTTGTTCTATACTTTTGCGAATCACAAAAACAACCTTGTTGAAACCTGCCGACAAAGCATCGTAAATGGAATAATCTATTATCGTTTCGCCCGATGGCCCCAGTTTGTCTATTTGCTTCAAACCGCCATAACGGCTTCCCATACCTGCTGCCAATACCAATAAAGTTTTATTTTGCATCTTTGTTTTATATTAATTTTTTGCAAAGATAACATAAAATTTCAATTTCATTTATGATAATAAGCAAGATAATTTTTCCTTAACTTGTAATGAAGGAGGAATTGCAGTGCATAAACGGATAAACCAATCGTTAAATAAGGAAGTTTTCTTTACATTCCCTTTATTTCAACAAAAATTAAGCAGATCGCTACTTTTGCCACAACTCTCCGCTATTGGCCTGCCGTAATAGTTCTCCATATTCCAGATTCTTGGCTGTTATCTCCTTTTGCAAACGTTGATATTCCGAAGACTCAAATACTTCTCGACGATTCGGCAAGCCTTTACTTTCTATATACTTATCCATTTCTTCTTTAATTCGATTCGTAATAGGCCACAACAAACTACTTAGTTTTGTATGTTCATTTCCCTCCATAGGAGGCATATTGGCTATTATATCATTGTATATATATACATGTCTTTTTACATCCAACAAAAGTACCCATAAATACGCATATTCAAAACACAGCGTATCTGCATTCTCTATGGATTTTTTCAGTTCCACCATCTGTTTGTCCCCAAATAGTTGGAGTTTTCGTTTTGCCGCATCAATATCCTCCTGCAAAAGAGAGTTAGGTTGCACAATTATGACAGTTTTCGTGCGAATATCTTGTTCCGGCATTGCAACTGTTTCCTTTTTGTCTGCCGACAACGGAATGTCTGTTTGCCGGGAAGAAGTATCTTTTTCTTTTTGTGATTCTTCTGTTTGTAAAACAGACCCTTTTTCATTTTTTGTTGTGGTATATCTCCACACAAATACCAACAAAAGAGCCAGCACAAAACCTATTATAACAACAACCCGTAGCAAAAAACTCAGTTTATCCGATATCTGCAAGGCTTGTTCCACCGCTTTGGCATTAGGATAGCGCTCGGCAACCCTGTTGCGTGTACACTTTTTAACAATATGACGATATCGGTGGGGAAACAACGATTTCAAAAGTACTCCAAAGGCATAAATATCGGTACGGCAATCAATAACTGTCCCCTCTGTCATCTGTTCTGGAGCGGCATATCCTTTCGTATAGGCAGGTTCTTTTAAAATAGCATAGTCATCTGAATCAAACAGACCAAAATCTATCAGTTTGACATTGTCGCCATTGTGCGTAATAAGGATATTTGAGGGTTTTAGGTCGCGATGAACTATCTGCATGCTATGATAGTACTGCATTGCCTCAAGCAATTGTCTAACAATTTTTTTCCGCACAACAAATGACGGCTTTTCCTGTAAAAATTCTGCAAGCGTACGCCCGTTTATATATTCCATTACAATACACGGTCCCGCAACAACATCGTTTTCAACACCATAAACATGAACAATATTAGGATGATCCATTTTTACAGCCGCGTCAAATTCTTTTTCGAGCATAGCCATATAAATAGGATCTGCGGCATATTGAGGTTGCAAACCTTTGAGAATATGCCATTTGCCATGTCTTTGGGCTTTGAAAAGTCTACTATAATTTTTAGTATGGATCTCCGAATAATTGGTAAATTCGTTGGATACAGAAAAATCTATAACTTTGGCATATCCCGATGTACTTTGTTCATTTTCCATATTGCAAAAATACAATTTCTTTTTCAATTGTTTTTGTCCCATTTGATATTCTCTGCAAAAGAACTAAAAAAGAACTAAAAATCTTTTATGGACATCTCTAAAAATAGATAAAAATTTAACAATCAAACAATAAGGTTTTATTTTATTCGTTATATAATTGTAAGTCAAAAAGAAATGCCATGCAGAAA
>CAJOFD010000058.1 GCA_905233585.1 uncultured Bacteroidales bacterium
TTTTTAATTATATTTTAAAATTTCCTGTTTTCAACAAATAAATACAAAAAGGTACGAATATAACACTCCTGTTCAGCAGAAAAAACAAGTTTTTTCTGCAATAAAAAGTGTATAAATAAATATTAGAGAGAGAGAGAGAGAGAGAGAGAGAGAGAGAGAGAGAGAATCAATCAAACACTTACGTTTTTCAAGGGTAAAAAACGGCATTTTTTCGCAAAAATCGGCACTTTTTGCAAAATTTTCAAGGCTGTTTTCTTCAAAAAATCTCATTTTCTATCTTGTTTTTCTTTGTTTTTATCTTTCGCTCTACAACTGCAAAATAATATTGCAAAGATAACACTTTTTTATGAATTTTTGCAATTTCTTGGCTAAAAAAATGCTGCCCAGTAAATTATCTTTCACTTCAAGTAGAGACGACACATATATCGTCTTTACAAATACTCTTTCTCTAATGTAAAGACAAGTTGGGGAATATCAATTATCACATCTCCTCTGGCTTCGGTCCCGCTTCTTTATGGGGTCGGCGTTCCGGAGGAATATAATCGGCACGGAAAACTTTACGTTGGGAAATCAATAGCAATGCAGCGAGTACTGTTCCCAATACATCACATATTGTACACGTTACCCACACTCCTGTCAAACCATTACCACCCAAGCGGACAAACAACATAGGAATGAGAAACATTAGCGGAATGAGAAAAAGCACCTGGCGCGAAAGGCTCGTAACAATCGCTATCCATGGTTTGTCTATACTCTGGAAAAACTGCGAATTGGTAATCGTAAAGGCAATCAAAGGCATCATGACATTGAGATAAATCATAGAAGAAGCAGCAATATCTATCAAAACCTCATCAAGGGTAAAGGCTCTCAGAATAATATGGGGAATAGTCAAGGCCAACACTGCCCCCAACGTACCAACGGCTATCGTCCATTTCATAGTCAGGACAAACACTTCCCGCAAACGATGATTTTTCCGTGCTCCGTAATTATAACCAGCAATAGGCTGCATGCCTTGGCACATACCCAATATGAACATCACTAAAAAAGAACAATACGTATTAACAAGTCCGTAGGCACCTACAGCAAGGTCGCCTCCGTTATTCACATCAAGCATATTTCCATATTTAAGCAACTGCTTGTTGAGCAAAGCAACAACAAACGAAGCAGCAAAATTCATTAGAAAAGGGCTAAGACCTATTAATAATACATTGCGAAATATATAAAGTTTCGGTTTCCAAGAATGCCGTCTGAAACGTATGAACGACTGTGGCGAAACAAAATGTACTATAGCAACTATGGACATGACAAACATGGAAATAGTTGTAGCCCATGCTGCCCCTGCTATCCCCCAACCTAACACAACTATAAAAAGTGCATCGAGAAATATATTCAATATCGCTCCTCCCGCCATTATCCACATACTTTTGGCAGGATAGCCACTCGCCCGCATTAAACCCGTCAGATTGAAAGTCATAGTTGTAAAAAACATACCTGGTAAAACAATCTGCATATACTCACGTGCATAGCCTATTGTTTCTACTGAAGCTCCAAAAAGATTAAGGATATTATCCATAAAGACATATCCTCCACAGACAAACAATACACCAAAGAAAAAAGTCAACAGCATACTATTTCCCAATATGTTTTCCGCCCACCGAACATCTTTGCGTCCCAAAACTATACTCATTCGAGAGGAAGCACCCACTCCCACCAATGAACCAAAAGCATGTATAATATTCATGACAGGCAAGGTAATGGCAAGCCCGGCTATAGCCAACGCACTAACATATTGTCCTAAAAAAACTCTGTCCACAATGTTATATATGGAAGCCACTACCTGCGTAATAACTGCAGGCAAAGCATACTGCCACAATAAATGTCCTATAGACTTGGTTTCCAGTTCTTTTGTTTTATCCACTTTGGATTATTATTTTATTCAACTCAAAGTTGCAAAGATAAGCAAAATTCAATAATTTTTGTCATTTTTATTGTACTTTTCGTTTCAGTTTTATCTCCGCACTCTATAAGTTCCATTATTTTTTTCCAAATTCAAATAAATTAAAAAATTTGCTTCATTAAAAACAGCATAATGTTCATAATACTTATGAAACAATGGTAATTGTTCCAAATCGCTCCGCAAGATTTTATAGGTATTGAAAATATGCTGGAACAACCAAGACATCAAATCACTATTCAACATATCCGCAACTTGTTGGTTTGTTAAAAGAAAATTTTCATTTACTATAAACAAATTCGCACTATTAAGAATTAAGGATTGCTGCCTATCACAACAACATATTATACGATTGGAAATAAAACGATAAACAACCTTTTCTTTTGCAAAATAAAAATGAACAGGAGCCACTTGTTGACATCGCGATAAATCTTTGTCAATACAATATTTAGGAATTGAAATCCCCTTTGAGGTAATATCTTGCCCCCTATATATAGGAACACAATTTTCTTCTTTTTCTGTTTTTAGAATATGTTTATTATTTCCTGTAACTATACCCAATGCCCATTGGGCATTGTTTAGCAACTTATGGTGTGGTAGGGAATACAAATATGATATTACACTATTATCTTCATCGTTTGTTGTAAAATTAAAAATATGCTTTGGCAAAACATGAAAATCCAATTGATTACGATAATATTTTTGTGTTTCACTTTCACACTCAATTTTACCACTAAGGGCTGCATTTGACAAGATTAAAGAATGGGATTTTGTCAATAAATTCCCGAATTTTCCATAATTTGTCATTTTTATAATATTGTAGTTTAATACCTTCCGCCGTATATCCTCAAATGATGCAACAAAATAAAACGATTCCGGCAACAAAAAACCCAAAATACCGTTTTTTTTCAACATATACAAAGAGGCAGACAAAAACAAAGAACATGTATCCGCACTATTGCCTGTATGATATATTTTCGACCATTTGTTTTTATCTTTTTTCGGCAACTTTTTTCCCCAAGGCGGATTCGTAAATATATAATCAAATTTATGTGAAATTTTTTGACTTATAGACAGAAAATCACCACAAACGATATGCTTGCATTCTTTACCTGTCAATTCTTTTATTCTGTGTTTTGTAATAGCAACCGCATTTGTATCTATATCACAAGCGTATATATTTTCTATTTTAAAACCTCTTTTTAATGCGGCAATAACAAAATTTCCGCCCCCGCAACAAGGTTCCAAAAATGTTTTATTTGAAACATCTCCCTCTATACTATGAAACATATCATCAACAATATGTTGTGGTGTATAATAAATTCCCTCTTTGTTGCGATACGATTCTGATAGAGAATACGCATAGTCATTTGCTATTGTTTGTCCATATTGTTGGTTTTGAATCAAATCAACAATATGTTTTGATAATGCATTATGGTCGTGAGTGTCTTTGCCTTGTTTGTTGGCTCTCGTCGTAAGTTTGGTAACACCTATTGAATCGGATACAAAATTTTTAAAACTTGTATATAATATGTATCCTTTTGAAGGCGACCGCAACAAGCCTTCATGTATCCAATTGTTTATAGTTGAAACAGATACACCTAATTGTTCAGCCACATCTTTTATGGAAATTAATGATTCGTTTTCCTTAACACTATCCAATATAGCTAATAATTGATGATTTATAAATAAACAACATATAAACGAATAAAAATCAATAATATTTCATTTACCCTAAAAGGGAATCTATTTTGTTTGGACTTCTTTTTTGCAAAAAATATTTTTCTGCATTTCTCCATACATTCCATATTTTTTGTACTTTTGCACTTGGATTTCATGGTGAAATCACGAAGCGTTATGCTCGTTCTTGTAAACCAAAAATAAACAAGTGATGAAAAAAATATGGGTATATCTCTTAGGTTTAATATCTGGAATTGTTTTAACGGGTATTGTCATGTTTCTATTAATTGCAATCTATAATGTAAAAAATGATCCTGGATATCAAATGATTAACGGAATAACTTTTTTTGAAGAACCTGATGACATTATAGATGAAAATAGTTTTGAGGTTTTTCAAGCTTTGGGAGATGGTTCTGCTCTTGCTCACGGGAAAGGAGATGGACATTCCATATATACAGGAATCACGGTATTACTATATAACAAAGATCATAAGCCTTATTATGATGAACAAATTATAGAGGTACCTAACGAAAAATGTGCTCGACAAATTGGGCTTTACCGATATACATCTAAAATGGATATTGAAAAAACAGTCCCCGTTGTTGAAATAATGGATAAATAATTCTGTTAGTATAATATTATTCTACCAATACCTTTCTATTTAACCATAGATTAGATGTTTTCCCTATCAAAACATGATGGACATTTTGAAATTTATTGTTAGATACGATGTGCACATTGTATCTATAGACACATCTTTTCGAGAATGATTCACCCTTTTGATATTTCTAATATTCTTTCTGCCACTGCTTCGGGGTGGTCTGTCAGCAATTGTCCGTGGTTCATATTCGGGAACACTTCCACATGGGCATCCTTACAAAGAGTAAGCAGGTGTTTTGCTTGCGGTTTGGCAACAAATGCCTCCTTGGTGCCGTACCAATAGTGAATGTCCGGTCCTTGAATGGACTCCAACTTGTTGGTATAAACAGATTTATAACCCTCCGAAACGGCACGGCTGCAACCGGAAGGATATACTTTCTTCACCTCATCCAACAGCACATTGAAATAATGGGAACGGAACATCAGCCGCCAGAAGCCTGTCCAATGGTAGCAGGTCCACACGTTGAACGCCTGATAGTATCGCAGCGGTTCCATCAACCACCGGGGCAGCGGCAGCAAGGGCGCCGCATCCATAATGGCATGATTCACAACAATTTCATTCCTCTCCAATATTCTTGAAAGTATTTTGCCTCCTAGAGAAAGCCCGTAAGCCACATCCAAATGCCCTCCCGAATGCTTTTGTACGTATTGTATGCTCTGTTCCGCCAAATTGTCTATGGAAGTAAAACGGGAGGTCTTCCCTGTTAAAAATCCGTCAATATCGGCAGTGATGATATAAAAATCCTCTTTCAACAGTTCTGCCAAAGGCAGAAATATTTCGTGCGACACCCCCAAGCCCGGCAAAAGCAGGAGTGCGGGTTTGTCGGGTCGGCCGAAGATATGGAAATCCATTGTTGTTTGTATTACACTTAGGTTTTACTTTATTATTTTCTGATATGCCAATCTTTCATCGCCGGAAAGCAGATAGATGACGCCGCAATACGAAAATCCGTGTTTTTGCAGCAAATGCTGCATGATGACATTATCCCTGTGCGTATCGATTCGGATATTGGCATCCCGAGAAAAAGCATATTCCAACATCAGGCTGAAAATTCCGTGTACGCCATGTCTGGCGGCTATTCTGTGAATGACATAATACGAAGAATGATACTCCAACCATTTTCCTCCCACTATTTTTCCGTATGTGGGCTGTGGTGAGGGCAAAAAAGCAAAATAAGCGACTATGCTTTCCTTTTCTTCCACCACAAAAGCTCCGTTTTGACGGATATCTTCCAGCACTTTTGCTTCGGAAGGATACCCTCCTGTCCATTGCCGCCGGTTTCCCGAGGCCTGCATTTTTCTCTCGCCTCTTGAAAAACAGGCATGATAAAAGGAATATCTTCCTCTTTGGCAAGCCGAACCTTACGCAAATGTTCCATCAAACAAAACGGCCTTTACAAAATTTGTGCACTATGGTTTTTGGTGTCCACTTTGCTGATGGCATCAATAATAACACCTTCTTCATCAATAATATAAGTGGTACGTAAAGTACCCTCGCTTGTCTTTCCGTACATTTTTTTCTCGCCCCATGCCTGATAAGCTTTTAAAATAGTGAGGTCGGTATCGGCTATCAAATGGAAGGGCAGCTTATATTTTTCTATAAACCGCTGATGAGAGGCGGCGCTGTCCCTGCTCACACCCAGCACCTGATATCCCAAAGCGAGAAAACGCTCATAATTATCACGCAAATCGCATGCTTCAGCAGTACATCCCGGCGTGCTGTCTTTGGGATAAAAATACAACACCAGTTTTTTGCCTGCAAAATCACTGAGTTTCACTATATTTCCATTTTCATCCTTACCTTCAAAATAAGGGGCTTTCATTCCTTTTTGTAACATATTGCAAATTAAATATTTCTTCTTTTACTCTGTTTCTTCCAAAGGCTCTACATGAACAGCCACATGGGTTGCCTGTCCGTAACGGTTTTTCAGCAATTGTTCTATCTCCGAAGCTTTGTCATGCGCCTCTTTCAACGACATATCGCCGTTCATCAATATATGCATCTCAATAGCATAATGATTGCCGATACAACGGGTACGAAGGTCATGAGGCTCAAACACTCCTGATACGGAATTGACCATTGTCAAAATTTCATTTTCTACTTCCTCCGGCAAGGATTGCTCCATTAGTTCCCCCACTCCGTTTTTGAGCAAATGAACCGCCACATTGACAATGAGGGCACCAACCACCAAAGAAGCGATAGGATCTAATACCACCCAACGTTCTCCCCCGATAAGGGCGCCACCTATGCCTACGGCAGTACCTATGGAGGAAAAAGCATCACTGCGGTGATGCCATGCATTGGCTTCCAAGGCGTTAGAATCAAGTTGTTTTGCCTTATGATGGGTATATTGATAAATAATTTCTTTCAACAATATGGAAATAACAGCCATCCAAAATGCGATGCCGCCCGGACGTGCCAATACACCGCCCTGTGTCCAAAAATAAATCTTTTCAGCCCCTTCCACAATAATGCCTATGGATACTGCAAGTAGAGCTACGCCTATCAATATGGTAGCCAGAGTTTCATATTTTCCATGTCCGTAGTCGTGGGTTTTGTCCTTGGGCTTGTGGCTGATACGGACAAACATCAATACGACCATGTCGGTTGCAAAATCCGATACGGAATGCACGGCATCGGCTATCATAGCCGCACTATTTCCCACAATACCAGCTAAAAACTTGCATATCACCAATATCAAATTGACGATACTTCCCCAAATGGTTACTTTGTATATGTCCTTTTTCCGATTCATCAGTGAATATAATTCAGCAAAAATACCATTTTTTTTATTGCTGTATGATAAAATAACCGAAAGACACCAATAAAATTCATTCCTTATAATTTTTATACTACATTATTTTTTAAGCAATAAAAGTTTGTTCTGCTAAATATTTTCTGCATTTCTCCATACATTTCATATTTTTTTTTATAATTTTGCACTTGGATTTCATAGTGAAATCACGAAGCGTTATGCTCGTCTTGTTTGTTGAAACGTGAGAAATTTCAAACAGAGGCAGGAGAGTGTAAGGGTTCGCGCATACGCGTGGACTGACTGCAATTTCTTCCTCAAAGGTAATTCTCACGACCTCAACAAAAAGAAGTGGTATATCAGTGCCACGCTTCTTTTGTAATTTTTCCATAAGGTACTAGTGGAGAAAAAATAATTAAGTATGAAAAAGTTTATCATCATTACAATCACTTTGCTTTTTTCAATAGTAGCTATCGCACAAAACGATGTTACAAAATTCCTTGGAATTCCTATAGATGGAACAAAATCAAAAATGATTCAAAAACTAAAACAAAAAGGATTTACTTATAATTACTCTTGGGATTGGTTAGAAGGTGAATTTAATGGAGAAGAAGTATTAATATCCATTTTTACAGAAAAACGTAAAGTTTCTCATATCATGATTCTTGATAAAATATCAAGAAATGAATCTCAAATTAAACGTAGATTCAATAAATTATGTCGTCAATTCGAAAAGTCTGAAAAATACTATTATTTAGGAGATGGTCAAGAAATTAACGAATCTGATAACATTTCGTATAACATGTCTATATTAAATAAAAGTTATACAGCTAATTTTTTTCAAACCGATAATGCAACTATTGCAAATTTGTTGAAATCTAAAAAGAGATTATTAACATTAGAAGAAGCAGAAGCATTGGATGAAGAAAGAGTAGAAGGTTATTTTAAACAAGTTTGGTTCTCGATTTGTAAAGGAGACACTGAAGAAACATATAAAATAGTAATGTTTTATGCTAACTTAAAAAATGAAGCCAACGGAGAAGATTTATAAATTTAAATTAAATCAATTTTATTATTCTTTTTTCACTGTTATAGGATGGTCTATCAGTTATTGTCAATACAATAAGTGGAAAAAATTTGATGGTACAAAAATGTTGATTTTAGCATAAAAAAATAGGCAAAGACCTACTCTTCCACAAACAGATGCAGTATCATCAGCGATGCGGGACTTAAACTATCTGTAATTTGGAGAGACGTGCCCATTGGAAACAAAGACTTTTTTTCCATTCCATTTCGTTTCTATATCAAAGCCCCCATAAAGTTCATTCAATTGCTCCGCTTCTTGAATCGTATCAACAGGAAAATAATCAGTATAGTAGTCATCGCTCTTTGGACCATGGTGCTCACTTTTTTGCACCAGTACAAATCCATAACAATCATGGCATAGGCAAAGTTTCCGTCCTCCATCATCCCACGTATGTAGATAATGACCATTACACTCATCGCCATAGTCCCATATTTCCTCCAGTAACCCATGAAAATGTTCATAAGCATCCTCAGCTGTAGGTAAGTCAAAGCCCACACAATGACGGTGCTTGTCAGGCGATGCTTTTAATAGTATATAATGCTCTTTTTTTCTGCGTTCCTTTTCCTCCCAGTAGGCTTTTTCTTCTTCTGGAGTGCGGGGATTATCCTCCCCGGCCATTTTATTCCTTTCCCACTCGCTCGTTGCCAAATACTTTTTTGCAAACTCTCTATTTGTCTCCTGAAGGCTTGATCTTTCTTCCTTTTTCACTGGCTTTCTTTTACGTTTTTCCATTTCGCTTATCCAATCGGACTTCTTAGGAGTATAATATGTTGCCCTTTCGGTTTCTCCAGACGTGTCTTCATGGGTAATTCCTACCCTTGAATTCTCATCTTGGGTTTCTTTTGTCTCCCCTGCATACACTCTGCGTAGCCAATCCAATATTTTCATAATACAATTAGGCAACCTCTAAATTTTACTAATTTTTCCTTTCATTGTAGTTTTTGACAGCAGAGGCTGCATTAGAACTATCCAAACCACAACAAAAGTTTTTTTC
>CAJOFD010000059.1 GCA_905233585.1 uncultured Bacteroidales bacterium
ATATAAAGTTGCTGCCATTTTCACAATACTTGTTTCCTGCTAATTTTCAGCAAGAAATATTTCCGCAAATATACAAAAAAATTATAAAATGCAATTTTGAGGTGCATTTTTTTCAAAAAAAGATGGAAATGTTGAAAAAATCAGCCCGAAAAATTGGTGTAAGAAATTTGTTTTTTTAATATCTTTGCCTTGTAAGGATGATTTCACTCTACTGACACTGGAAATGAAAAAAATTTTTTGAAAATATATTGTGAATAACTTTTGTTTTTGTTGAGGATATTTAAAATAAAATCGTATCTTTGTAATTTATTTTACTTTTAAATTCGATGAATAAAACATATAAATCTTTTAAGAAGAATATTGCCATCATTACCGACTATTATATGTTATTGGTGGAAGAAACCAAATCACAACGCTTGGTTGGTAGCACAAACGAATGGGTGCTGGACAATTATTATATGATTTCCGAACAAGAAAAAATTCTGAAAGTAGATATTTTAAGTAAAAACTTTCGGCAGATAGACAAAAAAAATCTCAATGATATGTCGCAATTATTGAGAGGTTTCATCAAAAAATACCATTATCAAATCGACAAATCGCTTTTGTTTCGGTATTTGTCACAGATGCAAGTTACACACAAGTATTATCTTTCTTATATTGAAGTATATGCACTACTACCACTTATCAAAACTATCCTCATAGCCGAATTGGCAGACCTATGCACAGAACTAAAAGCAACCAATGCCATACACTATTCTCCTACCGATAAGGATATGATTGACACTGAGCGATTCAATGCTGTGGCTCAGCAAAATCTCAAAATGATGAACATTTTCAATTCGCTTAAGAAAATGACCAAACTCCCCATGGCAGAATTGATAAATGCGATTAGTTTCTCCGAACGATTGTTAAAAGGTGAACGTGCCGGTATGTACGATCAAATGCACGACAAAACCAAAGACGACTATCGTGCAAAAATAGTGAGAGAAAGTCGGAAAAAACAAATGAAAGAATACGACTACGTGAGTGAATTGGTAAAAAAAAGCGATGAAAACAATCAGCACGTGGGCTGGTATCTGTTTCCTCCCAAACGTTGGAATGCCCGTGCATATTGGTATGTAAACATTGTTGTACTTGCTTCAATTGCATTGGCCTTGATTTTTGCTTTGCCTGCCATTAATGGATTTAGCTGGATAAACATATTATTGGCTATATGTTTGCTCGTACCGATGAGCCAAATTGTCATAGATGTTTTCAATCGATTTCTCTATCGCATTCACAAACCCATAGGTACTTTTAAACTGAAATTCAAAGATGGTATCATTCCTGACGAGTATGCTACCATGGTCATTATGCCCACCATATTAAAAAACAAGCAAAAAACAATAGAATTATTGGAACAACTTGAGGTTTATTATCTTAGTAACCTCAATCGGGACGGACACCATTTGGATGTTTCTTTACAAAGCAATACGCAAAGACAAAATCTTTACTATACGCTCATTGGCGATGCTGCGGCCTACACAGAAGCCGATGCCCCATGGGACAACGAAGTTGTAGAAGCCGGACTTGCCAAAGTACATGAACTGAACGAAAAATATGGAGTACCAATTTTCAATTTTGTCTATCGCAATCGGGCATGGAGCGAAAGCGAACAAACCTATTTGGGATATGAACGCAAACGTGGAGCTATATTGCATTTCAACGATTTATTACTCGGTAATACATCTGATGAAAAAAAGAAAAAACGTTTCCGCTGCGAAACCATTTCTCAATGGAAAGAAGGTACAGTGCCAAACATTCAGTTTGTCATCACCCTTGATACAGACACTGAATTGGTATTATATTCTGCCCAAAAATTGATTGGTGCCATGGCTCATCCGCTTAATAGGGCACAACTTAGTCCTGACGGGCGGAGAGTCGAACGAGGTTATGGTATTATGCAACCTCGTGTGAATGTTGATGTTGAAGTTACCAACAAAAGCCATTATGCCCAACTTTTTGCAGGCTTGGGAGGTTTGGACGTTTATACAACTGCTAACTTTGAACTCTATCAAGATATTTTTAACGAAGGGTCTTTCTGCGGAAAAGGCATTTACGATTTGAAAGTTTTTCAGCAAGTACTCAATGGACTATTTCCTGAAAATCTTATCCTTAGCCATGACCTTATAGAAGGGTGTCATATTCGATGCGGACTTATCAACGATTTAGAACTTTTTGATGACAATCCTTCCAACTATATTGACGATGCAAAAAGACATCACCGTTGGACACGCGGCGATTGGCAAATTATTGCTTGGCTAAAAAACAAAGTTCGTAATGGGAAAGGCGAAAAAGTTAAAAACCAAGTCAATACCATTGGCCGATGGAAAATATTCGACAATCTGCGACGTTCTGTTTTAAGCCTAAGCGTCATGGTAATGCTTTTATTAGGCTTTGCAATCAACGTGTCTGATTCACAATCAACCATATCGCCTGCATGGTATGTGCTTGTTGCTTTGCTTGTTGTAGCAAGTCCTATTGTGTTTTTTATTGTTGGACAACTCACCAAGTTGCCCAATTTTGGCAGACGTTACCACTACTATGCTCGGTTGATGCGTGGATTTAAAGTGATAATTTATCGTTCTCTTGTTCAATTTGCCTTATTGCCCAAAGAAGCCCTTATGTACACCGATGCAATAGTACGTGCATGTTATCGTATGTGGTTTAGTCATAAAAACCTGCTCAATTGGATTACAAGCGATGAGGCTGCTAAATCCACCAAAGGTACATTGGGAGACTATATTGGCAAATTCTGGTTTAATTATGTTTGTTCCTTTATACTTATTGGTTTGGCTTATATAGGTCAGGCTTCAATTATAACATGGTTTGCCACAGGCTTTTGTGCTTTTGCTTGGCTGGGGGCTCCATTTTTGATGTATT
Source organism: uncultured Bacteroidales bacterium (assembly GCA_905233585.1). Lineage (GTDB taxonomy): Bacteria > Bacteroidota > Bacteroidia > Bacteroidales > WCHB1-69 > UBA1205. Next base: position 2,923 of record CAJOFD010000059.1, read on the forward strand.
GGTTAGGAAAGAAATTTCCACAAGACAAACGTACGCTCACAGAAAAAGAAACAGCAGAAGTGCATCAGGTGGCACAAGACACTTGGCATTTCTTTGATACGCTTATCACAGAAAAAACCAATTGGCTAATACCTGACAATTATCAACTCAATCGGGAACAAAAAGCCGATTACAAAACATCTCCAACCAATATCGGTTATTCTCTTGTTGCTGTTGTCAGTGCTGCCGAACTCGGTTTTATTACCGATAGAGAAGCCCTCAATCGCCTTTCTCATATTATAGATACGGTTTTCAAATTAGAAAAATGGAACGGACATCTTTTCAATTGGTATAATATCAACAACTTGAAAGCCTTGCCTAATTTTTTCATTTCCACTTGCGATAGTGGCAATTTTGTCGCTTGTTTGTATGTACTGAAAGGATATTTATTGGCAAAAACTGATCAAACAGACATTTCCACAAGTTCACAAGCATTGATGGCAAAAGTGCAACGATTGATAGACCAAACGGATTTTTCCAAATTGTACAATCCTGAACTTGATGTTTTTAGCATAGGCTATGACCATGGAGCCAATTGTTTGCTTCCATATCATTACAACAATTTTGCTTCAGAAGCACGTTTGACAAGTTTCTTGACAATTGCACAAGGCGATGCTCCATACAAACATTGGTTTTGTCTTGACAAAACATTGGTTCAATATAAAGGCTACAAAGGTGTGGCATCGTGGTATGGTACATTGTTTGAATATTTTATGCCACTTATCTTTTTGCCCACTTACAAGCATACGCTCATGGACGAAACCTATAGTTTTGCCATACGGGCACAACAGGCATTTATACGCAATGTGAAAAAGACTGCCAAACGCAATCACATTCATATCAGCAACAATATACCATGGGGCATATCCGAAACAGCCTATAACGAATTGGATGATGCTCAAAATTACAAATATCACGCATTTGGTGTTCCTTATCTCAAATTCCAAAACACAACACCGGACCGTATTGTTGTTTCCCCTTACAGTTCGTTGATGGCTATCGGTGTTGACGATAGGGCGGTATATGAAAATATGCAAAGTTTCAAGGCTTTGAATATGTATGCAATAACTTCTAACGACAAAGCAGATGTTGAGGAAAACTTTGGGTTCTTTGAATCTTATGACGAGGAAGACCATACACCAGTCAGAGCCCACTATGCCCACCATCAAGGAATGATTCTTGCCTCTTTGACAAACTATCTTACCAACCATTGTTTGCAAAACTATTTTATGCATGAACCAACCATGCTATCTATGGAAACCTTGCTGAAAGAAAAGGCTCAGGTAAAACCATATATAGACCTGAAAGTTACTCAATACAAACGTTATCAATATTCCAAAGTTCAAATAGAAAGCGATGCCCGCGATTTTGACGGCATTGCCAATGTACCTGAAATAGGTGGCGTTAGCAATGGACAATACACTGTTCTTTTGAATGATAGAGGTAGCGGTTTTTCCCGTTATCGCAATATACTCATCAATCGATACCGAAAAATAAGTGCTGACCATTATGGCACCTATCTATATATCCGCAATCTGAAAAATGATAGATTGTGGTGCAATACCTATGCTCCATTGGATATAATGCCCAACAATTATCGGGTAAGTTTTGCAAGCGATATGATTCGTTTTTCGCGTATGGACGACCATATCGAAACAAAAACGGAAATTACCGTACTTAAAGACTATTTTGCTGAAATAAGAAGATTTACATTTACAAACAATAGCGATGAAGATGTTGAACTTGAAATAACAAGTTATGCAGAAGTGGTAATTGCCACACATGGAGAAGATGAGAGTCATCGTGTGTTTAACAGCATGAAAATTTTCAGCGAATACGATAGTGAACATGGAGCGCTTATCTTTAGAAAACCGGCTCAAAACACACAAGACAGCCATCACTTTGTAGTACACAAACTATGGGCAGACGGCGATGACAACCTGCTTACTTCCCCTGAATATGAAACTTCACGACTAAAATTTATCGGACGTGGCGGAAGTTTGCAACACGCTCAAATAATAGAAAGCCATCGTACACTTAGCAATACCGTTGGAACAACCCTTGACCCGATTATGAGTATGCGAACGAGGATAAATGTACCTGTATCCAAACAAGTTAGCATATTTATGATAACAGGATTTGCAAAATCACGCGACCAATTGCTTCAACTGATAGAACAACACAATTCGCCAACAGATATTGAACACGCTTTTGACAAAGTATCTGTATTCAATAATATGCGTACCAATATGTCGCTATTGAAAGGCTCGCAAATGAGACTTTACAACAATATTTCAAAATATATTCTGCAAACGGCTGTTCTTGGTAATCATCGTCAAGATTTGTTGGCTAACAATAAATTGTCGCAAAGTGGCTTGTGGAGATTCGGTATAAGCGGAGACAATGCTATCGTTTTGATGGAAATAGACGACATTGAACGATCCGGTTTTGCCAAGGAAATGCTCCGTGCCTTTGAATATTACAAAGTAAATGGTATGCTGCTTGACCTTGTTTTCATCAATGATGTACCAGAAAAAGACAGAGAAGGACTTACTCATTTCATTCGCAACATGGCCGATACCGAACGGCTTTGGGCTTCACATGAACAAAATGGACGTGTTTTCATTTTGAACGGCAACGAAATAACTGAAGACGAACGTACACTTTTGAGAATGGTGGCACGCATAGACTTTAACGACAAATCGCGTATAGAACAACAATTACAAGACCTTGAAGTGGTAAATCAGCATTATCAAGACAAAGTAGAATATCCTGTGATGAAAACCAGTACCCAATTCCGCGTATGGAGCAACCTTGATTTCTACAATCAATATGGCGGTTTTGACAACGATGGCCGCGACTATGTGGTTACCAATACCAATACTCCTATGCCATGGGTAAATGTAATTGCCAACCAACATTTTGGCTGTGTCATCAGTTCGACAATGTCAGGATTTACCTTTGCCAACAATGCCCAACAATTCAAATTAACAAGTTGGAGCAACGATATTGTTCGCGACAGTGCTTCCGAAATGTTGCTCATAAACAAAGAACAGTTTGTCCCTGCAACAGCACGACATGGACAAGGTTTTTCTGCCTTTGATGCTCAATATAATGATTTTAAAGTAAGTGCACGTGTCTTTGTTTCTGCCGAAAAACCAGAAAAATACTATCAGATACGTATCGAAAATAAAACCAATCAAGCTATTGATTTGCAACTTGATATGGTTTACAAACTTGTTTTGGGAACAAGCGAGGAACAAACAGCTCGTTACCTCTATTCCGAATGGAATGAAGAAGCCAATAGCCTGTTAGTTCGAAATGTTTATCATGAAATATATCGTAACACACAGTTACAACTCACAGCGAGTGAACCTATTACAAACGTATCTTTGGATTCTCCAAATAGAAAAAGCATTGGCTTCATGCTTAACATTGATGCATTGTCCCAAAAAGAAATTGCCTTTGTACTTGCTGTTTCCAATGATTATCGCGAACAACAATTCAAATCATTTACAATACCGGCAATTGAAGATGAATATAAGAAAGTGATTCGTTTTTGGGACGAAAAATTATCTGTATTACAAGTAGATACGCCAGACAAATCATTGAATTATATGCTTAACAGATGGTATTTGTATCAGGTTTATTCTTCCCGACTTTTTGCCCGTGCCGGATTCTATCAAGTAGGAGGAGCAACAGGATTCCGAGACCAATTGCAAGATGTAATGAGTGTTTTGTATAGTAATCCTGATTATGCTCGCAAACAAATACTTGACCATGCCGCCCATCAATTTGCAGAAGGAGATGTATTGCATTGGTGGCACGAAAGTATGCACATCGGAGCCAGAACAACATTCAGCGATGATTATCTATGGCTTGTTTTTGTTACCTATCAATACATTACCGTTACCAACGATACATCTATTCTTACCGAACAAATACCATTCTGTCATGCTGATAGGTTGGCAGCAGGCGAAGCAGAACGTGGCATGAGATATACTTTGCCAGAACGGGATAATCATGCCCAATTTGTTGTTGATTTGCAATATGAATATGCAAGTTTATATGAACATCTCCGTAGAGCCATCAATCGTTCCATGAGCCGCATAGGCAAACATGGTCTGCCTATAATGGGTTGTGGAGATTGGAATGATGGTATGAGTCGCGTAGGTGTTGAAGGCAAAGGTGAAAGCGTTTGGGTGGCATTCTTCCTCGCTGATTTATTACCCAAAATGGAAAAATTAACACAGATTATGCCCGATGCAGACCTCTCCTATTGTGAGGAATTGGCTCTCTTCCGCAGAAATCTTGTTAAATCCATACAAGACAATGCTTGGGATGGGGCTTGGTTCCTTCGTGCTTACTTTGACAACGGCGACCCCATGGGCAGCAGAAACAATACGGAATGTCAAATAGACCTTATCTCCCAAGCATGGAGTATCCTCACCGATGTTGCCACTCCAGAGCAAAAAGAAAGCGTAATGAACGAAACAGATGCCCGTTTAGTAAACCGTGAACACGAAATTATTCAATTGCTCACCCCTGCATTCCAATATTCTCAACCTTCACCCGGTTACATTATGAACTATCCGGAAGGAGTTCGCGAAAATGGCGGACAATATACGCATGGAGCCATGTGGTATATTATGGCACAACTTAAAGAAGGTCGGAACGATATGGCATATTTTCTCTATTCGCTTATCAACCCGATACATCGTACACAAACACTGGCAGATGTTCTTAAATACAAAGTTGAACCTTATTGTATTGCCGCAGATATTTACAGCAACCGCCAACATCCGGGACGCGGCGGGTGGACATGGTACACTGGATCTGCTTCTTGGGCTTACAAAACCGGCATTGAAAACATTCTAGGATTCCATAAACATGGAGATACTCTTACGATTGAACCTCGTGTGCCTACCGAATGGTCAAACTTTACTATTCGCTATCGCTATCATTCTACAATTTATATTATAAAATACACTCGTAACAATGATATAATACAATCTCCTATGACATTAACCCTTGTTGATGACGGACAAGAACATCTTGTTGAAATATAATGGAGTGAAACAAAAATATAAAACAAACAGCAGGGCTTAAAAAAGCCCTGCTTGTTTATCATAAAAAACTATGAAATTGATTTTTCCCTTTTTTTATATAATCAATGGAAACGCCCAAGTTTGTAAGAGGTTCCAAGGCTCCAATAATACTTGCTGGAGTTGAACCAATAATATGTATGCTATGCATTACCATTACCCAAAAAAGAAATGTTGTAAACACCGCTAATCCCAATAAATTACCCCAAGAATCGATGGTATTCAAAAAGGTAGATTTATTCCAAAACCTAACATGATAAAGAAAAATATCACTCCAGACAAAATTATTTATCAATTTACACGGGCGTTTTGATAAGTTTCATTTTTTTCATAAAACTAAAAAAGCATAGCAGCCATAACGGGCGGCTATACCAGAGTGGGAAGGAATCTTATGGGCATAAGACTTTCCCAAAAACAAAAAGATTGCTTCTTTATTTCGTTACAACAACTTTCTTGTTGTACAATTTACCATTTGATAATTTTATCAGCAGATTGTAAACACCCGAGGACAAGGTTTCCAAACCCATTGCTGCTGTCCGGTTGTTTACTACCTGACGCTTGATACAACTGCCCAACATATTGTACAAACTCATTTGCTCTATCTCTACGCCCTCTCCCTGAACGTTTATCTCAAACATATCTCTC
>CAJOFD010000060.1 GCA_905233585.1 uncultured Bacteroidales bacterium
ACAGGTAATGTATGGGAATGGTGCAGTGATTGGTATAGCAGCACCTACTATAGTGAGAGTGCAGGAGCAAGCAATCCTAAGGGACCTTCTACGGGCTCTAACCGCGTGGGCCGCGGTGGCAGTTGGAGCAACAATGCGAGGCTCTGCCGTGTAGCTCATCGTAGCGACGGCGCTCCTGGCGATCGCGGCAGCAATCTCGGCTTCCGTCTCGCCCTATCGGCAGAATAGCAGAATAAGAAAATAATTGGAATAGAATCATAAGTAGCGTACTATAATTTAGTACGCCACTTTATGTTTATTAAGTTAAGAGATTTTTGTATTTTGAAAGAATGATATACCCAAACAATATTTTAGCGTTTTTTTTATTTCGCCAATGGAGGTCTAAATACAATTATTGCACATGGGCAAGTTTTTCTTTGTGTCTTGGAAAGCCAAATATTTTTTGCTTTGCAATATGTTCAGCAAAGTATTTTGTTTTAAATTGCCAAAGCAATATAATCCGTCTTTGTCAAAACAGCAAGGCAGCACATCCATATTCCAAGTTATGACAAGCGAGGACCAAGCACGCCAACATTGTTTTTGCTTTTGAGGAGACGTTTTACACTCATAGTTGCCATCTTTGTTTTGTCGGTAGCGACTATATTTGTTGTTTAATGGTAAAAGTTCTTTTCGGTTTTTCAGATCATAAAATTGGGCAGTTTTGAATACAACCTTATCGGCTCCGGCCTGTTTTGCAAGGGTTTGTATTTCATTTATGTCGTTTTCTGTGCTACGCAACAACAGACATTGTACTACAAGTTGGGGGAAGGGGCTTTGTTTCTTTTTTTTGGCTGTTGCTAAATTACGAATAGACAATAAAACTTTGTCTATACTGCCATTTTGTCTGTATTGTTCATAACTTGCTTGGTCTTTGCCGTCTAATGAAATAACAAGGCGGTGTAAGCCTGATTTTACAATTTGTCGGGCTAAATCCTCATCAATATTTTGCCCATTAGTGGAGGTGTTTACAAATATTTTCTTGTCTTTGGCATAGGCAATGCACCGGCATGCGTCTTTATACAAAAAAGGTTCTCCTTGAAAGTAGAATGTTAAATTTAGCAGATAATCAGCACTTTGATCAATTACTTTTTGAAAATCTTCAAATTGAAGAAATCCTTTTGGCCGAGTGTTTGTTCCCATACCGGTTGGGCATTCCTTGCATCGCAATTGGCAATTGTTGGTGGGCTCTATGGCAATGGAAAAGGGGTGGGGATAAAGTCTAAAACCTTGCGAAAAAAACTTGAAATGATAAGTAATAATAAGTTTAAGAAAATTGAGAATTTTTTTCCATGAAACAATTCTACAAATCTCTTTAATAAATAAAAAATAATAAGGCATTAATAGGATAATATAGTATTCTGCTCTATGGCCATCTTGCGTAAGTTGATGACAGCATATCGCATTCTTCCTAATGCTGTGTTAATGCTAACTCCCGTTGCTTGGGCAATTTCTTTAAAACTCATATTGTTGTACAATCTCATACGAAGTACTTCTAATTGCTCTTTGGGAAGTTCTTCCACCAATTCATGAAGAGATTCATAAATTTGGTTGGTAATCATGACTTGTTCTATAGAATGTGAAGGCTCAGAGACAATATCAAAAATATCGTAAGAACCGTTGTTGTCCACATACGATATTTTTTGGTTGCGACGAAAATAGTCTATCACCAAATTACGGGCAACTCTCATCAACCATTGGTTAAATTTCCCTTCTTCTTTGTATCTTCCTGAACCTAAAGTATTAATAACCTTGTAAAAGGTATCTTGAAACAAATCATTGGCCAATTCTTCATCTTTGACCATCATCAAGATATATGAAAACACCTTGTCCTTGTAGCGGTTGAAAAGTTCTTCAAAAGCAAGAGAATTTCCTTCCACATACAATTCCACTAATTTTTCATCACACTGTTGAAATAATCTTTTTTTCAAAACAATTTCTCCGTTTTTAGATTCCTATTATTTATTTAAATAGGAAAAGTTTAACATAAAAAACTAATAGAATTTTTTATAGGCACTTTCAATTTTTTGGCAAAGATAACACTTTTTTTTGAAACATAAATATTTTTTTATAATTTCTTTTATTCAAATATTGTGCCAAATTTAAATGTGTGAAATTTTTTATAAAAATATAAGCATGAATAAGTTGTGTGTTTTTTGAAGGATATATTATCCAAAATACAATGAATAATATTCCGAAAAAACAGGATATAATGTGAATTAATAAACATTTGATTGTTAAAAAAAATGGAAGTAGTCTATTTGTATTCAAAAAAATACTTATTATTTTTGCTGTCTAATATAAAATATAGAAATTAAAATGTATAGACGTTTTATTGAAATTGGTTTATTATTATTTATTATGGTAACAGGATGTAATAACAAAAACTCAAATGAAGAGTTGCAATCGGGTATCAACCGTGCAAATTTAGACACGACAGCCAATCCAAAAGATGATTTTTACCAATATGCTTGTGGAGGTTGGATGAAATTGCATCCACTTCCTTCCGAATATGCCCGTTATGGCAGTTTTGATAAACTCGCAGAGGATAATCAGCAACAAATCAAAGATTTGGTTTTGGAATTGGCAGGTGCCAAAAACAAACAAAATTCCATCGCACAAAAAATTGGTGATTTATACAATTTAGGTATGGATAGTCTGACCTTGAACAAACAAGGTGCCCAACCGATAGCAAACAGATTGCAAACAATTGCAAATATCAATAACAAAACAGATTTGGAAGCCCAAATCAGCGATATGCACTTGTCGGGTATTGCGGCTTTTTTCGGACTTTTTGGTGAAGCCCACCCGACAAACAGCGATTTGACAATAGCATGGTTGTGGCAATCTGGTATGGGTATGGGGGACAGAGATTATTATCTTACAAAAGAAGATGAAAATCTTAGACAGGAATACAAAAAATTGATGTCCCAATTGTTTGCTTTGTCTGGCTATAGTCAAATGATTGGCAAACAAGGGCAAGAAACATCTATGGCAGAGGCTGTTTTTGCTCTTGAAAACAATTTGGCCAAAGTAGCGATGGATAAAAACGACAGAAGAGACCCGCAAAAAACATTCAATTATATGGCTTTGCCTGAATTGAAACAAATATTTTCTAATTTTGACATTGAAAAATACTTGTCCACTTTGGGACTTGCTCAGATAGATAGTATCAATGTGGGGCAACCTGAATATATTAAAAGTTTGAATAATCTGTTGGTGAAAACTTCTATGGAGGATATGAAAGCGTATTTGGCGTGGATGTCTATTCTGAATGCGGCTCCATATTTGAGTGATGAGTTTGTTGATATACATTTTAATTATTATGGGAAAATCTTGTCAGGCAAAGAAGAAAATCGTCCGCGTTGGAAACGGGTTGTCGGGGTGATAAATGGCACATTAAGTGAAGCAGTTGGTCAAATGTATGTTGATAAATATTTCCCGCAAGAGGCAAAAACTCGCATGTTGAATTTGGTGAATAACCTCAAATCGGCATTAAAGACACGTATTGAAGAAAATACATGGATGACTGACGAAACAAAAGTGGCTGCTCTTGAAAAGTTGGAAACATTTCATGTGAAAATAGGTTATCCTGACAAATGGAGAGACTATTCCGGATTAAAAATAGAAAATGATAGTTATTATGCAAATATTATACGTTCTAATCGTTTTGAAATTGCCTATCAAATGTCAAAAATAAACAAACCTGTGGATAAAGATGAGTGGTTGATGTCTCCGCAAACTGTAAATGCTTATTATAATCCGACAACCAATGAAATTTGTTTCCCTGCAGGAATACTTCAACCTCCGTTTTTTGATATGAATGCCGATGATGCGGCTAATTATGGAGCGATTGGTGTGGTAATTGGGCATGAAATGACACATGGATTTGACGACCATGGCAGCCAATATGACAAAGACGGAAATTTGAAAAATTGGTGGAAAGAAGAAGATGCTGAAAATTTTGCCCAACGTACTCAGGTGTTGGTTGATCATTTTAATGCCATCGAAGTATTGCCCGGTATACATGCTGACGGTAAATTTACTTTGGGAGAAAATATTGCCGACAACGGTGGGTTGCAAGTTTCTTTTTTGGCAATGTCCAAAGCAATTGCCAACGGAGAAATAAAAGATGTGTTAGATGGATTTACTCCTCAACAACGTTTTTTCCTGGCTTATGCTAATGTATGGGCAAGCAATATCAGAGATGAGGAAATAAAAAAGAGAACCAAAGAAGATGTGCATTCCTTGGGCAAATGGCGTGTCAATGGCACTTTGCAACATATAAATGCTTTCTTTGAAGCCTTTGATATTCAAGAGGGAGATAAAATGTATTTGGCTCCTGAAAAAAGAGCCTTGATTTGGTAAATTTGTTCTTGTATGAAAAAAAATCTTTGTATTCTTATATTATTGTTGCAAATATCGCTTGTGTTATATGGTCAATCATATACACAAGCCGATATTTATAATTACATAGATACCTATGCAAGGGTTGCTGTGGATAAAATGAATCAACATGGTATTCCCGCAAGTATAACTTTGGCTCAAGGCATATTGGAGTCAGGGGCGGGACAAAGCGATTTGGCTAAATATGCCAATAATCATTTTGGGATAAAATGCCATAACGATTGGTCGGGAAAAACCTATCATAAAGATGATGACGCACGGAATGAATGTTTTAGAAAATATAAGTCCCCGCAAGAGTCTTTTGAGGACCATAGTCAATTTTTGAAAAAAAATCGATATGCCGATTTGTTTCAATTGGAATCTACGGATTATAAAGCATGGGCACATGGGTTGAAAAAGGCTGGTTATGCGACTAATCCTCTTTATGCAGAAAGATTGATAAAATTGATAGAAGATTATAATCTATCACGTTTTGATATTGAAAATTATCAAATTGATACACTGCGTGTTACAGAAAATAATCTGCAAGAAAACCAAAAAGAGCCACAAGAGAAACAGGCAGAAAAACGGGAATTTTTCAAAAAATGGAATATGCAAAAATCCCATTATAAACCACAATCATTACAGCAAAAAGAAAATCAGGGAGAGTATCAAGAGTTGGGCATATATCAAAATTTGATACCAGTGGAATATCCTTATACCAATCGGGCGGTTTATAAAAATAACGGTTTGTATTTTGTTGTGGCACGTGCTAACGATACCTATTATAATATTGCGATAGATGTGCAGTTGGGCGTTGGAGAACTGAAACTATATAACGAAGCCCCACATAGAAAATACGAACCATATCCGGGGGAATGGGTTTATTTGCAAAGAAAACATGGCAAAGCGGAAACTCCGGTTCATATTGTTAGAAGAGATGAAACTATAAGAAGCATTGCCCAACAATATGGCATTAGACAAAATGCTTTGCGGAAATTAAATAATCTTTCCAAAGACAGTGCGTTGGTCCCGGGACAAAAACTGCGATTGCAATAATTTTTTTGTATGAAAATCAAATTGTTGGTTGTTGCCAAAACAAGTGAAGCCTATCTAAAGACGGGAATAGATTATTATTGTCAAAAACTGTCGCATTATTTTCCTTTTGAATACATGGAAATCCCTGCCCTAAAACAAACAAAAAATATGACTTTTGAGCAACAGAAGGTAAAAGAAGGCGAATTGATTTTGTCAAAAATACAACCGACCGATGAGGTTGTTTTGTTGGATGAAAACGGCACAACAATGACTTCGCTTCATTTTTCGCATTTTTTGCAACGGCACATGCAAAATGCTAAACAAACGGTATTTGTAATAGGGGGACCTTATGGCTTTTCGCCTGCGGTGTATGCTCGGAAAAATTTTATGCTTTCGCTGTCTTCCATGACATTTTCACATCAGATGGTGAGGCTTATTTTTGTCGAGCAGTTGTATCGGGCGGCATCTATCTTGAAGAATGAACCCTATCATCATGAATAGAAAATAAAAAACGCAAAACATTTCATTTTGCGTTTTTTAAGTTTATTTCTAAACATATTCCCCGGAGGTACCAGACGGATTCGAACCGCCGTAAAAGGTTTTGCAGACCTCTGCCTAGCCCCTCGGCCATGGTACCATTAAGAGTTGCAAAGGTACAAAAAAAAATAAAACGAAAATCCCTTTTATTGATTTTTATTTTAAAGTTTTATATAAGATTTTAAAATACAATACGTTACAGTTAGTGCTTGTCTTGAGAAAATGCCTGTTGGGCGGAGGAGTCTTTTTTTGTTGGGAAATGAGAGGTTGAATTTAAAAATACGGTTTCTTTATATATTTTGTAGGACAGTCATAATATGGCAGCCTTTTTTGTTTTGTATGGACACAATTTAATTGTCCTATTATTTTTCCCTCTAATTTTTTGCAAAGGCTTCCATTTCTGCTGAAAAAATAGAGCCTTTTTTGTACCTGTTTTTGCAATAGATTGAATGTAACTCATTGATATATATATATATATAATTGTTTACGTGTAAATAATTTGTATCTTTGTAACAATTCAATATAGTATTAATTTAAAATTAAAAAAAAAATGAAAAAATTGTTTATTTTTATTTTTTCCATGTTAGTTGTAACTGACATGATGGCACAGGACATTTATACGGTAGGGTATATTACCAGTACTACCACAGGTAACCACGTTGCTACACTTTATAAAAATGGTTCAAAGGTAAAAGGGGGAGGTGTTTATTATAATCGGCATACTGAATCCGATGCAGTTACGTTTTTCAGGGATACTGTTTATTGGGTGGAAAATTGTATGGATACCGCTGGCAATAAATATATGTATGGTGATATTTTAAGGGGAGACGGAACAAGGTATTTAAGTAACATATATGATGGAGGCACACATATAAATGCTTTGTTTCATAGTAATATCAATCTTTTTGCCGCAGGTACCAAAAAGATTGATGGAGTAACAACCGCAGTTTTGTGGAGAGATAATGACCCAACCCCTTTGCGGATAATGGGTAATAAAATTCATTCCAGTTATGCTTATTGTGGAACCATACTCTATGACGATACAAAAGATGTTACATGGGCGATTACAGGAGGAGTGCAATATGATGATACGAGTTATCATGGAGTAATTTGGAAAAGTGCTTCGGTATTGTACACTTTGCCGAACCGTACTTATGTTTATGGAGTTGCCTGCTATCAAGGTAATGTATATAGTGTAGGTATTAGTAATGAAAACGGGTACTGGGTTGCAAAGGTATGGAAAAATGCTTCAGAGTTCTATACCCTTACTTCCTCCACCACCAACGCAAGAGCGTGGTCTATCAGTATAGATGCCGGTGACATTTATGTTTGCGGTTGGGAAGGTACTACGTTGAAAGTATGGAAAAACGGAACAGTTTTACACAGCCATAGTTTAGGTAGCAGCAATATTCGGGCTGTTGTTGCCAATAACAGCGGGGTATATTATGCCGGTCATGACCATTATGTGGGCAAGGTATGGAAAGACGGTACCGAACAATATACAATCAACGATTGCAAAGAGATTAAAGATATGTGTGTAGTAGAACCGAAATGTGCTGACAATGCACGTGCATTGCCATTTTTTGAGGGTTTTGAAAAGGGTGCCACTTCATGGAAATGTTGGACAAAAATTGATAAGGACAAATACAATGGCATACGCTTGTCGTATTGGGATAGACGAGGTGAGCGATCAATGTCAGATGTAGATGTTTCCATTCCGACAGGGAAATATGTTGCGGCTCATTCGTTTAGTTTAGATACTTTGCAGGAAGGCTGGCTCATTTCTCCGAAATTAGCCATAAAAAGTACAAGTAATATTGTTACCCTAACATTTAAATCGTATGATATGCATAAAAATGATTATAGATACGAAGGAGTATGGGTAAGCACAACCACAGATGATATGAGCAGTTTTCGAGAAGTATGGACACCGACAAATGTGTCTGCGTCTTGGAAGACAATTACCGTTGATTTG
>CAJOFD010000061.1 GCA_905233585.1 uncultured Bacteroidales bacterium
AGGTTTTACCGGACAACAACATTTGGATAGATTTAACCTTATCAATTTTAACGGCAGAATGTACGACCCTGTTTTGGCACATTTCTTAAGCCCTGACCCGTACATCCAAACTCCTGAAAACCCACTGAACTATAATAGGTATTCTTATTGCTTGTTCTCGCCACTGCAGTATGTGGACCCGAGTGGAGAACTATACAACCCTATTTTTGATTGGCAGGGCAATTTTCTCGGCACTGATGACAAAGGCATACAAGGTAAAGCTATTATTATGAGCAAATCAGATTTTATACAAAATATAATGGACTCCAAATTTCGGACAGCAAGTTAGACCAAAAAAAGTATAATTTTGCCGTATGAAAGGGAAAAGAAAATTCACGGCAGAGTTCAAGGCGAAGGTTGCCTTGGAAGTGATGCAGGAACGTCAGACCCTGTCAGAATTGTGCAAGAAGTATGAACTGCATTCCCAACCAGATTACGCAATGTCAAACCAGCAAGGAATGGTCTTAGCCTGGGATAAAAATGGTCTAAAGAACGGGTTGCACGATACTGATGATGTCTCAAAAATTAACGAAGACTTCTACTAATAAATAGAAAATAACTTAATTGTTCCAAGAGAAAATGGATTTTAATTTTAAACAGTTTTCGCTTAACCATAGTCATTCAACCTTAAAAGTGGGTACCGATGCAGTATTGTTGGGAGCGTGGACAGAGATTTCTTCACATGCCAAAAACATATTGGATATTGGTTGCGGCTGTGGAGTTATTGCTATGATCTTAGCCCAAAAATCCAATTGTCGGATTGTCGGAATAGATATTCATCGGTCTTCGGTTGACGAAGCCCAAGAAAATGCTCAGCATTCAAAATTTTGCAATCAATTGGATTTTAAATGGTTGTCCTTACAAGATTTTGTCGCTACAACAACAGAAAAATTTGATTTGATAGTGAGCAATCCTCCGTTTTTCGACCATGCTTTGTTATCCCCGATAGAAAAACGTAATTTAAGCAAACATACGCAAACGTTGTCATTTGAAGATTTAGTGTTTTCTGTTTGTAAATTATTGACAAACAAAGGAAAATTTGCTGTAATTTTACCTGATTATTCTGTTGAAAATTTTGAAAATATTTGTTCCCGAAATGGGCTTTTTTGTCAAAAATTATGCAGAATTTATCCAAAACCCAACAAAAATGTCAATAGGACTATGTTGCTGTTTGCAAGGGGTAAAACAAATAAAGTTGTTGATAGTATGATAATTAGAACTATTGACAATGAATATACACAAGCATATAAAAATTTGACAAAAGATTTCTATTTGAAATTTTAATAAACTGATTATCAGTTTTGTGAATTAAAATAAGGTGTAAATAGCATAAGAATAGTTTTTTATAAAGAAAAAAGTGGTATCTTTGCAAACTAATCGAAATATAACTAAAAATAAAATAAAATTATGTACGCAATAGTAGAAATAGCAGGGCAACAATTTAAGGTTGAAAAAGACCAAAAAATCTTTGTTCACCGCCTGAATGCTGAAGAGGGTTCCAAAGTGGACTTTGAAAGCGTATTGTTGATAGACAATGACGGTAAAGTAAATGTAGGTACACCAAATGTTGGTGGAGCAAAAGTATCTGCTACCGTAGTAAATCACTTACGCGGAAAGAAAGTGTTGGTTTTTAAGAAGAAAAGAAGAAAAGGGTATCAAACATTGAACGGACATCGTCAATATTTGACTTGTTTGCAAATCAATGAAATACTCGGATAGATAATTCTTTAAGGTTTAACAAGAAAAATAAATAACGATGGCACATAAAAAAGGAGTTGGTAGTTCTCAGAACGGTAGAGAGTCCGAAAGCAAACGTTTAGGAATCAAAATATTTGGTGGACAAAAATGTATTGCTGGGAATATTATAGTACGTCAAAGAGGTACAGTTCACAATCCAGGCACTAACGTAGGTATGGGCAAAGACCATACTTTGTTTGCTTTGGTTGATGGTACCGTAGTATTTAAAAAGAAAGCTGGCGGAAAATCTTATATTTCTGTCGTTGCAGAACCAGAAGTAAACTAATTTTAGTCAAAGAAAGTAGTTGATTCTAATTAGTCAAGTAGAGAGGATTCCTTGACTTGGCAAAATAAAAAAAACCGTTCTAAACGAAATTTTAGAACGGTTTTTTTGTGTGAAAGGTTTGCGGAATCTTGTTCTAATAAAAAAGGGATAATCTTTAGATTATCCCTTAAAAAAGATAAAAAAACTTTAAAAATAATTTCAACTATGAAAAAAATTATTCACCTTTATAGAATGGCATTCTAACAACAACTGCTTTTAATGCCTTTTCTCTGATTTTCACGAAGATTTCAGTTCCTGTTTTTGCAAATTCCGCTTTTATCAAGGCGGTTCCTATTGCTTTGTGAACAGAAGGTCCTTGTGTACCGGAACAAACTTTACCGATAAGATTTCCATTTGCATCTACGATTTCATAATCTTGACGAGGAATACCTCTGTCAATCATTTCAAAACCGATAACTTTTCTTGTAACACCTTCTTGTTTTTGTTTTAACAAATTAGCTTTGTTGATAAAGTTTTTGTGGTCAACAAATTTGGTTATCCAACCCAAACCGGCTTCAATAGGAGAAGTGGTATCGTTTATTTCATGTCCATATAGACAGAATCCCATTTCCAAACGAAGGGTATCTCTTGCACCTAAACCAATAGGTTTGATATTGAATTCTTTTCCTGCTTCAAAAACAGCGTCCCAAATTTTGAAAGCGTCTTCGTTTCTGAAATAAATTTCACAACCGCCAGAGCCAGTGTAACCTGTAGTGGAAAGCAATACGTTAGGAACACCTGCAAAGGTTAAATATTTAAAGGTATAATATTCCATATCTTCTATTGGCGTATTGGTTAGTTTTTGCATAGCCTTCAATGCCAAAGGTCCTTGTATAGCCAATTGAGAAGTTTCGTCTGAAGCATTGTATAATTCTACGCCAAAGTTTTTGTTTTGTTCTTGCAACCAAGCCCAATCTTTATCTATATTAGCAGCGTTTACAACCAAGAGATATTCATCGGCTTTGATTCTGTATGTTAAAAAGTCGTCAACAATACCGCCTTTATCGTTTGGAAAACAGCAATATTGAACCTTTCCGTCTGTTAAAACAGAAGCATCGTTGGAAGACACCCATTGAACAAAGTCTAATGCTTTTGCACCTCTAACCCAAATTTCTCCCATGTGAGAAACATCAAAAACACCAACAGCCTTGCGAACATGTTCGTGTTCAAGAATTAAACCTTCATATTGAACAGGCATATTGAAACCTGCAAATGAAACCATTTTTGCACCTAAATCTATGTGCTTTTGACAAAATACTGTACTTTTCATATCGTATGTTTAATAATTTTATAAATAAAATCAATTTATATTAAATATGCAAAGATAACATAAAAATTAAATAAATTTGCCTACAAAAACAAAAAAAGAAAAAAAAGACTTAATCAGATGTCATTAAGTCTTTTTTTGTATCGGTATATTTTGGTTTATTCTGCTGACATAGCCAAGCGGAATCCAAAACTATCTGCCCTTACTGTAGGACTTATAGATAAACGATAAGCAACACGACATTGTGCGGCAGCATCATGCCATCTTCCCCCACGTAATACACGTTCTGTTCCTGTTGCCGGTCCTTGTGGATTAGTACTATTTTGACTATTTGAGTAATATTGCCGATCATACCAATCAGAACACCATTCCGCCATATTGCCACTCATATCATATAAGCCTAATTCATTGGGCTGTTTTTGCATAATTATATTTATCTTATGATCAGGGTAATACCATGCAACATTGCCTATGGTATCGCTACCTGAATAAAGGTAGCCCTTGCTTTGGTTGCCACCTCTTGCTGCATATTCCCATTCCGCTTCTGTGGGGAGACGGAAATTTTTATTGGTCATCGCATTTAACCTTTGAATAAAGGTGTCACAATCGTTCCAAGAGATATTATAGGCAGGATAAGTATCACCTTTTCCAAGAGATTCTTTCCATTTAGTGCTGACAGTTGATGATTCTCCCATAACGGCGGTCCATAACTCCTGAGTAACTTCATATTTGCAAATATAAAAATCACTTAATGTAACTCTATGTTGGGGCTTTTCTTGGTTGACAGCTTCAATGTCACTATCAGGAGAACCCATCAAGAATGAGCCGCCTTGTACTTTTACCATATTATTGATTAAATTATCAATACAATTGCCACTTGTACCGCCTCCACCGCCGGGAATAATACCGCCGCCTCCGCTTGAGTTGTATTCAAAAACAGCCGTATATGTCGCATCTTTTTTGGCAGTAATGATACGAGGGTTGTCTGTATTGCCATCTTCCCACTTGGCAAATCGATAAAGACTTGACGTGGGATTGGCTTGCAATTTCACTTCTGTTCCTCGGGCATATTTGCCGCCGCCCAATACCTTTCCCCAAGATTCCTTATTGGATTTTACCGTGACGGTAACCTCTTTTTTGCAACCTGTAAAAACCAATAGGCTTGCAAATACTGAAAATAAAATAATTCGTTTCATTGTTTATCTGATTTGTTTCAGCAAAGATTATAAATATAATGCCATTTGTTTTTGTATTTTTTCTGCTTCTTGGGCGGCTCTGTCGGCAAAATCTTTAGTATTGTCGGCATAGATAATTCCTCTGGAGGAATTAACAATAAGACCGCAATCGTTGTTTAACCCATATTTGACAACGGCTTCTAAACTTCCGCCTTGGGCACCGACACCGGGTATCAATAAAAAATTATCAGGAACAATATTTCTAACCTGCGAAAGCATATCGGCTTGAGTGGCTCCTACAACATACATCATTTGTTTTTCATCTGCCCATTGTTTGGAAGTCTCCAAAACTTGTTCAAACAATTGTTTGTTGCCAATAGGCAAACGTTGGAAATTGTCTGCCCCTTTATTTGATGTCAAAGCCAAAAGCACTACCCAATTGTCTTTAAATTCCAAAAACGGTTTTACACTGTCTTCGCCCATATAAGGGGCTACGGTTACCGCATCGTAGTTCAAACGATTGTCTTCCTGTCCGAAAAATGATTTGGCATATTGCGTGGAGGTATTGCCTATATCACCGCGTTTGGCATCAGCAATTAGGAATACATCATTGCTTTTTTGACGAATATATTGTACCGTTTTTTCCAAACTCAACAAACCCTTCCAACCTTGGGATTCATAGAAAGCGAGATTAGGTTTATAGGCCAATGCAAAAGGTAATGTTGCATCAACAATGGCTTTATTAAATTCAAAAATAGGGTCATCTTTTTCCAACAAGAAAGTCGGAATTTTTGTCAAATCAGTATCCAAACCCACACAAAGGAATGTCTTTTTTTTATTGATAACAGCAATTAATTGTTTTCTATTCATGATATTGAGATTAAATTTGTTTACAAATATTTTCAATTTCTTTTGCTACCGCTTGCATCAGCCACATAGGTGTTGATGTCGCTCCACATACTCCTACGCTATTGGCATTCAATAACCATTGAGGTTGTAAGCATTGGGCGGAAGATACCATATAACTATGTTTGTTTTCTTGTTGGCAAATATTATACAGCACTTTTCCATTGGAACTTTTCTCTCCAGCAACAAAGATAACAACATCGTGAGAGCGGGCAAATTGCCGCAAACTTTCTTCACGGTTGGCTACTTGCCGACAAATGGTATCATACCAAACAAAATCAGGATTGGTTTGGTGGTGTTTTAGGTAGTTTTCTTGTATGAGGTCTACCATTTTTTTATAAATGGTCAAACTTTGTGTTGTTTGAGCATACAGACGCATAGGTTTTTGGTAATCAAGAAGTTCAACTTCATCAATGCTACTGACAACAATGGCTTCGTTGTTTGTTTGCCCTACCAATCCGACAACTTCAGCATGTCCTTTTTTGCCGAAAATAACCACTTGTCCATTTCTTGTACACATTTCCAAATAGCCTAAACGGACATTTTTTTGCAATTTTAGCACAACACTGCAAGTGGCATCAATAATATTGTTTTGGTTGGCTTCTGCTATTTGATAAGTTGCAGGAGGTTCGCCATGTGCTCTAATAAGCACCCGTTTCCCTTTTAGTTTTGCAAATTCATCATAATCAACAGTTACCATTCCTAAGGCGTTTAAACGAGCCACTTCTTCACCATTGTGGACAATATCGCCCAAACAATATAATGTACTATGGTTAGCCAACTCTTTTTCTGCTTTGTCTATGGCTTTGACAACTCCAAAACAGAAACCGGAATGTGTATCTATATTGACTTTCATTTTTTATTTAAGCCCTTCACCAAAGATGGATTCTATAAATGTTTGTTTGTCAAACATTTGAAGGTCTTTCATTTGTTCGCCTAAGCCAATGTATTTGATAGGAATTTGGAACTGGTCGCTAATGCCAATCACAACACCGCCTTTGGCTGTTCCGTCTAATTTTGTTACTGCCAAGGCATTAATAGCCGTTGCTGCGGAAAATTGTTTGGCTTGTTCTATAGCATTTTGCCCTGTTGTAGCATCTAACACCAACAAGATTTCATGTGGTGCATCGGGTTGTAGTTTTTGCATTACTTTCTTTATCTTTGTCAATTCGTTCATCAAATTGACTCTATTGTGCAAACGCCCTGCGGTGTCAATGATAACCACATCGGCGTTTTTTGCCATCGCTGATTTTAATGTATCAAAAGCAACAGAGGCAGGGTCTGCTCCCATACCTTGACTTACAATAGGTACATCTACCCGTTCTGCCCAAATTTTAAGTTGGTCAACAGCAGCTGCCCTAAAGGTATCGGAAGCCCCTAAGACAACATGATAACCATTTTGTTTGAATTGATAAGCCAATTTGCCGATGGTGGTTGTTTTGCCGACACCGTTAACTCCCACAACCATGATGACGTATGGTTTTTGTAGGTTTTCAGGAATGGTAAATGGGGGTAGGTTGTCCCATTGTGATGGGGCTAACATATCGGCTATTTCTTCTACCAAAAGATGATTCAATTCTTTGGTACTCATGTATTTGTCTTTGGAAACACGAGCGTTTATTCTATCAATGATTTTTAATGTGGTATCTACACCGACATCAGAAGTCGCCAAAACTTCTTCCAAATTGTCTAAAACCTCGTCATCGATAGTACTTTTTCCGGCAACTGCTCTTGCTATCCTTTGCAAAAAACCTTCTTTGGTTTTTTCCAAGCCTTTTTCTAAATCGTTTTTTTTCTCTTTGTTGAAGAACGAAAAGATGCCCATAAATATTTATTTTGGAGCGGAAAACGGGATTCGAACCCGCGACCCTCAGCTTGGGAAGCTGATGCTCTACCAACTGAGCTACTTCCGCAAAAAGAATATTTGCAAAGATAACACTTTTTTATGGAAAACTTTGTTTTTTTTATGATATATTAAAAAAATATATTGTTTTTTTGAAAAAGGACACATCGTATGTGTTCTGATTTTTTCAAAAATGTGAAAAATTAAAAATTCCCTTCCCCAAAGAGCTGCTATCGCAGGTTGTATATATTCAAATTGGAAAGTTATAAAATTTAGGAGAAAAATATCACCGCCGTACGGCGGTGATATTCGAAAAAATGCCACATTTGCGGTCTCTAAAAAAAATGCATATGG
>CAJOFD010000062.1 GCA_905233585.1 uncultured Bacteroidales bacterium
TTGAAAAAAACTTTTGTTGTGGTTTGGATAGTTCTAATGCAGCCTCTGCTGTCAAAAACTACAATGAAAGGAAAAATTAGTAAAATTTAGAGGTTGCCTTATGTTTTTAACTACCTTTGCACAATGAATTTAAGATAAGGGAAAAAACATGGAAGTATCTCACATACACATACAAAAACTAAAAAAAATAGTCGAAGAATCTGCTATGCACCCATTAAAAACCACCAAAGATTTTGAAAATTTGCATTGGCAAATGCAAAAAAGAATCCACGATACCGTCAGCATCAGCACAATTAAACGACTTTGGGGGTATATTGACAGTTACGAAACCATTAGAGAAGAAACGCTTGATGTTTTGTGCAGGTTTATTGGGTTCCCTGATTATCACACCTTTGTTGCAGATTATTGCAAAATAGATTCCGAACAAACTTCTCATCGTATCGTATCTTCAACCCTGTCTATAAACGAATTGCAAATCTCCGATTGTTTGGTTATAGAATGGAATCCCAACCGCCGTTTGTTGCTGAACTATAATGGCAATGGCATTTTTGAAGTTATTGATGCACAAAATTCAAAAATAGAGGTCGGTGATACCTTTCATTGCACTCGATTCACTATGAACCAACCGCTATATATTGATAACCTTATTCACGCAGAAATGCCTCCCTCTCTGTTTGTTATCGGGAAAAAAGGCGGATTGACCAAAATAGAAAAAATAAAGAGTTAAATATTATACAAATTTCAACAATTTCCCTTGTCTCAAAATAAAAAAAGGCGATGATATGTATCGCCTTTTTTTATAAACAATATTAAAATTTTTTTAGTATTTGTCTTCTATTTTGTCTTCCCTGTCTTCAACATATTTTTTGAATTGGTCTGCTAAATAAGAAGATACATTGGGATCATTTTTAACTCTTTTGCAAATTTGATACATTTCGTCTTCTATCACTTTCGCTTTCTTTTTTTCTTTGTAATAAAGAGCTTTATCGTATTGGGACAATTTGCCGTAAATACCATATTTCATACAAAGGTCATTAACGGTTTTGGGTGGATCATTGTATTTTTTTTCACCATTGTCCGTATTGGTGGTGGCACTCAATTTTACACTGGTAGCAGTACCTGCATTGTTGTTGAAAGAACAAGTCAATGCTTTTGTATTGTTTAATATATCAACAGCTTCTTTATAGGAAAAACTTTTCTTTGAATTTTCGTTTGCAGAGAAAATAATATTTTTTTCAACTCCTTCTACAGTATTGATAATAGGCAATATGGAAGCAATGTCTTCTCCAGCAAGAATTAAGTCATCACGCACTTTAAGTTTATTGGCATCAAGCAGATTCATGTCAATAGTAAGGTCATTAAAATGATTCCCGTCAACCTTTTGTATGGGCACTGTTGCTTTGATTGTCCATTGTGAATTATCACTTGGATCTTGGGACATAAATAATCTTACATCACTACCTAATTTGAATGAGGTAAAACTATTTCCAATAATTTCAACATTGGTTTTTGTAATAATTGTTTCAACAGGTTTGTTTGAACAACCTGTCATTAATGCTACTGCAAATAATAGGAATATAACCTTTTTCATCTTTTAAAATATTATTTAGTATTATTGTTAATATTTTGCAAAGTTATAATATTTTTTTTATTTATTTGCAAATTCAAGATGTAAGATAAAAAAAATGATAAAAAACACCAAATTTCATCACCATTTTACCTGCAATTGCACTTTTACATCTGTTTTGGTTGGTCTGTCTATTTTTGACAATCCGCTACCATTTTCCGATTTGTTGCGAAAATAGGTTTGTGCAATTTTAAACCATAAATTTACATATTTGCCTATCTCAACATTTGTCAACAGATATACCCTGCATCCTTTTCCATACAAAGAAGGAACACTATAAGCAAACAAAACATCATCTTCCATTGCATAAACCCGTTCATTGTACGAATAGGTATCAAAAAATGCGTATCTGAAAGCAAAAGACAAGGGTATTTTCTTGATACTATATTTTATATCCTGATACAATAAATAACCTTGCCGATATTTTGTTGTCTCCACCGACAAAGCATTAACTACTTCCAAACGAGTTTTCATAGATAAATTTTGCATAGGACTCCAATTCAAATGCAAACGATAACTTTGCCTTTGCGTTAAACCTATTTCGTTGTAATAAGTAGTTGAAACATTGGCATCTTTATTCTTTATTTTTACTTGTAAATAGCCATTGAAATTATATAATGGCGAAAAGGTCAATTGTGTTTGCAATCCAAAGCCAGAACTCGGAGCGTCTATATTATATTTCAACCACGGAAAATGAAAATAGTTAAAACAAGTATTCCACTGCCAATTTTTTCCTATTATACACTGATAACCAATATATAAACCATGTTCATTGGAATTGTCAGCATTTTCACCAAAAGCCCCCGAATACAAACTTTGATAATTTCGCCCATAATAGCGGTGTGAGATTGTCATTGTAAAACGAGGGTGTATTTGAAAATCAACACTATTTATCGTAGCAACAGCCAAATTTTTGCTCATGGCAATTTCTCCGTAAAAATTTACTTTCTTAACCAAAACATTATAATCAGCAGCCACATTAACATTATCTATACCATTAAAAGAGAATTGATTATACGGTTTCAGTGTCCTATCCAAAGGTGATTGAAACCGTGTGTAGCAAGCCGTCAATCCCAATTGGGCTATTCTTAAACGATAATCTATATGCCCTCCTACAAGATGTTGATGAATAGCATTCTTTTTGCTCATTTCGTTTATTGTACGATGATAACCCGTATTATACAAATTTTCAACAAATAAAATATCTTGTGAAGCAGTATCTTCCACATAAGTCGCATCAAGATTTTTATAAGAATAAAATACGGTCAAATCAATATATTTGCAATCTATGGTTGTTGCAATGCCTCTTAAATAATTGTTTTCATTAGCAGACGAATAGGCTTTGATGCCATAACCTTGCCTATCAGCACTGATAGAAGACACAGAATTGGACATGGAAAAACCCATATTGATACATAATCCTTGTCCAAAATTGAGTTGGTAATCCCCAAAAACAAGAGTTTTGAAAACAGACAAGTCTGATATTTTCAAATGTGCAGAATAAAAATCGAATCCATATTTGTTTTTCCCCCTAAAAAAAGGTTCTCCAGCATCTTTTTCCATCGTAAAACCGAATTGCAAGCGATTGGAAGATTTAAACTTATATTTTAACATCAAGGCTTGAGGAGAGCCCAAATAGCGAGAATTAGGGCTTTTGGCCCTATCTTCTTCAGAAATTGGCAAATACCCCTGCTGTTTTTCTATTATTTGCCCATACTTCATCAAAACCGTTTGATGACCTCGTTTAAAAATATCCTTAACGGACAATTTTTTTTCTTTTTGTTGATTTTCTATTGTAATATATGGATTGATTCGCTGCAAGGTGGTTGTATCAAAACCGTCTATAAGCAACAATTCATAAATGGAATATAATCTTCCGTAGGTTTCCAAATAAGTTCGCAAATTGTATATTTGATACCGCGACAATCTCAACACATCAGTCAAAATCCTATAATCCGGATTGTTAAGATTCATTTTGTTCTCCAGCAAATATTGCAATTCTTCCGTTATTTCAGAAATATCCCCTTGTTCATCTTCGTTTTCGGCGGCATTTTCCAAAAACTGCTCTATGTCTAAATTTGTCTTATCAAGAAAAACACTATCTGTTTGGGCATAGGTCCATAGAGAAGCAAAACAAAGTATTATACACAGACATTTTTTCATTTTCCCGATGAATTGAATTCATACAGCAATGATAATTGCGGACTAAAACCCAAGTCTGCATGATATGATGAGGCAATATCCATGCTACATTGTTTAAAACGGAATCCCACACCCAAACTACAAGAAAATTTAGGGTAGCGTACACCTCCACGCAGTGAAAAATATTTTGAAAAAACATATTCTACACCTCCGCCAAAAGACAATGGCATATCCAAATCTTTTTCCACTTCCAAGGCTAAGGTACATCGCTTATCAAAAATATATGCTCCGCCAAAACGAATAAGCGTAGGAATGTATTCTTTGGTATCATTATAGGTTACCATTTTCAAACGAGCTGGATTATACAAATGCAATCCTAATGAAAAATTAGGTGTTATTTGTCCTAAAAAACCGACTTCAAACGTAAATCCGCTTTTATGACCATAGTAATCATTTCCGAAATAATTATATAAATAATCGAACTGCAAAGCTACGCCGAACACATTGGCAAAGGTTCGGGCATAAGCTGCCCCTATTTGTATTTTTCCAAAATTATGGTCCCCATAAAATTGTGCATTCAAGGCAAAAGAACCAACTTTGTCTGCAGAATATACTCCACTGAGCAACATTGTTGAAGTGGAAGTTAACAAATAACGATTGTCATAATGTATGCCTATGCCCGATTTGTTGTAAAAACCCAAAGCCCCCTGATTGTTGTTACACGACCAGAAATCAACAAGGGCAACAGAAACATCACCCATAGCCTTGGATTTGCCCCCAAAGGCAAAAGAACGATTCCACGCATAAGAAACGGTACTAATAAGAACTGAAACAAAAAGCAGAACTTTTCTCATCTGTTACACCAACTATAATATTTTTTGCAATTATGTTATATATTTCAAGAACGGAGTAATATATGTGGCTTCCATTTTCTTTACTCTATGTCTTGCACTTTCTACAAACACTCTAATATATTCTTTTGCCCAATCCTTGCGTGTACCTTTCCATGATTGGTCTAACTCTGCTACATGAAATTGAATTTGCATTGCTGCCGCCCAATTTATGTATAGGGTCTGAGGATTTGCTTTGAATAAATCACCGTAATGTGCTTCTGTACAAAGTAAATTATCACCTTGCTCTATCCAATCAATCTCAATATAGTTAATACCGATATTGTCATATTCCTCATTATCAATCATATTTGCACAAGCCTTTGCGAGTTTGTAGGCGGATATGATATTTGGAGGTTGTGCATTCTTATTGATATTACGAGTTTTAACATCAATCAAATCATAATAACCATCTGCGTAATACAAAATATCCGCAGTATCATTTTGTTTTTCCTCAAAAACATTTTGTGGTGTCCACTCTCTGGTGGCTTTATCTCCACGACTTAAGAGAAATAATGCGGTAGGGGAATCTAATAACGCATATCGGTCTTCTACAGAAATCACTTTTGGGTGCTTTAAGTATAAGTCATTTAGATATTCGTATTGCTTAAAGATAGCATTCGGATAGTTACTTTTTAGATGATGATATACACTTTTCTCAAAAGGCTCACCTGCTGCATGTCCCGATAATGTTCCTGCATTTGCTCTGTTAGGGCGTTCTACTTTCGCGCCTTTCATCTCTTGGATGATAGCATTATAATCTACTCTTCTCATAAAATAGCGTGTTAAATAATTCGTTTATTTTATCTTGGTGACTTTCATTTTTATCTTCCAAATACAAGCGTGTTTCTCGCGTGATTTTTTCATGTAATAGTACTTCATCTACATTATCCCAATTTATTGTAAGATATGGAATACTTGCAATTGGTGCTTCTGAAAACTCAACAATCTCACCCTTTACGATACCATTATATTTCAGCCAATTAAAAACACGCTCGTTGTTGAGGTAAGCAAGTATATATTCTATTGATTCTTTACAATTTTGCTTTAGCACAATACCTGTAACATCTTGCAACGGATAGAATCCTATAGGAGAGTAACAAAAGCGGAAATATCTCTTGTGTGAAATACGCTCTTTGCAGGGGATAAAAATTTTAGGTTTTGGCAACTCAAATAGACTTTTGCTTCTTGGGAATGCAAACTCCCAATAAGGCAAGTCTTTACCATAACTATATCGTTTGCTCAAATCATCTATATAGTTTTCGAAATGAGTTACGAAATGCGGATATGTAGAGGTAAAATCTTGCTCTGAGATGTCGGATGGCATATAGATATACATTTCCGTGGAGGTATAGTTATATCGCTCTAAATTTTTAGCCTTTAGTACATGGATTAGACATTGCCTTTCTGCTTCATTAAATAGTTGTTGCTCGTCTTGATTCACCTTGAAAGCGGCATCTAAACCTGACACCATACCATTGCCTATTTCGCAAAAATCACCTAATCTATAAAGCAAAGAATCAAATAATCCTTTTTGTTTAATACATGCTGTTTCAAAATTGGATAATTCATCCTGTTCATTTTGCGTTGCGAGCAACCACCTTTGATTAGGCTTAAATTGTGGTATTTCTTGATAATTAAAGCAAGTACCTGTCAAAAGTTCTTCTCGTTCCGGTTTGCCCTTCTTATTGTACGAATACAATGAAATAGTTTGGCGTTTTTCTTTGCTTTTTATGTATTTAAAGATAACAAACGATGCACAAACTTTTTCAAACAAAGGTGCTTCTTTGAAATGGTAAATACTTTCAAAGTAGCCGTTTTGACACATATAGTTACGCAATGTCTGTGAATGTGTCGTGTTCATCCAATAGTCCGAGCAAATGAAAATCAGTTCTCCATTATCATTAAGTTGCTCTATACTTTTGAGTATAAAGATAAATAAGTAATCGCAAAGGCTATTAAAATATTTATTCCATAGTTCGCTATGTTGAAGTTCATCTTTTAATTCTTGTTCAAGATTCTTCCAACGGATATATGGAGGATTACCTATGATAACATCGAAATTTTCATTTATGGGTGATGAAATGAAACTCTCATACTTTACCTGCGGAAATTCATGTGCAAGTTCTGTATCTATTTCATAAGCATGTGTGTTTGTAAAACCATTTTCTTGTAACACTTTAAGAAAAATACCTTTACCACAAGAGGGTTCCAAAATGGGAACATTCTTATCGTGTGAAACAAGTGACACCATAAAATTTGCCACAACTGCTTCTGTAAAGTATTGTCCGTATTTATTTTTATCTTTCATAACTATTTGCAAAAATACTAATTTTTCAGCACATATTCAATTCTTGCAAAAAAAAGAGAGTATTCATAAAGAATACTCTCTTAAATTATTTCCTTTACCTTTTATTTTTCTATGGTCATTTTCTTAACTATTCTTTGACCATTGTAAGTCATAGTGTAGAAGTATATGCCTGAAGCCATACTTTCCGTATTGAATTCAATACGATTGTCGCCACTCATTGCACTTACTTCTTCTGTGTAGAGTATTTGTCCTGTA
>CAJOFD010000063.1 GCA_905233585.1 uncultured Bacteroidales bacterium
GACCTTTTGAAAGAAAAATATGATGTTGACGTCTTTAATCCAGACCGCGCACAACTTCTCCAAATCCTGAAAGACAACGACGTAGAAGTAAAAGAAGGTGTTTCAACCAGCCGCCTAATCGACGACGTTTGGAAACTCATCCGCAAAACCTCCGCTGGTCCATACTGGCTAGTTGAAGAGCCAACAGCACTCAGTCCTCTCGCCAAGACCGACCCAGAAAACCCGACCGTTACCCAAAGATTCCACCCAATTATTGCTGGTACCGAAATGGGGAACGGCTTTTCGGAGCTAAACGATCCTTTGGACCAGTTAGGGCGCTTTGAAGAACAACAAGCAGTAAGGCGGTAACGCTCACGCATCTTGCGTGGGTTTTACTTTTTTGTTGTTCAAGGTCGTGCTAAACCTCAAAGTGCAGAATAAGTTAAAGTCCACGTTTTTTTATGTTTAATTTTTAACGTTCTTGGACTTGGAACGAAGGAAAAGATATTTTAAATACATAAAAATAATATTCATATGGAAAAGAAAAAAGTAAAACCAGCAGACAATTCCGCTAATCAACAAAATCCCAACAAGGGAACTCGCGGAACAAACAAACAATACGATAAAGTTCAAGGTAATAGAAGCAAACAACTCAACACAAAAAAAAAGTAAACAATAAATATTAATTTCAAATAACATGAAAAAAATTATTTATGCATTTGTGTGTTGTATCTTTAGCACTATCTGCTTTTGTCAAGAACGCATTAACAGAGAAAATATTCATTTTTTAGAAGAAAGTGGTATTATAACCACTGCCACGGGTTGGAAATACAATGAAGTTCAAGGCAAGTGGATTGATAATAAAAATTGCATTAGTGATTCTTGGGTTGACGATATTAATAGATTCACCTCCATTCAAATAAAAACTTTTTTGTATGACGAAAAAAAATATTATATTTTTATAAAAAGTACAATCAATAAAAATGAGTTTTATATCTTAAAAAAAGAAGAATACGAACGACTTTTCACATTAACAAACCAAAGCCGTTGCATATACGGCGCATTTTTTGTATGTGATTCTTCTGCTTCAGAAGAAGAAATCACTTATCATATAACAAAAGAAATATATAAAATATTATATAGAAGAATAGGAGATTGCTTTATAGATATTTATAAAGCAACTGATGGAAACATACGTTTCCTTTTTCATCAAACTTGGGGGGCAAGGATATATAATGCATATTTTGAAATAACCGAAGATGAATGGCTAAAATTAAAGATTAAGGATAAATCCTATTATGAATATCACTATAATTCATATAACAACTCATACAATAACTCAAGTTACAAATCAGGTAATACATTAACATTAGAGCAAGCTTATACTATACTAGGAGTTAAAAGTACAGATGATAATGCAACTATAAAAAAAGCATATTATAAGTTGGCTCTTGCTAATCACCCCGATAAAGTAGAATATTTAGGAGGAACTGAACGTCAAAAAGCAGAAGAACGATTTAAAAGAATATCTGAAGCATATCAAATGCTAAAAAAATCTCGAAACATTAAATAAAAATCATACTTTTCAAAAATTCAAATCATAAAAATAATAACCAATGAAAAAGTTAATCATTTCTTTAGCCTGCCTATTAGCTATAAATTACTCTATAGCACAAAACAGAATAGGGGGGAAACCTGTTTTAGAACCCAACAAAATCTATATTGAAACCGCAATAGATATAGATACAACAAAATCATACGATAAATATGGGCTAAAATATGCAAATTACGAATATGAATTTATTACTATTGACTACAAGGATTCTGATACAATCGTGTTTTTCATATACTCTCCGATAAGTTATTACGGGATGGGCTTTATGTATACCATTCCATTCATCGGAACAGATAGCATCTTGTTCAAAAAAGTAAGAGATATAGTTTTCCCTTTTGCAAAAAAATATCCTGCTTCTGTTGGCATCAATACTATTTTTCAAGATTACGTAGACTCTATGGCATTTGTTCTATATACAAGCAATAGCAATTATGATGAACCTACTGGCATAGATTCATATATAATAAACAAATCTACTATTTCGAAAAAAGTCCACGTCAAGGAAAAAAGAGAACAATATTATAATGAAACATCTGATGAAGATGTTTCCGTTGTTGCAACTGCAGAAGAAGAAATAACAAACGAAGATGTAGTCAAAAATGCCAAGCCTCTTGATAAAGGCAAAGAAAACGAATTTATTGAATACAATACATACGAAGAAACTATATTAAATTATGATGTAATAACAAATCTATTTTCACAGAAATGTAAAATCAGAAAGACGAAGGATAATATTTTGTATATCAAACATTCAGGATTATTTTCTACTAACTACTCTATTGACTTCGCCGAAGACTCTAACGCATCTAAATTTTACATTGATATTTTTAATTGTCATTCAGAGTTTGCTAATGGAAGCGAAAGTCAAAGTTTTTTCTTATTAAATGAAAACATAATTATTTTTGATAAAACTATGGGGCTGCGAGATGGAGTGTTTGGATATTTCGTTGACTATTATATTGATTCTGTTGTAAATATAAATACAGGAGAAAAAAAGAATTATCAAGCCTGTTTAATTGACAGTATGAATTATACAATAAGTAGACTGTTCCCCAATGGAATAGAAATTACAAACAAACACAGAAGCCAAGAACGGGGAATTTTAACATCTGACAAAAAGACTATTTTATCCTATCTGAAAAAAGAATCATGGCTGTATGAACATTATGCCAATATGCCTACACTAAATAGACAAGAAACCATCGCTATTCCCCAATGGCAAGAATGTGAATTGTCAAGAGGCGATATGTTTTATGACAACAATTACAAACCCATTCTAACAGAAGAAGAAATGGAAGAATTTAGGGAAATTGAAGAACAAAACATAGAAAAATATTATGACCTCTTAAACTATTTAATTGAACAACAATAAAAAAAACTATAAAATAAAAAAGAATAGCCAATGTAACATTGGCTATTCTTGTATTTTTCCTCATAACATCACGTTTTATCGCAGAAAAGTGTGATTGTTTTTATCTTTTTTTTGTACGCTTCACAAAAAATGCTATCTTTGCACATCTTTTCAGATTACGATGAACGAAATATTGTTTTTGCAGGGTGTTTGGCATTAGATTTGGGAGTATTCAATAAAAACAGCCATATTGTATCCATAAAAGAATCCTTAATTTTTACGTTTATTTGGATAGGTTTGGCATTGGGTTTCTTCTTTTTTTTACGCTTCTACGGACACCTCATTCATGGCATAGATTCTTTTGAAACCTTACAAGCCATCAATATAAAACACGGGCATAACCTGTCGTTTTCCGCTACAACAGATTTTGCAGAACAATTGCAAATGTATCGTAATCAAATGTCTTTGGAGTTTATCACGGGCTATGTGATAGAATACGCAATGAGCATTGACAATATATTTGTTATTCTGCTTATTTTTACCAGTTTTGGCGTTAAAGAAAAACATTATCACCGTGTATTGTTTTGGGGCATTTTAGGAGCAATAGTAATGAGATTTCTGTTCATTTTTGTCTTGTCCGGACTTATTCACCAATTTGAATGGATTCTGGCAGTTTTTGGCATAATTCTTCTCTATACAGCAATAAAAATGTTTGTCAAACGCAATGAACAAGAAGAAGTTGATACCAAAAACCATCGTGTGGTAAAATTTGTTAGCAAACATTTTGCCGTATGCGATAATTTTAGGGAAGAACATTTTTTTGTGAAAGAAAACGGCAAAAGAATGATAACACCGCTATTTTTGGTGTTGATAGTGATAGAATTTTCCGATATTATTTTTGCCGTTGACTCTGTCCCCGCCATCTTTTCTGTAACCAAAGACCAATATTTAGTCTTTTTCTCCAATATATTTGCGATAATCGGTTTGCGGTCATTGTTCTTTTTGTTGAGCAATATGGTGCAATATTTCCGTTTTCTCAAACCGGGCTTGAGTGTCTTGTTAGCATTTATCGGTGTAAAAATGCTTTTGGCAGTATTTGGTATCGCCGAAATATCTACAGGGCTTTCGCTAATAATTATCGTTAGTATTTTGGTAATATGTATTTTGTTGTCGGTGATATTTCCGCAAAAAAAACAAAGAAATTGTTAAATAGAATTTTAATAAATAATAATAATAAATAAAACGTAAAGACAAAATGAAAAAGTTAATCTTATTGTTCAGTGGACTGTTTCTGTTCAACCTATCCATGGTTAGAGCAGATGAAGGCATGTGGTTGCTTTCGCTATTAGGGAAAAACTATGAACAGATGAAGGCAGCAGGTTTTAAACTCACAACCGAAGACATTTACAATGTCAATCAAAATTGTTTGAAAGATGCTATTGTCGGTTTAGGCAACGATGGCAGACCTTTCCGTCATTTTTGTACAGGAGAAATCATCTCCAATGAAGGGTTGATGACCACCAACCACCACTGCGGTTATGGCATGTTGCAATCGCATTCAACCGTAGAACACGACTATCTTCGTGATGGTTTTTGGGCATATTCCAAAGACCAAGAATTACCGAACGAGGGTATCACAGCATCTATTTTGGTGCGTATGGAAGATGTTACCGATCGTATCACTAAAGAACTCAAAGACAATATGAGCGAGGCTGACAGAAACAAAAAAATAGCCGAAATAGGCAAAACAATTGCCAAAGAAGCAACCAAAGACACTTATTACAATGCTTATGTTGCCGATATGTTCAACAGCAATCAATTCTTTTTGTTTGTATATGTCATTTACAAAGATGTTCGTTTAGTCGGTGCCCCCCCATCATCAATGGGAAAATTTGGTGGAGATACCGACAACTGGGAATGGCCACGTCATACTTGCGACTTTTCCATGTTCCGTATTTATACCGCACCTGACGGCAAACCGGCAAATTATTCAAAAGACAATGTACCTTTGAAACCTAAACATTTCTTGCCTGTTAGCATTAAAGAAAAACAAGAAGGAGATTTTGCTATGATTATGGGGTTTCCGGGTTCAACAGACAGATATATCACTTCTTTCGGTCTGGAAGAAACAATGGGAGTCACCAACAAATTGGTTCACGAAATCAGAACTGTAAAAATAAATGTTTTGCGTGAAGAAATGGCTTCAAGTCAAAAAATCAGAATCCAATATGCTTCCAAATATGCAAGTTGTTCCAACTATTGGAAATATAGCAGCGAACAAAACAAAGCCTTGAAGAATTTGAACACTATGGCTATTAAAAAAGATATTGAAAGACAATACACCCGCTGGGCTACCCGCAAAGGTGGCGACTACACCAAAGTACTTGCTTCTTTAGAACAAGAATTTAAGGACAGAAAACCTTATTTGGAAACACTTTACTATTTGGGCGAAGGTTTGTGGGCCGGTGCGGAAATGCCCGCTTTTGCTTACAAATGTTCCAGTTTGAAAGATGCCTTGACAAGTAATGACGAAAGTAAAACAAACACCTTGATTGCCAAAATAAAAGAAGCTGGCAAGGAATTTTACAAAGATTATAATGCACAAACAGACGAAAAACTCATGGCTGCTATATATGAATATGTTTATCAACACATGGACAAAACATACGCTCCTGAATTTTTCACACTGATTGAGAAGAAATATAAAGGCAATTTCCAAAAATTTGCCGCTGACGTATATGCAAAATCAATTTTTGCTACCGAAGAAAAATTCAATGCATTTTTGGAAAAACCCAATGCCAAATCGTTAGAAAAAGACATCGCTTTGATGTTGAGTATGCAAATATACCAACAAAGAGCAGCGGCTGCCACAAAATATGCCACTGCCGGTCCTAATATCAATAAAAACAACCGTCTGTTTACCGAAGGTATTTTAGCCATCAACAAAAACAAAGCCCTTGCTCCTGATGCAAACTCTACCATTCGTTTGACATACGGTACTGTAAAAAAATATGACCCAAGAGACGGGGTTACCTATAATTACTATACAACATTGGAAGGCGTTATGCAAAAAGAAGACCCCAACAATGCGGAATTTTATGTTCCACAAAGGTTGAAAGACTTGCACGCCCAAAAAGACTATGGTCAATATGCCAACAGCAAAGGCGAATTGGTTACTTGTTTTATCTCCAACAATGATATTACAGGCGGTAACTCCGGTTCTCCGGTTATTGATGCTAACGGGTGCCTCATCGGTTTGGCTTTTGACGGCAATAGTGAAGCTATGTCTGGCGACATTGACTTTGAAGAAAACTTGCAACGCTGTATCAATTTAGATGTACGCTATATGTTGTTTGTTATTGACAAATATGCAGGTGCAACTAATCTGATAAAAGAAATAGACATTAGAAAATAGGTAGCATAAACTACTAAAAAGGCAGTAAGAAAATCTTACTGCCTTTTTTCTTCCCATCTTTTTTGAAAAAAACAGTTTTTATGTAAAGAAAAATATTACTTTTGCACAAAATTGCAAGGCAGTTGCTTGCTGTAAAATTGTTTAACCGTAAAATATTAGGAGATAGGTTTAATGAAAAAAATTCAGAATGCACTTATTACTGTTTATAACAAAGAAAAAATAGATATTATTGCTACAGAGTTACAAAAACTTGGCATTCATATCTTTTCCACAGGAGGCACTTACGATTATCTCAAAAAAATAGGCATAGAAGCCACAGCAATAGAAGATATTACAGGCTACCCTTCTATTTTTGGCGGAAGAGTCAAGACTTTGCACCCTACTGTCATGGGAGGAATACTCTATCGTAGAGAAAACCAAGATGATATTGCTCAAGCCAATCATTACAATATCCCCCCGATAGATTTGGTTGTCGTGGATTTGTATCCTTTTGAAGAAACTCTGCAAAAAACAAGTGATGAAGCCGAAATTATTGAGAAAATAGACATCGGCGGCATTTCATTGATACGTGGAGCAGCAAAAAATTTTGCCGATGTTATCTGCGTGCCTTCACGTATGTATTACGATGAACTGATAAATTTGTTACAAACCGATAAAGGAAACACAAGTTTAGAACAAAGAAAACGTTTTGCAAGTTATTGCTTCCAAGTATCATCACATTATGACACTGCAATTTCCAATTATTTTTCGGGACAAACTATCTTGCGATATGGCGAAAACCCCCACCAAAAAGCCGTTTTTTATGGAGATATGAATACTTGTTTCGACAAATTGCACGGCAAAGAAATCTCATACAACAACCTTTTGGATATAGATGCTGCTTTGTCTTTGATTGCAGATTTTGACAAAAATACTTTTGCTATTATCAAACACAACAATGCTTGTGGTATTGCCCAAAGAGACACATTGTTTGAAGCATGGAAAGAAGCATTGGCTGGAGACCCCGTATCGGCATTTGGCGGCATATTAGTTTGCAATGCCTGCATTGACAAACAGACTGCAGAAGATATTAATAACATTTTCTTTGAAGTGCTTATCGCTCCCGACTATGAAGATACTGCCCTTGAAGTGTTAAAATCAAAGAAGAACCGTATTTTGTTGAAATCAAAACAATGTGCTTTGCCTACCAAACAAAAACGCAGCCTGCTTTGCGGATACGTGGAACAAGACAGAGACCAAAGTATAGAATCGAAAGAAACCCTCACCTATCCTACCAAAGCTCGTCCAACGGAAAAAGAAATAGAGGATATGTTCTTTGCAAACAAAATTGTTAAACACACCAAATCGAATGCTATTGTATTGGTGAAAAACAAACGCTTGTTGGCTTCCGGCATGGGACAAACGTCTCGTGTTGATGCTCTTGAACAGGCTATTGTTAAAGCAAAACATTTTCAAGCAGACCTCAAAGGTGCGGTTTTGGCTTCCGATGCATTCTTCCCATTCAAAGATTGTGTGGAAATTGCCAACAAAGAAGGTATTTCTGCCATTATTCAACCGGGAGGTTCCATTCGCGACCAAGAATCTATTGACGCGTGTGATGAAAACGGCATCGCTATGGTATTCTCACATGTAAGACATTTCAAACACTAATAGATAGATTTTCGTCTAAAAAAAGAGTATTGCTGAATTTAACAATACTCTTTTTTTTATATTATTAAAGTCTATTATTGGTCAAAAACTGCAACACCCAAAATAAATACCTCCGAAAAACCACTATTTTGACCTATTTTCTTATTACAAAAAAAGGCAGCCCTTAGGCTGCCTTTCATTATATGACAACTTAAACTTACTTTTCTATCGTCATTTTCTTAACTATTCTTTGACCATTGTAAGTCATAGTATAGAAGTATATGCCTGAAGCCATACTTTCCGTATTGAATTCAATACGATTGTCGCCACTCATTGCACTTACTTCTTCTGTGTAGAGTATTTGTCCTGTA
>CAJOFD010000064.1 GCA_905233585.1 uncultured Bacteroidales bacterium
GGTATGAATAGTATAAATGTAATAGATTGGGCAAAGGGACCCTATTTCCTCAAAAGTGAAATAGATCCGGATGGTGCCCGCAATTATACCTTGAATACAGTACAACAAATGTTGAGTGTTCCATACGCCTTGTATGCCCAAACGGCAGGCAATGTATCGGGGGGAATCAATTACGATAGTATAATCAACAAGCCGACTAATATCAGTTATTTTACCAACGATGCAGGTTATTTGACTACCTATACTGAAACACAAGTTTTGAGCATAAGCCGTGATACCTTGTTTTTGACGGGTGGCAGTTATGTGGTATTGCCTGCAAGTTTTACGGGAAATTACAATGATTTGACAAACAAGCCGACAATTCCAACAGTTCCTACAAATGTCAGTGCATTTAGCAACGATGCGGGATACCTTACATCTTATACAGAAGCACAAGTTTTGTCTGATGTTGTATCACTGGGTAATATGGCAAATAACCAAATAAAAAGCCTGACAGACCCCACAGACCCTATGGATGCAGTGAATTTGCGTACGGTAAATAGTTTGATAACTTCCAATATGACAACTATAATAAATAGATATGATTCTATTATAAATAATTTGAATAGGGTTATTGATACTATGCGACAAAATTCCGGTTTTGCCGTCTTGCCGAATCTTACTACCATAGCAGCAAGTAATATAACAAGTTCTTCTGTTGTTTGTGGCGGAAATATTACAAGTGATGGGGGTTCTACAATTGTTGCCCGTGGAGTTTGTTGGAGTACTTCACAAAATCCGACTATAAATGATAATCATACTTTAGATGGAATAGGAAGTGGTAGTTATACAAGTACTATTACAGGTTTATTAGATAGTACAACTTACTATGTTCGAGCCTATGCCACCAACTCTGTAGGTACTGCCTACGGTAATGAAGTTTCATTTACCGCTACTGCCAATGCAATTCTACCTACCGTTACTACATCTAATCTAAGCAATCTTACATTCACCGAAGCAACCTTGGGAGGAAATGTGAGTGCTTATGGTAGTTCTGCTGTTACAGCCCGTGGTATATGTTGGAGTACTTCCCCCAATCCGACTATTAATGATAAGCATACAAATAATGGTATAGGCACAGGCAGTTTTACAAGCAGTATTACGGGTCTTACCGCAGGCACTACTTATTATGTACGAGCCTACGCTACCAATTCTGACGGTACAGCATACGGCAATCAAATAACTTTAAGTTTATCATCTATAAATAATGCAACGAATGCTTATTTTTCTGTTTCTGCTGCCAACAAGGTTTATTTTTCTCCCGGTAATTTACAGTGGAGTGCTAAAAATGGCGGAAGTACAGCCACAACCCATGCTGTTATGGGTGGCGGTACTGCCGCAGGTACATGGCGATTTGCACCTAATCAAGGTGTTACTATTGGTAACGATAACGCAAAGATTTCTTCAACATATAGCGATTGGATAGACTTGTTCGGTTGGGGAACAAGCGGATATAACAGTAAATATCCTTATATGACCAGCACTACTAATTATGGCAATGGCACAAATGATATTTCAGGCACCTGTTATGATTGGGGTTTGTACAATGCCATTTATAATCCCTATACCAATACTACGGATGTTCCAGGTATATGGCGAACCTTGACAAAAGACGAATGGGTTTATTTGATGAATACCCGTAGTACTTCTTCTGGTGTACGCTATGCCAAAGCATGTGTGATGGGAACTAATGGTTTGATAATTGTTCCTGACAATTGGAGTAAATCTATTTATACCTTAGATAGTGTTAATAGAGCAAGCGCAACCTATACATCTAATACTATCAATGCTACCAATTGGACAAATATGGAGAATGCGGGTTGTGTATTCCTTCCTGCTGCCGGCTACCGCAGTGGGACTTCGGTCTACGATGTCGGTTCCGACGGTTACTATTGGTCGGCTACGTACTACTATAGCAGCAACGCGTACTACTTGGACTTCTATTCGAGTTATCTCTCTCCCTCGAGCAGCAGCTACCGCGACGACGGTCAATCTGTCCGCTTGGTTCGCTCCGCACAGTAGTTCATCCCTTGGCAAGGCGGAATGGCGGGAGAGGCGTGCCTTCCAAAGGGGGCACGCAACAAAGCCATTCCGCTCCACTTTTTGGAAAGAACTATTCAAAAGAAACTAAATAAATGATATAGTGATTTGATAATTTAACCAATAAAATCGAAAAATGGCTCAAATAAAGGAAATACTTGAAATAGAAAATCATCGGGCAGATGATTGTAAAACAATATATCTCTTTGCAGAGGGTTTGTTCTATCGTGCCTATGAATGGAGAGCGTGGTTGTGCTGTCGTTATGTAAATGAGTTTAAGGTTACTCGTCGTGAACAGAAAAATGAAACTGGCAGTGTTGTCTTTATTGGTTTTCCTATAGCAAGTTTATCTAAATTCGTGCCGGAAGGAGTTTCGATAGAGCAAGAAGAAAAACGCGTAATATTACATTTGCCGGCAGGCAATAATTATATTGACTTAGAGGATACAGATGTTGCCAGAGCGTCTTTTTCAAATTGGAAGAATTCTATACCTATGTCATCAACTACACCTAAAAGTACTTTACGACATGAATTGAAAAATATGACAGACGGAGAAACGCCGAAACGCATGTCTGACATTATGTTCAGCATCATGGCTTTTCCGATTGAGCAAAAAACACCAATGGAATGTATGTTTTTTCTTGCAGACTTGAAACAAAATATAGTGAGAATGATGTAGGTGGTTTTGCTATGCAAAAAATATGGAAATAATAACATTTTGAATTACTAAATAATAATGAACGGACAATGGGATGAATTCATAGGTGGCTACGTCCTATTTTTTGTAGGAAAAGAGCAAAGATAGCAGTTGGCTCTATTAAGGTTCCTTTCGCTATTCGTAAAAGATGGTCACTGAAGCGTACATGTCTTCTTCCCTGCTACCGGCAACCGCAATGGGACTTCGGTCAACAATGTCGGTTCCAACGGTAAC
This sequence comes from uncultured Bacteroidales bacterium, assembly GCA_905233585.1. Classification (GTDB taxonomy): domain Bacteria; phylum Bacteroidota; class Bacteroidia; order Bacteroidales; family WCHB1-69; genus UBA1205. The sequence goes on from CAJOFD010000064.1 coordinate 3,011, forward strand.
TATTGGTCGGCTACGTACAACAATAGCAACAACGCGTACAACTTGAACTTCAATTCGAGTAATCTCAATCCCTCGAACAACAACAACCGCAACAACGGTCAATCTGTCCGCTTGGTTCGCTCCGCTGAGAACAATCCACATCCGTTCATTATTTTCAAATAATAGCATAATATGCAATTGACTTATCAACAACTATGTGATGATTTGATGAAGGCTTATTTGGATGCAAGACGCCATAAACGGCACAAGCCCTATCAAATGTTGTTTGAAGCCAATTTGGAAAATAATCTTTCTGAACTTGCTGATTCTCTTATGAATAGAACTTATACTGCTCTTCCGTCGAATTGTTTTATTATTACTGACCCTAAAAAACGGGAAGTATTCGCAGCACATTTCCGAGACCGTATCGTACATCATCTCTATTATAATTATACACATAAAATATTTGAAAGAACATTTATTCAAGATAGTTATAGTTGTATTAAACATCGTGGAACACATTATGGTATAAATCGTTTAAGGAAGCATATATTATCGGAAAGTCGAAATTACACACGACCATGTTTTGTGTTGAAAATGGATATTCGTGGATATTTTATGCACATCAACCGCTTGAGTCTTTGTCAAATCAGTTTTGATGTGCTCAACAAAATGATGAATCGTAAGGTTTTTAAACACAGAAATTTACTATGGGATGATGTGGTAGATGTTGATTTTTTGCAATACCTGACTGAAAAAATAATTATGATAGATCCAACCCTTAATTGTCGAAAAAAAGGTAGTATAGATGAATGGAAAGATTTGCCTAATGATAAAAGTTTGTTTTCTAGTCCAAAGGGTTGTGGTTTGCCGATAGGGAATCTAACTTCACAACTTTTTAGCAATGTTTATCTTAATGAATTAGACCAATATATGAAACGGGTTTTGCATTGTCATCATTACGGGCGTTATGTAGATGATTTTTATGTGGTTAGTTGTGATAAAGCTTGGTTGAAATCCATCATTCAACCGATTACTGATTTTTTACAAAACAAACTTGGATTGCTGGTGCATAATGGAAAAACACAGATAATCTCTAGTCAAAAAGGAATAGAATTTTTAGGTGCATTTGTCTTGCCGTATCGTATTTATATTAGCCGTTCAACATTACAGCGTATGGACAAAAAATTATTTACCTTGCAATATGATTCTGATGTTGCTCATATTGCCAAGTCACTAAATTCGTATTGTGGAATTTTATCCCATTGGAACAATTTTCATGTTCGACAACTTTTATTGCTTGATAGACACAAGTTTACAAACTATGGAATATTTGATTATGATGTTCGACATTTTTATATGTGAATATTCTAAAAGTTTCCGTCGCTATAGGTGTCACTTTCTATAAAAAGAGAATGCTTATTGGCGGAATTAAACTAGAGCATATTTTAATCTGCCAATAGGTTTATTGTTTATAAAATTCATATATTTATCAATAGTTAAAGTACTGGTTTTGCTAACAATTCGAGTAAATAAACCTTCAGTTTGTTTGGCATAAATTCTCATTATCATAAATTGGTCTGTCAATTGAGAAAATAAGGTTTCATTTCTTTTTCTTGCTAGAGCAAATGGCTTATATACAGGTTTATAGCTTTTTATTTAAACGATAGGTTACTTCTAAAAGAATATTGGCAGATTCAAAGAGATTGAGTTGCATTGTTTGACTCAAATATCCCTTATCTCAATAATAGAACAATTATGGTAAAAGGCTTGTATTTCTTTTATATCATGCAAATCATGAACACTTGCTTTAGTTAAGATATAGGAATGTATTATTCCACTTAAACTGCACAATGCGTGTAATTTATAACCATAATAGTATTTCTTTTGAGAAGAGCAATATCCAAAATCTGGAGCTTTTTCATAATTATTTTTCCCATTATACAACGTTTTGCACGTGCTATACGACAAACATCAATAGGCTTAGAATCAATAGAAAAATAACTTTCATTATGATCTATTTCGCTTGCTTTCTGTTTGCGAATTTGTGCACAAAGTGTCCTTTTTTTTCATTTTATTCTGCCGTATTTTTTCAAAATTTCAGATCAAAAAAATCGTTAAAAATATATGAAGTCTTCCAAAATTGTTTTATGGGAGGTTTA
>CAJOFD010000065.1 GCA_905233585.1 uncultured Bacteroidales bacterium
GCCTATAAATGCAAAAAAGTGGCAGGAACCTTTCGATGGCTCACGACCGACCATACAAGACATAAAAAAAGAGGATGTGCCTGTTTTGACACACCCTCCTTTGCTTTCCTCACTTCATGCACATCGGATTGGGCCTTTGCGCCGTCACTGAAATGGCCATCGCGCCTGAGATGATTTTGGGGATGGTGAGGTGAAAATGGATTTTTGTTTTGATGTTATCTTTTTGATACTTTTTCCCATTTTTTCCGAACAAAAACAGTCTCCCGAGCCGCTCAAAGCCAATTGTCTATATGGTTTTGAACTTTTTTGTTCAACATTTTCCAAAGTTTGTCTATTTTTTATAAGGCTTGTAAATGCAGTTTGCTAAGAGATTGTAAATTTGCTGGAACTGATAATTCCGCAAAAAGGCTTAATGGCAGTATTTACAAGGCCTTCTGCCATCCTTTATCGCCTCCGTGAGACTGACGGCCTCAATGCTCTTTGAGTATTTCTCATAGACCATCGCAAGTTTCCAGCCTGAAATGAGCAACAACGACATTTTAGCGTAATTGGATGGCTTGCTTCGGAAGATGGTGAATAGGATTTTTTTAAGAAAGTGATAATGTTTTTTTGTTTTGCAAGGCTTGCAAACAATCATACAATTTAAAAAAGTAGTATTTTTGCATCTGCAATAAAAACACGATGACTAACATCAATCCTTTTTTTCAAAATATGACAAAAATATACAAAAACAATATGGCAATAAAAAATCTTGTGTTTATTACATTACTAATTCCTTGCTCTTGTAATAATAACACTGATAGTGCTTGGGGAGTTATGGGCCAAAAGAAAACAATGGTGCATATTTGTACGGGACCAATGTCTAAATGTTACCATAGCGAGATTGATTGTTATGGATTAAAAAAATGTTCAAAAACAGTTGAAACAATAACAATGGAAGAGGCTATCAAATCCGGAAGAAAACCATGTAAATATTGCCATTAAATAAACTAAATACAATTAAGAGCCATGAATATCAAGAAAAACAATATTTGTAATATCCACTGGAACAATTTATTATTATTTTCTTCAATACTCTTTCTATCATTCATTTCTTGTTCAGAAAAAGAGCCTGAATATGAAATTGTTTTTAAAACCATTCCAATTGATTGTTTTTATCAAGTGTTAGAATTGCCCGAAGGGACCATTCATTTCGACTCTTACCATACAGTTTATCTAGATTTTGTTCTAACACCGCATACAATCACAAGCGGAACATACAATGTAAGAATATCAAATGAGGATTGCCCACGTAATCTATACAACATATTAGGAACTGATTATTACTTCAAAGCTAAAGACAACTATATGAATCTAGTCAGTGATACAGTAACTCTATACATTAATGATATAGGGGAAAAAGACAATGAATTATCGCCAAATTATAGTTTTTCCACCGGAACCATAACATACAAGAAAAAACAACTTGTTGATACTAGTATTTCAGATAGTAAAAACGATATAAGTATTAGCGTAAAGATTGAAGATACACAAGATTTAGCATCCCTTGATCAACAACCTAATGTATTTAGTAAAGAAGATTCTTTTTCCAAGCGAATAATCCCAACCAATAGTTACATTTCATGCATTGAAGTGAGTCCAGAAAAGTCTCTCATAGCATTTGGAGAATCTTCAGATGATTTGTTCGAAAATGAAGGTACTTTCAGTGTATCCGTATTATCTACGAACAACAAAGAAAAAAGATTTTCATTTGATGATAATGTATCATCCATTAAATCTATTGACTTTGATCCATCTAGAAGAAATATTTTGATTGCAGATCACCGAAACATAAAAATACATGAGTTATCGGATGGCAAAGCCATCACATCAATAAAGGCTCCCAATTATGTTTTAGATGCTAAATTCGTGACAAATGACAAGATTGTTGTCTTATGTGGATATGACAAAGTTGCCTATTTATATAATATCCAAGGTAAACTGTTAAATACAATCAATACCAATGCTCAAATCAATGCTTTTACTTTTAATTTATCCAAAAACGAGTTGATTTTTGCAGGTCATTCTACTATCCAACTTTGGTCACTTCAGGATCTTAAACTAATAAAAGAGTTGCCCTCAAAACAACTAATGTGCGCTGCAATTAATCCATCAAATACACAAATTGCATTTGGTGCACAAGATGGTACAATTTTATTATACAGTACTGATTTAATAAAAACAGGAGAACTCCAAGGTCATTTTATGCCAGTATTGGATTTAGATTATAATGTTTCTGGTACTATGCTAATATCGGGAAGTTCAGACCAATCATTTAGAATTTGGAACATCAATAATCAGGAAGAGATTAAAGAAGTTTTTAACGAGCATCGTGATATGGTACATGCTGTTAGATTTATTGATGTCGCTAACAGTTTTGCAACTGGTGGGAATAGTAATGAAATAAAAATTTGGGAGAAAAAAAACAGACTCTTTAAAGAATAGAAAATGAATGAATTCAGATGAGATAATTAAAAAATATGACAGTCTTGATCGAAAAAATTTTGATGAATCAGACATTGCAGAAGAGTTATTTACTATACCAGAAAAAGAAAGAAGCGAGACGGATTTAGCTGAATGGATAGCCTTTGCTTTGACAGAAGGTTCTGAAAACACATGGCATACATATTTCGGGCCATTATATGAATTGTCTAATGGTTCCTTTGTACCTTCAAAAGAGTCTATAACGGAAAAGACGCTTCAATATTGGGCAATTAGGATGGAAAACGTTGTTAATCCTATCCTTAAAGCTCGTTATTCAGGTTTATTAGTAGATTTTATGCCAAAGTGTAATGGCCGTATACGAAAATCATATTTTCAATCTTTATTGGATTCTGTCAATGGGTTGTATCCAAAAAATAAAATCAATGGCATCACAAAATTATGTCGTGCATTCGCAATTGCTGTTTCTTCAAAAAACAAAGACGACATTGACATGGTTAAAGAATCTCTAGTAAAATATGAACTTGCAGTTGCTTCAGATTATGATGTTAGAGTATGGGGAAAGTCATTTTCATTGGCATTGTCGAACTTGAAATATTTCTCAGATGAAGAAAGAGCTTTCGTGGATCGCATCGAAAAAAGGATTTCAAGATTATGCGTAAAATCTGTAGAAGGCAAAGGGGCTGAAAGATTTGATGTGTTTGTTATAGAACAAGGAGTTGAATTACTAGCTAATTACTATAACAAAAAACAAAATAAAGATGATTTGTTACGGGTGTTAAATATGTTATCTGAAGCCTTTCACAAAAGCTTCTCGACAAAGAAGCCCATGCAAAAAGATGCTATGCTTGATAAGATGTATCGACTGTATGATCATTTTCAATTTCACACAGAAGCAAACATTATTTTGGCCGAATTGCAACAAAATAGTATCAGCCTTTCTAAAGAATTAACAAAGACCGATTTTGCTTATGAGATCCCTAAACAGAAGATATTTAGTCTTACTGAGCAAATGACATCAGGTTCTTTTGACGAAGTAATAGTCATATTTCTCTTCTCTTTTATTCCAGACAAAAACAAATCAGAAAAGGAGTTGCTTCACAAAGTTTCAAAGGATCCTTTGTTTTATGTAATATCGAATCAATTTTTAGATTATAAGGGCAGACCATCTTCAAAAGTTGGAGGCATTGAATCAGATTTCAATAGCCATTTAATACAACGCATATATGGTTCATTGAATAGTAGTCACACAATAATTCATTTTTTTATTCAAAAAGCGATTATGAAGAAGTTATTCAACGTTAATGCTATTTTGAATTACATAAAGAGTTGTCCATTCTTTGAATCCGATAGATTATCTATTATCGAACGTGGTTTACGTGCCTATTTTGAGGGCGACTTGGTAATATTTATGCATCTGATTGTTCCGCAAATCGAGAATGCTATTAGAAACGTTGTAGAAATGTCAGGAAGAAGTACCATTAGGCATCAAAAACACAACAACGGTTTTGAACTAAAAACCTTTAACGAACTACTTCTCGACGATGCTATTGTTCGTGTTGACGGTGGAAGCCTATCCTTGTATTTGAGAGTTCTATTTACCGAACAACAAGGTTGGAATCTAAGAAATACTATTTGTCACGGCATAGCAACCCAATCCTTTTTCAATCAACCTGCAGCCGACAGAGTGTTTCATGCTTTGTTATGTGTAGCTGCAATACCGCATCCTTTATCAAATTGAAGGTAACATTTTTTTATTGCAAGCCTTGCAAACCGATTTTCCTTGCAGCATTGTGGTGGATGTGTTTCCTTTGCGCACTCTAAAACACGCAAACCATTATGAAAACAACATCAGAAAGCAAAAGAAGCGCATCGTTTGTATGCAACAGAAAGGAACTTTATACCGCATTGAGTGCTGTAAAGATGCAAAATACGGCAAAACTCACATTCAAAACCAAATTCAATGAACAAAAAATCATGTTGGTCACTTCGCGATTTGAGTTACCCATCACTTGCACGGATTGTAAAGGTCAAGACACCTCGTTTGCGCTACTGCTTTCCGACATGAAAGCGTATTGCAAAATCGTCCCCGACGAAACCATACGTTTCACGTTGGAAGGCGATACCCTACAAATCAACACGACTATTTTGAGGGTTTGACAAATTGCAAGCCTTGCAATGTCTTTTTTTCTTGCTCATTTGCTGAAAAAGAGTTTGCTTTGCATTCTAAAAATTAAAGATGATGGAAACAGATAACTACAACGAAAAAAACGCCAGAGCACTCCTCGACAACCTGTTTGAGGAAGTGCGGTCTTTCCAATACGCAAGGGAAGTAAAGGCCTTGTTTGAGTATTGCCGCCGTATGCAGCACCTGTCTGCCTACAATGCG
>CAJOFD010000066.1 GCA_905233585.1 uncultured Bacteroidales bacterium
ATGCCGGACTGAAAATAGTCATCCAAAACTTGTTGTTTGAACGATTGAGAATAATGATTTAGTGTTCGCTTCATAAAACTAAAATCTTAAAATTTGACATTTTTTATTCGTTTTATGAGTAAACCTATTTCAGTATAAGACAATTAAAAATGTATAATTTTGCGTGAATTTTCGCGCAGGAAAGCAGGATATATAAAAAACCACATCATTATGGAAGAAGAAAAGTTTGCTAATACCATGATGACTATTAAGGCTCTGCTTTGTCTTATTGAAGCAAACGGCATTTAACCCTCAATAGCCATGGATGACCTATTCCAACAATCCTCAAACGAGAAAAACCATGACACCTGACAAGCAACAAAAAATAGACAAAGTCACTACTATCGCCAAACGATTTGGCGAGGTGGCTATTATAGTTCTGATGGCAATGGGTTTGTCTATGCTCATTGAACCACTTTTATGTAAACTGGGAGTTATATTATCAGATTTTGCTTTTTATTCCACCCTTTGTTTGCTATACAAAGTGGTAGCTTCTATTTTGGGCATTATTGTCATTCTATCCTTTATCGTAGTTATGCTGCTCAGTCTGTGGTCAACAGATGAAGAAAAGGAACAGAAGAAATCTGAGTTGAAGGAGATTATAAAGGAGATACAAGAGGAGAAAAGCGAGACGCGCAAGAGAGAACGCAGCATGGAGGAAGTAGCTTGTCCACTGATAGACTTAAACGACAAGCAGCAAAAAGCGGTAGAAGAGCTGCTGCAAAAACGCATTCCCAAACACGAAAAAGACAGAAGCCGTTTTGATCGATCGGTAGTGTATAACTATTTGCGTGCATTGATAGCTATGCACAAAATCAAACCCGTCAAAAATAGCGATGATATAGACAATCGTCGCAGATGGATAGAACAACTTACCGGATTATACGAGCCGCAAAACGAGTGGGCACATTTCCGAGGGGATTATGATGAACACAAGCGGAATAACAAGGTCAATGACGCTATTAAGGAGATAGAATCCGCGATAGAAAAAGTCCGATAGTTGCGATATCGCAATCGCAAATTTGCCACATTAAATATTTAGCACTAATTTTGCCTCGTAATTTTAAATAATATCATTATGAGGCATTATTTTTACGTATTTGTTATTGCACTATTATCGTGCTTTTTCTATGCATGTGAGGAACCAAACACTCCTGTTTATGGCGGAGGAGGAAGCGGTAGTGGTTCTGAAGAACAACCAGTAACCGTATATCCTCCAACTGCACAATTTAATTATATGCTCCAACAACCTTTAGTGGTTGAATTTACAAACACAAGTACCGAAAATCCAACAAAAATAGTTTGGGATTTTGGAGATAGTTCCACTTCAACACAAACAAATCCCAAACACACATATAGTACAACAGGAACATACATTGTTACTCTTACTGTTTCTAATTCGGCGGGGCAAAATAGTTGCAGAAAATCAATTATTATACCTACCCCAAGAGTATTTGTTGCTGGAATACAATATAATAAAGTAGGTAAGGAAAACATGTACTATAAAGCTGTATGTAAAGATGATGATTTTTTTACGACAACTTGGTGGAATACAGCCTACACTCCTTTGCTCAATAATAAATCTTTGCCATATAAATACATGTTTACCTCCCCTGTAGAAATGGATGGGCTGAATGAGGACAACTATTATACGGTTTATGTATATTGGAATACTAAAACGAATGGAGACGGCACACAAATTCTCAAGCAGAAAATGTCTACATCTACTATACAAAAATATCCGTCTTCAATCACGCTTACAAATGATAACAAGGATACCCAAATAAGTGTTTTATTTAGTTACAAATAAAACTTGAAACATATCTATATGAATAAAAAACAATTAGCCAATTACAGAAAACCGGAATGGAGTGACTTTCGCAAACAAGTAATCGAACTTCACAACCACTATTGTTGTCGCTGTGGTAGACCAGAAGGAGATGATGTGGTTTTACAAGTCCACCACAAATACTATAACGAAAGACTTAAACCTTGGGAATATCCACTTGCGGCAGTCGAAACTTTATGTAAAGGCTGTCACGCCCAAGAACATGGAAAAGTGATGCCATCCGATGGATGGGAATATGTCGGTTACGATGATTTAGGAGACTTGTGTGGAGAATGTGAACTATGTGGAACTGCTATTAGATATGAACACACAATATGTCATCCCCGATGGGGGGAATTACATGTAGGTTGTCATTGTGCAGATAAACTTACAGGCACAGAGGAAGCATCAGAATTCGATTTCTCAATAAAAAGAAAGCAAATAACATTCGAAAAATTTTGCGAGTCTTCAAATTGGAATCATATTGGGAATCGCTATTCACAAACATTCAATCAATTTAAGGTTACTATCTTAAAAAAAGCAAATTTATTTCAAATAATTATATTTATTCCACTACCAGAAACATATGATTCCCTATTAGACGCTCAGGAAGCGGCATTTGACATTTGTTACAACAAGTCAATTAAGCAATTTTTTGAACAACACAATTTACCATATTCTGAAATTGATATTAAGAAGCCACGTTCTAAGACAAATCCTATTATCTACAAAAATATACTCACATTTGCGACTGACAATAATACTGGCAAACTCGTCCATATAGATAGCGTAAAACCAGATTTATTCTGTAACTGCACATGTCCGGCATGTGGTCAACCGCTTAAAGCCTACAACACATCCTCAAATCCCCATCAATTCCTCCATATTAATAACGAACCTTGTGAACATACATATGAACAAATGTATCATAAACTTGTTCTACAACTAATAGAAGATGAAAAAACATTATTTCTTCCACAATTTGAAAATTCACAAGTTGAATTGTATGTCCCATCAGAAAAAATCCCAGTAACTGAGTTTGAAAGCAGTACAAAACCAATAGATACAATTGTCACATACACTCTAGCAGGGGAGCAACGACAATTAGGTGTTATTATCAGTCTTGCGCAAATTGCAGATTCGGATATAGGAAAAGGAATCATTTTTAAATACCCAATTATTGAAATTAAACTTTTACAACAATTCATTAGTAATCAATCGCTGAAGCTGAAAGAATTAAAAGAGATACTTGCTTCAAATGATAAAATATACTCATGGTACTATGCCCCTCAATATGATTTGCAAATACAAACTCTAACATGTAAACAACTCACTTATTTATATGACTATGCTGGTTGCAAAAAAAATCATACAGAGAACGGATTGCAAAAATTTTTAAAGTATTTGCATTATTATTTTATTACTAGACGAAAACAGTATGGAATAGAAGAAGCAAAATCAAAGCAATTGCAAATTAAACAAAATATTCACGACCGTTTTTACGATAAAAGTATTTTTTCTGACAAAACAAATGGCGTAAAACTTTGTGAGCAACAAAAATATGGAATCGAAGAGTATTTTTTGCTATTTTTATTCACAAGTATACATCGTTTTAGTTGGAATCATAAAAGGAAAGAAAAAATGTATTCCCAACTAACTGCGGAACACAATTTGCCAATTTTTGAAGCAATTGGTTCTCTATGGTTTGGTCATATTTTCAATCGTTTTCTAACCGATGACTTTCAAACTTTTATTTATACTATTGTATCAAGCTATCCAGAAGCCTCATGTTGGGTGCTCAAGTATTTAGAAAAAAATATACACTACCGAAATTATTGTGAAAAGCTAAATATTGATTTAACTGCACTTAAAAAGGAAGAAGGTAAATTAAAAAACATATGGATAGATGGTATCTTTTATTCTGCACTACCAGATATTTTTCCAAGAGTTACTTTGCCATATGTATTGAATGCCAACTAAAGAATTTATTATATTACAACAACAGGGAAAAAGTCAGTCATTTCATTAAAAACGCAATCTCCTTATGCCGAGTGTCCTAGATTTTTGGTGATTTCAGGCGCTTAGTAATCGTAACCCTCGTTTCGTCAATTAGATTGGATACTATCTGATACGGCTCTGCCGCTTTCTTAGTCAATTTCAGGCAATTGATATATGCAGCTCCAAAGGCTTCGTCTATTTCGTCAGATAGTATCTGACACCTTCGCGAATACCTAACCATGTATTCACGAGATAACGAGGCAACAACATCTATTGTGCCTGATAGCATCTAGCTTTTCATCTCGATTTTAATGTATGAAATCACATAAAAGCACTAATTTATGAAACATTTATAGGTATGGATTGCCTACCTCCAAACTGGAACGAGGGATTAGATGGAGAACTGACAAAAGACTTGCACCTCATCAATGCGTTTCATAATCTCTTTGGTCACACCAATTTTGCCCTTACCGACTTCATCTTCGTCCGCGAGTTTAACATAGAAATAAATATCCATATTGAGGAAAAGGCTTAAATCTTCTATTTTTGACGCTCCCGTCATCGTACCGTCATCCAATCAAAAAATGCTGAAAAGTCACAAAAAAAATGCAGGTATCAAATATTTGTAGTATTTCGAATGCCGCCTGCTGTTTTTCGGGACGCAGCCGAGACTCTTCCGAGAGGCTAAAAATAGTGTACTTTGATTCTACCGTCATCCTACCGTCATCGTACCGAAAAAACTCAAGAAATCGCATTAATTTGCAGAAAAGTCACAAAAAATTTGCGGGTGTCAAATATTTGTAGTACTTTTGCAGCCGCTTTTGAGAAGAAATCAAAAATCTCAAATCAAAAATCAAA
>CAJOFD010000067.1 GCA_905233585.1 uncultured Bacteroidales bacterium
AGAACGGAGGAAACAAGATGAACAAAATCAATTACACAAATGTTGGAGATTACAAACTGCCAAATCTCACTGTAACGACAAAACAGTACCACATAGGCAAATACGGTATGCTGCATCGCACATTCATAAAGCAAAATCACCCCGCGTTCTACACAACAATGCTTATGAAGGGAACACTGCTTGAATATCTTGAACAGATTGACCACAAGGCTCAGAATAAAGTTGATGAACTTATTACCCAAAAGGCAAAGGAGCAGGGCATAACGGAAACACTCAAAGCCGAAAACCAAATGCTATGGGTAGGTCTGATGAATAATATTAAGAATCAAGCAGAGGAAATCGTGTATAAAGAGATTGTGTATAACAGACCTGTCACGCAATAGTGGAACAGACGGCTTTGGAAAACCGCATAAAAACTATATTCTTAAAAACTGAAAATGCGAAAATCGGGGGTGGCCATATACTTATATGGACACCCTCGATTTTTGGGTTCTAATGTTCCACGCACATTCTCAAAAAAATTGTTGATAAATAATGGAATATGTGTTAAAATATTACCATACCACATAAACCTTTTTGAATATTTTATCCTGAAGAGTGGCATTGTAAAAAATGCCTGCTCTATCTTTTGATATTTCTTTGGGATATTGAAAAGGTTTGTGTGGTAGCAAATCGGAGTGGTGCGTTTTTGTGTGCGTTGCTTCGGTGACGCACATTTTTTGGGTTTTGGAGGTACATTATGAAAAAGAGATTGGTTAGTTTGTTGGTGGTAATGACAATGCTGTGTATGTTTGTTCCATTATCTTCTGTCAATGCAGCGACAAGTGTTAAAATAGGAGATTATATTCAAATGGGGATGTACTATGGCGAACCTATTTTATGGCGCTGTGTGGATATAGATGAAAATGGCTGTCTTATGCTCTCAGATGAAATTTTGTGTCTTAAAGCATATGATGCAGCAGGTGATAATTTAACTGGTTCACATAGCAGAAGAAGCGCTGGAACATCATCAGAATATTGGGGAGATAGCAACATAAGGTCATGGTTAAACTCTACTGAAAATGAGGGAAATGTGAACTGGCTATGTGGAAATCCTCCTGATAAAGACCATATCTATTGTGGCTATAATGCTTATGACCAAGAAGCAGGTTTTTTGAGTAATTTTACTCAGTCAGAACTTAATACAATGAAAGCCGTCTCACAAAAAACAATTTTGTTCTATAAAGAAGTTAACGCTGGAATGGCAACAACAGGTACAGAAATATACAAACCAAACACTAATTTTCGTTATTCAGGTATCGGAAACTATGATGTCGCTTATGCAGAATATATAACAGATAAAATGTTTCTTATGGATGCAAAACAATTAGAGGCTGTATACAAAAACAAAGATATTTTAGGCGAGGAATATTATATTGGTAAACCGACAGAGCAATGTATTGCAAATTCCGACTATAAAAATTACTCATTAAAACTTGATGAAAAATGGTATTATTGGCTTCGCACCCCTGCAGGTAGTGGCTTGTGCTTCTATGTGCAAGATGGTGGCATGTTTAGTTATGCTCCAAATTATAATAGTGGGAATTATATTAGGCGTGATGGGATAGGTGTACGACCAGCATTTTATTTGTCTTCAAGAACATCAATAAAGTCAGGGAATGGCACGATAGTAAATCCATACACTGTTGAGGGTGCTGGTGGTACTTTTGCTAATACAAATTCCACCTCAAATGATGCACCAATTATAACATCAGCAAAGGCGAGTACATATGATTTGTTCAGCGACAAGCTGAATGTGGATAAAGACAGTACAACAAGCTATGACGTAAGTGGTACTGTTGACACAAATGGCTGTACGGATGTGCATTTATACATAACACAAGGCGCAAAAAAGTCAATAGAGATACCTCTGAACGCTTCAAAAAGTATTCAAATAGGCAAAGAATTTTCAGCAGGACAGCCCATATATATGACTGCGATTGATAGAGCAACAGGAAAATCAACCTCTAAACGCACAAAGCTAAGCGTTGTCGGGAATGGTATGTTTGAAGGCAGCCTATCGGACGGAACGATAAATATTTTAGACGATTTCTTTGTTGATATTCCTGAGGATGTACCTGTTATTGGCAAAGAAAAAATCGGACTTAGTCTTGGCTCAATAAAATCCAATGTGGAAATAGACGGTAATAAATTTAAGATTGCTCTTGGAACTGATTTTTTGGAAGGCAAAAAAGGTTCAGACGGAAAATGGAAAAAAGAAGCTTGGACAGGCTTCAAAAAGGGATTTAAAGACGCAGCGGATAGTCAGGTGAAAAATATGGAAAGATATATCCATATGGCTAAATCACTTGAAAAACTAGGAGGGAAAAAGGCCTCTATGGCAATTAAAAACGGCACTTCGGGAAGCGCAAATGTGACAGGATATATTGAAGGCTATATAGATGACAGCGGAATACACCCGACAGAGGGAGGTGTTATTGTTAATGCTGAGCTGAAATATACATATCAGGGAATGACGGTTGTGGTAGTTGTGCCAGTATATTATGAGATAGGTGCTGGCGGTGAGGTTACGGCTGTTCTTGGTGTAAAGGATTTAGTTCCCGGCAATGGTTTACAGGGTGCGTTCACAGGCTCAATAACTCCTGCGGTATTCTTTGAGATAGGCGGCGGTGTCGGTGTGCCTTTGGTTCTGACAGCAGGTGTTTCAGGTAAGGTCAAAGCAGAGCTTGAAGTTGCACTGAATAAGATTTATCAAAAATTAGATGTTACAGGCAGTGCAGCATTTAAGCTCACAGGTCCGTTTGGAATACCTACATATTCAAAGGATTTTGCGAAGGGAACATGGCATATATATGAAACAGGCAATAAGAATACATTACTTGGAAAACAGTTCAATCTATATTCTGTAGATAACTATGACAACAATCCTTATGCACTTATAGATATTGACGCGCCTATAACAATAACAGAGCATGGCGATAATGTACAGGAATGGGTTGGTGATGAAGCGCAAATCAAGCTTATGGCAGTTGATTACACAAATCAAGACGTAAAGGTGCTTGAAAAGGACTCGTATGAGAATATCGCTCCTGTATTTGCTGAAATGGACGGCAAAAATGTAATCGCGTGGATAACCGATAACAAGACAAGAGCAGACGGCGACAAGGCTATGCTTGTGTATTCGGTAGAGGAAAACGGTATATGGTCTGCGCCCCAAGCTGTTTATGATGATGGCTTTGCAGACTC
>CAJOFD010000068.1 GCA_905233585.1 uncultured Bacteroidales bacterium
CCCCGTGGTGAATTGGAGGTGCAATGTTTGATAGCGGGTGCCGATGTGTTACTTTTGCCAAATAAGTTTGATGTGGTGTCAATGGCGGTAAAACAAGCCATTTTAGATGGCAGATTAACCATAGAAGACATCAATAAAAAATGTCTGAAAGTTTTAAAAATGAAAGAAAAATATGTGTTGCCCAATGCTCATGAGATTGCCTTGAATAATATTTGGCAAGATATAAACAGCAACATGGCAAAAGAGGTATATAAAAAACTGACACAAGAATCCATTACCTTGTTGGTGGACAAACATCACCTTATTCCTCTGCAATCTTCCAAAAAAGTATTGTTATTGACAGAAAGTAAAAATGGGGGACGGACACTCTTGGAAAATTTGAATAAAAACATAGAAATCAAACAAATAGTAGCCAACCAATCTTTGGCAGATAAAAAATCTGAGATTTATGCCCAAATAAATGATTATGATTATGTGTTGGTCAGTTTGCACAATTTAAACCAAACCCCGCAAAAATCTTATGGGCTTAACAGCAAAACAATTGCTTTTTTGGATTCTTTGACCAAGGGCAACAAGCCTGTTGTTTTGTTGCTGATGGGCAATCCTTATGCTTTGAATGAATTGTCTTTTGTTGATAGGTTTGCCGCTGTTATGGTAGCCTATCATCCTGTTGCCATTGCAGAGGAGGCTGTTGCTTTGGCATTGTTGGGCAAAAATCCCATTTGTGGAAAATTGCCTGTTCAACTAACCCATTTTCCCATGCATACAAGTGTGGAATTTAAATGTGATGAAGATAGGGCTGCAGGCAAGCCGCATGTGTTTTACAAAAACAAAATAGATGAAATAGTTCATCATGCCATACAAGAGCAGGCTTTTCCGGGCTGTCAGGTGTTGATAGCCCAAAAAGGAAATATTTTGTATAAAAAATCTTACGGAACCATATCTTATCAAGACAAAAGACCCGTAACCGATTCCACTATATACGATTTGGCTTCTTTGACCAAAGTGATGGCAACAACCTTGGCAGTGATGAAATTGTATGATGAAGGAAAAATACAATTAAAAGCCAAACTCGGCGATTATTTGCCCATACTAAAAGGAAGCAATAAGGAAAATTTAACCATTGCTGAAGTCATGACACATACGGCAGGCTTGCCGGCTTGGATTCCTTTTTATAAAAAATGGACACCTTTTTATCCCGATACGATAGCCGCCAATCAGTTGAGAGAAGATTTGTGGCAGACAAACTATTCTCCGCAATTTGCTATCAATGTTGCCGAAAATCTCTATTTCCGAACGGAATATTATGATACAATTTATCAAACAATCATCAATTGTAAAATGAATGCCACCAAAAATTATCTCTATAGCGATTTGGGATTTTATTTGTTGGCCGAAATTGTAAAAACACTTACGGGCAAACCGCTTGATGTCTATTTGGCGGAAACATTTTATAGCCCGATGGGTTTAACTTATACCTTGTTTAACCCTTTGGAAAAATATCCTTCAACTTGTATTGCTCCTACAGAAAAAGATACTCTTTTCCGTAATCAGTTGTTGTGCGGTTACGTACACGACCAAGGTGCCGCTCTTTTGGGAGGAGTGTCTGGACATGCAGGTTTGTTTTCTACGGCGGACAATTTGTTTGCCATTGCACAAATGTTATTAAATGAAGGTGTTTATGAAGGCAAACGCTATCTGTCGGCAGAAACCGTTGCTTTGTTTACATCTTATTATTATCCTAATGGTCATACATGCCGAAGAGGTATCGGTTTTGATAAGCCTGCACGGGGCAAGGCGGCTTCGCCATGTTGCAAATCGGCTTCACCTTTGAGTTATGGACATAGCGGATTTACAGGAACATTTTTGTGGATAGATCCTCGCTACGATTTAATTTATATTTTCTTGTCCAATAGGGTTTGTCCTAATGCCGAAAACAATAAAATTACAACCATGAGTGTGCGTTCCAATATTCATAGTTTTGCCTACAAAATGGTGGAATAGGCAAAAAAGGGGATGAAAATAAAAGATTTTAGGCTTAGAATACTTCTTTGCTCATAATGGCATGGAGCATTTCTTTGGCACGAAATAGTTTGGCTTTTACCGACCCTAAAGGTATATTGAGTTTGGCGGCAATTTCTTCATAAGACAATTCTTCATAATAACGCAATAGAATCAATTCCCGATAATGGGGTTTTAATTCTTCCACCAAAGAACGTATAACCGTAGATTTCTCTTTGGAAAACATTTTTTCTTCAGGGTTTGGTGTATCATCGTTGATGTCTATAGGTATGCTGTAGCCATATTCATCGTATTCATAATTGAATAGTAGAGTATCTAATCTTTTCTTTCGCATAAAATCGACACAATTGTTCGATGCAATTTTGAACAGCCATGTACTGAATGCCGATTCGCCAGTATATTGGTTTAAGTGTTTGAACGCTTTGCTGAATGCCTCTATGGTCAAATCTTCCGCCTCATACTGATTGTTCACCATTTTGAACATAAGCATATACAAGGAATCGCGATAGTTGGACATCAATTCAGCATACGCTTTCTGGTTGTTGTTACAAACCGCCTCTCTAATCAAAGCATAATCTCTTTTTGCTTTGGGATTGTTCATTACTTTGCATTCTAATTCCATCGCTCCTGCTTTTTAAATAGTAAAACAAATTGCAGTAGGGGCTGTAAAACAACGAAAAACAAATCAAACAATGGAACCCAAGGTGTCAAATGTTTTTCGTTTAATTTTTTGCCCGCTTTCGCATATAAAAATAACTGTGATAGAGATTTGGTTACATATAATGATAAAATTAGTACAACAGCCTTTATATTTAATATGTACAAAAAGAGTGCCAAAATCAACAAAACATACAAAGAAAAATCAGATAGCCAATAAAGCCCTAAAATGCTCTTGTCAAATAGTTTATAATGTTTGCTGGCACTTAAATGTCTTTTCTTTTGAAATATCCATGCCCAAAATTGAGTGTGTTTCTGTACGGATAAGGTATGAGCATCTGTATTGTAAACACAAAATGTATTGTCTTTTTTGGCGGCAATATTTACCAATAAATCATCATCGCCGGAAATGCTGTTTTTGGTAAACAAATGGCTGTAATTTTCGGTAAAAATACTTTTGTCGTACATCATATTGCGTCCAACGCCCATATAGGGATGTCCTATTTGAGCCATAGAAAAATATTTGATAGCCGTATCTAA
>CAJOFD010000069.1 GCA_905233585.1 uncultured Bacteroidales bacterium
TAAAGACATTGCAAAGATAGAGATTTTTATCTTATCTTCCAAATATTTATAGATTTATTTTGCAGAAAGAGTACAAGTGGGGTATATGTTCGTGCAACAAGTACCCTATGCCAATCCTTTTATATAAAAGCAGCTGAGGTGTTTTGGGTTAGAAGGGTATATTATATTTGTTTCTCTAAAATTTGGAGGTTTCGAATAAAGTACGTATATTTGCATTGTAAATATGTTGAACCCTTAAAACAGTTAATGCCTATGGGCTGAGATAGTATAAAAAGGACAAACATAATAACAAGACAATTTGGCGTAAAACCTACTGCGGAACTCACCCTGTCCCAGATTATGCAAATGGATTCTACGGACTATTTACTTGACGGAAAACTTGTCATGAAGAATGGAAGAATTGACAAGTACCTGTTCGAGGGTGGATATGCCCAGACAACGGCAGACGGGAGCTATAAGGACAAGTTCGCGTTCTACTACTACAATCAGGATCATCTCGGCAACAACCGTGAGGTAGTTGATGCAAAGGGTGTTGTGCAGCAGGTAACTAATTACTATCCGTTCGGTGCGCCTTATGCCGATGCGTCAGCTAATCTAAATCCGAGCCTCCAAGCATATAAGTACAATGGCAAGGAACTTGAACTGATGCACGGTCTTAACACCTACGACCATGGGGCGAGGCAGAACGACCCGGTACTTTGCCGTTGGGACAGGATTGATCCGCTCTGCGAAGACTATTACCCATATAGTCCGTATAACTATTGCTTGGATAATCCAGTTAAAAATATTGACCCTGATGGTAAAGCTGTTGAAACTGGATGGGATATCTTTAATGTAGGACTTGATATAGCAAGCCTATCTTCTAATGTAAAGAATGGAAATGTTGGAGCTGCCATCGTTGATGGGATATGCTTGGTTGCGGATGTTGCAGCAACTGCTGTGCCTTTTATTCCTGGAGGAGCAGGAACTGCTGTAAAAGCTGCAAGAACAGCAGAAAAAGCTGTTAACGTAACGAGATCAGCTGGTACCGCAAAAATGACTAGACTGCGTAAATCAGCAGAAATTGGTCAAGAAGCGCATAGGCAGATTGAAAGGGAAATTATCAAAAACAATCCTGGAGCAAAAGCAGAACGAACCATTGATTTGCCCAAGACAGGACAAAGGGTTCGTAAGGATGTTGTGTTTGCAGATAAGAAAACTGTAATTATTATTAAACCTAATACAAAATCTGGTCAAAAAGCAGCTCAAAAAAGATTTGATTTAATGAAAGAAAATGGATATAAGCCCCAAAAAGTATTTTATAATCCTAATGATCCGAAATATTTGCCAGGTTCGCCTACATATATAGGTCCCAAAAAGAATTAATACTTTAGGATTTTGTATAATGGTATAAAAGTTGTATTTTTGCAACAGAAATGAAAAAATTAAAATATGAAAGTTACAAGAAAACAGTTATTTAATAAACTTATCCCATTTTTTGAAGAGGAAATGGGATATACATATTTCAAGGATACAATCTCTGCTGCAAGTGGATTGTTTGCTAAGAAGATTGATAATGAGATTTATTTAAGTATAGGTATAACTACAAGTAACTTGTTTGAAAATTCATTTACTTGTGATTATTTTATGGCTCAATCTTTAAGATATGCATGTTTGTTTAATGGTATTGAGGATGCTTTTTTAGCCCCAGTTCAATTGTTATCAGAAGAGGAATTGAATAAATATCGTAACAATGGGGTGTTGTCAGAACTTTATTGGTGGTATAGTGATGATACAAATTCTATTGAATCCTTTAAGGAGTCAGTTCGAATAACAGAACCTCGATTACTTAATAATTACGAATTAAGAGAACGTGTTGCTATAAATGAAAATACAAAGCATCAGCACGACCTAACAACAAAAGTCAGAAAGCTTGTGCAAAGTGGAGTTCCTGATTTTAAGACACAATTCGTTCCAGAAAAAGAGAAGGATGATATTCCTTTGATTTGGTTTATTGCTGCTGAATATGTCCAAAAAGACGAAGAGTATTTCAATAAAAATCTCATTTTTTCACTTGCAGCAGATGCATACAGGCAATATGTACTTGATGAACAGGTAAAACAATAGATTTATTCCTCACTCTAATCAATAGAGTGGGGAATTTTCTTTCCCAAACCTCTTGAAATTCCTTGGCTATATGGGAAACTTTAGTTCTGCGGCAGAAAGGAAAGCCAATTTTACTCTCTAACCTCCCCTTCTCTCAGCATTTAGACACTTTGTCCTTAGTGCTGAGAGAAGGGAATTTTTCTATGCTTTAGGTCTGTTCTTCCTCCTATGCCCCTCCCATGTACCTCCTAACCAAACTCGATGATAATACCATTTAACCATAGAAGTACAACAGAGTTTTATTGCGCACAATGACAGTAAGAATACTGGACAGAGAAAACTTAATACAAAAAAGCAAATTACAGTTGCCAGTTGAATTCACGAGTGTTAATTGTAAGTTAAAAACGTTAAATCTTCATCTTTTTCGCTCTACCCGGAATTTTCACTGTCACTTTTATACCGTTTAAAGTGCAAATAACTGATACAAAACGACTTGCATATTCTCCGACTGTAAATCTCTAACATCAGTAATCATTCCCAAAAGTGTGATGAACATTGGAGAAGGAGTTTTCTCTGGTTGCATTAATATGATCTCTATCACTACTGTCCACGAAAATCCGTTAACATTTTGGCAAAATTGCGTATTCCGGCGATAGCCGTTCACCAATTCCGATGATATCCGTTCACTCGTTTGGTGATTTACTCTATCGGCGGCAAAGTTAATACTTTTTTCTGA
>CAJOFD010000070.1 GCA_905233585.1 uncultured Bacteroidales bacterium
CAATACAGTATTAATTAAAATGTTAAAAAAATGAAAAAACTGTTTATTTTTATGTTTTCTATGTTAGTTGTAACTAACATGATGGCACAAGACATTTATTCGGTGGGCAATTATATACGAACCACAGACAGCAACACGGCTGTCGGTTTGTATAAAAACGGAAGCCGAATTACCGACAGAGGTTCAGTATCTTATAATTTTGATGCCACAGATGTGCTGTTCAGGAATGATACGTGTTATTTTTCCTACAAAAACACTACGACAGGTAGAAGTTTTATTGGTGCTTATCCGGGACCCACTAACGTACCATATTTTGATGCAGGAGCCGGTTCAACTATTAATGCAATGTGTATTATTGCAAGGACAATCTATTCTATTGGTTACAAAAAAAACAATAATGGAATATATCGGGCATGTTTGTGGGAAAATAACGATACTACACCTAGATGGATAGGAAATAACGATTATCCGAGTTATTCGAGTTGTGCGACAGCCTGCTGTATAGGGCAATTAAAAGGTGGTGGATCATTTTGGACAATATCAGTAGGTTATCAATACACGTCTTCCTCAGTATATAAAGGAGTTGTATGGAAATACAACACAGTATTGATGATTTGGGAGAGTATATAAAACCCCAAGCGGTTGCTATTTATAACGGGCGTGTTTACACGGCAGGTATAGAGACAACAAATTCCGGCAAACGCATTGTTAAGGTATGGAAAGACAATGAACTTATGTATACGCTTACCTCAAGCGATAATGATGCCTATGTAAATGATATGTATATCGATGCGGGAGATATTTATGTTGCAGGCTGGGAAGGTTCAGTTCTGAAAGTATGGAAAAACGGTTCGGTATTATATAGTCAGAGTGCTGGAAGCAGCAATATGTATGCTGTTGTTGCCAATACTGATGGTGTATATTATGCCGGTTTTTTGTACAGTACAGATAAAAGAATCGGTAAAATATGGAAAAACGGTACCGAGTTGTATGCTCTTTCCAATTGTGAACGTATCAAAAAAATGTATATAGCCGAACCTGATTGTAAAAATACTACAACACGTTCATTGCCGTTCTACGAAAGTTTTGAAAACGAAGCAACAGAATGGGCTTGTTGGACCAAAATAGATAATGACAACAAAAATCGTGGATATGTATCATATTGGGATAGATGGGGAGAATACCAAACAAATGATAGGAATGTTTCAATTCCGACAGGGAAATATGTTGCGGGTCATTTAGTTAATGATTCTCTACAGGAAGGCTGGCTCATATCTCCAAGATTAGCCATCCCCAACACAAGTAATCAGGTTACTTTAACTTTTAAATCGTTTGAGCTGTATGGGGGTGATTATACATACGAAGGTGTATGGGTAACTACAGGAACAACATTGGGCAGTATGCGGGAGGTTTGGACACCGACAAATGTGTCTGAGTCTTGGAAGACAATTACCGTTGATTTGTCGGCATATAAAGGTCAAAACATCTATATTGGTTTCAAATATAGTGGAGAAGACGGACATAATTGGTATATAGATGATATAAGTGTAGCCGAAAAGTCTTCCACAGCCATAGCCGATGCCGATGCAACAAAAGCACAAGTGAGCGTATATCCGAATCCTGCCAAAAATATGTTGTATGTAAACGGCATTGCGGAAAACAGCACCAAAATGGTGGAAATTTTCGATATGACAGGCAGAAAAGTGAAACAACAGCCTGCCACCGAAAATATGAGCATAGACATAGCCGACCTTGCCAAGGGCGTGTATGTATTGTCGGCAGGCTATCAGAAAATAAAATTCGTCAAAGAATAGAACATTGAAATTTGGTTTATAATTAAAATAGTTGGGGACGATGTATATCGTCCCTTTTTTTGTTGCGGACATTGATTCTGTTGGTATATCCGTACAAGTTGGGATTTGAAAAATGAGCGGTGAGAAATCATTTGCAGGCTTGCCATATTATGGCAGCCCTGTTCTGAATTTGTAGGGATACAGTTAAATGGGGATGAATATAAACCTTTTGGTTTATTGGTAAAAAACGTGTTTTTATTCTTCTGTTGTTTCTTTATTCGAAGCGGTATTGTCTTTTAAAGTGGGATTGTCCTTTTTTTTCTTGTTGAACATATTCATTGTTCGTTCTATACCTTGGGTGGCAAAATTTTTGATGATTTCGGTGGCTTCAACAATGCAAGGCCGCAATTGTTCCTTTTCATTTTCATCAAAGTGTCCCAATACAAAATCTATTTGAAAACCTTTGGCATAATCGTTGCCGATACCAATCCGCAATCTTGGGAAATCAACGCTATGTAGGGTGTCTACAATATTATTGATACCATTGTGTGAGCCTCCACTGCCTTTGGGTTTGAGTTTGAAACTTCCTAATGGAATATCTTTATCATCGGCGATGATGAGTATATTTTGAGGTTCAACCTTGTGTTTTTCCAAATGATACCTTACCGCTTTTCCGCTAAGATTCATATAAGTAGTGGGTTTTAGCAAAACAATGGTTCTGCCTTTGTAGGTAAATTCACATGTCCAAGCATATCTGTCAGGTTGGAATTCAATGTTTTGCAAATATGCCATATAATCCACAACTTCAAAACCGATATTGTGTCTTGTTCCGGCATATTCGTTGCCGATATTTCCTAATCCGAATATTAGATATTTCATTTGTAGAATCTATTTGTCAATACACTTGGATATATGTTCTTTGATTGTATTGGCCAGATTTTTGGCTGCTTCCATATCCTTGCTTTCAGCATAGATACGAATGATGGGTTC
>CAJOFD010000071.1 GCA_905233585.1 uncultured Bacteroidales bacterium
AAGTAATGAGAAACTGAAAATCCTGCACGGTGCCATTGCCAAAGATTTGAAAGAGCGTTTGGGTGCTGGCTATTATGTGCAGTCCTTGGGAATAGGTAACGGCAAAGAAATGAAATTAGACGGTCGCTACATTGACAAGGTAGTTGACATTACAATCTTGAAAAATGGGAAAGCCATTGCGGGTATCGGTGTAAAGTTCGTGATGCAGAACTATTCTCAAAATTCCAACAATTATTTTGAAAATATGTTGGGCGAAACGGCGAATATTCGTTGTGCTAACATTCCATATTTTCAGATATTTATCATTCCTGACAAACTGCCATATTATAAAAATGATGGCACAATTCAAAAATGGGAGGAGTTTTCCGCTCACAATTCAGAAAAATATCTTGCGCTTTCCAAAGACGACATACAGACTTCTGTGCATACACCTACAAAAACATTGCTGTTTGTAGTGCATCTCCCGGAAATCAATGAAACGATTACAAAGAAAGAGGATTATATTCATTATTACGGACAACAACCTAGTTTTAGAGTTTGTAAGTCACGCAAGCAATTTGGCGTATTTTCATCTGCCGTCATCCACAACGACTACGAAGTTTTCGCCGAAAAGGTAGTGTATTACATCAAATTTATGTGATAGGGACCATATCACTGCTATCAATTACTACCAACTGACAAATTGGCATACACAGAGACCGAAAAGAATTTTTCATGTCATTGTTTGATGTAAAAATGACATTATGTCTGTTTTATATTAAAGATTTGCATAAAATGTGCAATTTTTTAAATATAAAGCAGCATTTGGCATTAACATTGCCATAAAAACAAATGTGTCAGATTTTGACACATAATTTTAATTTATTAATATTTAAATCATTAGCCTATGGCAAATTTAGACTCACTTTTTCAAGAATTCAACAACGAACTGACCATTACCAGTTCAAAGAAAAGCAAATTGATGGCATCAAAGAATCATTTGCGCGAAAAAATCAGATGCCACTTCAGGAAAAATCATGACGGGTACACACCGCAGTTTTTCATTCAAGGATCTTATAAACTGAAAACACTTATTCGCACAAAAGATGATACTTGCGATTTGGACGATGGTGTGTACTTTATGAGCAATCCCGAAAACGTAACCGGCACTACGTTGCAAAAATGGGTGAAAGAAGCCGTTGAAGGGAGCACAGATG
Organism: uncultured Bacteroidales bacterium; assembly: GCA_905233585.1. Taxonomy (GTDB): domain Bacteria; phylum Bacteroidota; class Bacteroidia; order Bacteroidales; family WCHB1-69; genus UBA1205. The sequence continues at coordinate 1,197 of CAJOFD010000071.1, forward strand.
CTATCCCCACTCACAAAAAGAAATGCATCCGCGTGGATTACAAAGCAGGTTATAACATTGACTTGCCCGTTATGGTATTTGACGAAAACACAGACAAGCATCCTCATCTTGCAGTCAAGAACTATGACTTTCAGGATGATGACCCGAAAGAATTCGTGGAATACTTTCAGGACAACAAAACAGATCAAATGGTCAGAATAATAAAGTATCTAAAAGCGTGGTGCGACCATAAGCGCCAAGATATGCCCAGTGGATTAGCGATGACCGTCTTGTCGTTGAAGTATTTTCAGAAAAACGCTAGGGATGACATCGCTTTAAAGCACCTTCTGATAGAGATTGAGAGACAGTTGAAAAAGAGCTTCAAATGCAAGATGCCAACAACGCCCAAAGACGACCTGTTTGAAGACTATTCAGATGTGAAAAAAAACAACTTCATGGACAATCTTTCCACTTTCATTGCAGATGCAAAAATGGCCATTGATGAGCCCAACCAGCTTAAAGCCAGTAGGCTATGGCGCAAGCATTTAGGCGAAAGATTCCCGTTAGGAGAGGACAAAAGCGACAATAGACCAAAGGGTTTTGTAAAAACCGTAAGTACTTCAAAACCATATTATTATGGTAGTAAGCAATGGGGCTTTTAACGAACAAATAGAATCCCTCATCAAGGAATATCCGAACTTTCAAATGAAAACGGATTTAGAGTATCCATATTTGAAAGGCATTTTGGATATTCCTGATGATGAAGGGATTGTTGCGGGAAGTTTTTCTGTAGAAATACATCCAACATCGGATTTCCCGAATGCGTTCCCCATATTATATGAAGTTGGGGGTGAAATACCTTGTGAAGTGGACTGGCACAAGTACCCTGACAGCTCATGTTGCCTAACAGTCCGTGCCAAGGAAAAGCTGATGTGCAAAAATGGGATAACGCTTGTTTGGTTTGTCCAAAATATGGCTATTCCCTATTTCGCCAATCAGTTATGTCGAAAGCAGACAGGAAGCTATCTACATGAATACTCTCACGGTGCTAAAGGGATATGGGAATTTTACAAAGAACTTTTCCATTCTCAAAATCCTGAAATTTGGAAACGATGTTTGGACAATACTTTTAGCAACGGAAAAAACAAAAGAAATGTACAGTGCTACTGCAATAGTGGTAAAAAATACAAAAAATGCCATATGCCGATTGAAAACGATGTTGCAAAAATTGGCAAAGAACAAATAATAAAAGATTTTAAAATAATGAGATTGATATGAAA
>CAJOFD010000072.1 GCA_905233585.1 uncultured Bacteroidales bacterium
GGGCTTTTGCTCGTTGTATTCCAATGCTTGGTTGCACTTCTCAGTCAGGTCGTCAAGATTGTAATAATGATGACGGTCTGCGAGAAGTTCGTCGAGAAAGGCAATGCGGGCGAGGGCGTTCTTGTTTGTGGGCATAGGTTATTTTTCTTTTTAACGTGTCATTTGCATTTAACTTGTCATTTATCCTGACATTTATTGCTTGTTTCATTAATAAAACTATATGTCCGGTTTTTGTTGGCACCGTTTGAAATGATAAGACCTGATCTAACCATTTCTCCAAGGTAAAATCTTGCTCGTGGCATACTAATTCCAACATAATTGGAAATATCAGCCGTTGATACTTCTTTTTTTTCGATAATATAATTCAAAATCATCGCTCGTTTATCGCTTGTTTTATCGACAGTATCGATATTTGCCGCTTGTTTGTCGCTCGTTTCTTCTTCGTCGGGGTAAAACTCTGCCATTGTTTCCACGTCGGGTTCGTTGCCCAAGGTGGGAAGTTTCAGGAATGTGCGGTCGTACTCTTCCTTTACAAAAATTTCGGGTTCGGTGTGATAAACCTTTTTCCAAACATACACAATGCCGTTGAGACCGCTGCCGGCACGCTCGCCAAAACGGATATTGCCAAACGCCGAATAACTCTCCCAAAACGAATCAGGAAAGCCTCCCTTCGCACTTTTGCCTTCCAAGTACGAGGATTCAGGGGTGGATAATATGGAGGTGAGGGGTAGCATTGTGGTTATTTCGTAGATGTAATAACAGGATATATAATTTTATGATACATATCGTTTACCATATCAATAGTAATCGAAATTTTTGGGACAATATTGTTGTGTGCTTGCATATTGCGAATACGCTTTAAATCAAAATACAATTTTATATTCTGTTTCGACCAACCATAATAGATGAGCAAAGATGATGATATGATTATCGCATCGCTTTTACCAACCTGAGTCCATCCATCATTTGGTTCTGAATCTATGTTGGAATAATCAGATATTTCCAAAATATTAGATTTCCCGTTCTTCAACAGTTCTCGTTTAACAAATACACGATTAGTCAGTGGTATTTGCATAGTATGGTCAAGGGTATTGCAAAGGTATAGTTTTTTGGCTGTATCAATACCCTCTTCCATAATATAGAACCCTTTAACCTCTTTGAAATAGTATTCTAAATACGCCAACTCCATTAGCAAAACCGCTGACAAAATGCCTTGGTTGTTGTTGCCCTTGTCAATATTTAGAAGTTCAATTATGTCATCAAGTTGTTTTGCTGACAACTCAATTTTCTTCAATTGTATTTGACAATTGACAATATCTTTTATGATTATCCGCAATTAACATAATCGTAATTTTTTGTTGTATATTTTATGGACAAAAGTAGGTTTGTATTCAACAGCAGCGATCATTAATCTGTCGAATATTTTATCTCCAAAATACATTCTATTGAATTTGTAACAAAATTCATTGAGATAAAATTGCAAAAATGCATCTTTCATTCCATGATAAAAATCTTGAAACAATGCTTTTGCGTTTGAAATGGCTATATGAACCCAAGGGAGAACTTTTGGTGCATCTTTACCGGGAACAGTTTGTTTCTTTGAGTTTTGCACGACTTTTTCGACACCATTATGACCAGGCAGATTATCCATTGTTGCGGTTGATTGTTTTTCTACCGATTTTTGAGTTTCTTGTTCAAAAGTATTAGATTTGAGGTTTTCGATTACTTTCATTTTGATATGACCGCATTTCTTTGGCGGCTTGTTTTTCTTTTGTTTTTCAATCTCAACATCTTGGCTTTCAACCATTACCAATACCTTGGCTTTGTTCTGACTCCCTATGCCTCTTTTAAGTTTTTCGTCTTCTGATAAATTGGAATTGACCGAAAAATAACCCTCGTCCAATTCAAATTCGCCTGTCAGTTTGTATTTTTCATCACGTTGTCCCATTATGCTACGCAATTTATGCATCATTTCCCAAATTGGCTGGTATCTTTTATGACCAAGCTGGCGTTGCATTTCTTTAGCTGAAATTGTTTTCTTGGTTGCGGTCAACAAATGAATGGCGATGAACCAATAGCGTAATGGTAAATTACTGCCGTGCATTACGGTACCAGATGTAAGTGTGGTCTGATGATGGCAATGTTTACATATCCAACTTTTGCTTGCTTTGTTCCAATAATGCGCCTTGCCCCCGCATTTAGTACACACTACTCCTTGTTTTTCGCGAACTTCCTTTAAGTACTGTTCACAAGATTCTTCATTCGAAAAGTGTTCGGTAAATTCTATCAGTTTCATAATAATCAAGATG
>CAJOFD010000073.1 GCA_905233585.1 uncultured Bacteroidales bacterium
CGAGTTTGGCACTTTGTAACCAAAATGTAATATAATTTTGCAAGGAAAACACTTGCTTTTTTTGCCCGAGTTTGGCACTTTGTAACCAAAATGTAATATAATTTTGCAAGGAAAACACTTGCTTTTTTTGTTGTTTTGTGATATAATGTTTCTGTTGTACTTGTTATACTTTGAAGGGGGTCATTTTATGTTCATAGAAGCATCCGATAATCACGGTAAAAAATCACTTAGACTTGTAAAAGGTCAGCGTATGACTTTGGAAAACGGAAAAAAGGTTAATCGTAAACAAATCATTCTTACTTTGGGACCAATGGAGAGATTTGATGATGGTATGCCTAATTATCTTGAACGTCTTAAAGAATCGTTTAAAGCCGGTAAACCAATTATCAAAGAGTTAGAACCATATGTGGAAAAGAAGATTGACCATAAAATACATACAATTAGATTTGAGGAGTATTCCGATGATTGTGTAGGCTCGCCAAAGCTTTTTTCGCATTGCTTGATCGAAAGGATTATGGAAGAGCTTGAGTTGCCCCTTCTTTTCAGGACCTACAAATTCAACTCTAAAATCAATTTTGATTTAATGGGTTTCTTTAGATTACTGGTTTACGGTCGCATTTTGGCACCCGCTTCAAAAATCGCTACAGTGGCTCATAATGAAGTGTATTACAATCCGATTTTAAAACCCGGTTTTAATGAATTTAAAATTTATGATACTCTGGATTTTGTTTACGATAATCGGAATCAAATATTTAAGCGCATTAACTCAATGCTCATGAAAAAAAGCAAGCGAAATACCGATCTGGTATACTATGATGTTACTAACTTCTTTTTCGAGATTGATTCTCCTGATTTTATGACAGATGAAAACGGTTTTTTCGTAGAAGATGAAAACGGAAAGCCCATTGCGGACGGCTTAAGACAAATGGGAGTTAGTAAAGAAAACAGAAAACAGCCAATCGTGCAAATGGGGTTGTTTATGGATGAAGATGGCATACCTATCTCCATAGAAACCTTTAAGGGAAATACATTGGATCATTTAACTGTCAAGGACTCACTTAATAACACGATCAATAACATGAACCTAAAGCGTTTTATCTTTGTGGGAGACAGAGGTATGTGTACAGGTATAAATTGTCTCCGTATAACATCACAAGGCAATGGTTATGTTGTCAGTAAAAGTATTGCAAAGTCAAACGACGAAACAAAGCAATGGATCTTTAATAATTCCGATTACATAGAAAAAGATACCGGCTTCAAATACAAATCAAAGGTTGTTAAAAGAACAATAACAGACGATAACGGAGTTAAAAGGAGCTTCCATGAAAAGGTTGTTGTTTATTGGAGCAAAAAATTCTATGATCATGAGTACTATGAAAACAAAAGATTTCTGGATATGGTATCAAAAATCATAGAAAATCCGAATAATTACAGGATCAGCAAATCACAATCGAAAAAACTGAGTATGTTTTTCTATGATAAGTATGTAAATTGCACAACCGGCGAGATAATAGATGCTTCAAAGCTTAAACCTATGATCGATGAGAAAAAAGTCGAAGAATACAAAGCACGAATGGGCTATTATCAGATCGTCACATCAGAATTGACTATGAGCGAAGAGGAAGTGATAGATACATATCATGGATTATCAAGAATCGAAGATCAATTCAGAGTTATGAAAGGTGATCTGCAAACAAGACCCATTCGCGTAAAGACAGAAGAGCATATTATAGCGCATTTAACTATCTGTGCTATAGCGTTGATTATTATGAGGATAATCCAAAACAAAGTAAGCAAGCTTTTGAAAGCCGGCAACAAACATAGCAACGAAAAAAACTGGAGCTATGGAATGTCGGCAGCAAAAGTAATAGATGCACTAAACAAATGGCAAGTAGATAAACTACCGACAGAACTTTACCGGTTCAATAACCTTAATGACAGCAATTTAAAAACAATATTAAAAGCTTTTGATATTGAGATACCTAAAAAGCTATATAGCAAGAGCGAGTTAAGGAGCATAAAAACAGGGATAAAAATATTTGACAATTAATTATCGTAGTACCTAATGTTGTACTTATTATTTTCAATTAAATACCCGCCATTTAATTCGGTTTTTCCCATAGCAATGGGATCAGACGAATAATGATGACGGGTATTTTTGTTTACCCAAGTGCCAAACTCGGGGTATATCATATGTTCAGCCGCTTGTCAAAGCAAAAAGATGATCTCCCGAAAACAATTTTATGCGATACGAAAAAT
>CAJOFD010000074.1 GCA_905233585.1 uncultured Bacteroidales bacterium
TGCAATGGAACGCAGTCCCATTCGTGATATTGAAATCAAGCATATTTTGAAAAACGCTCTCACCGATGCTATAACCAGCCGTGAAGTCTATATGAAAGGCATTGACCACAGCTATTATTATGAGGGATATACAATGTTTAAGACAGAGGAATTGTAGAATTTACAGAACGGAAGAATTAAAACAAATCGGAGGTTACAAAATGGCAGAGAAGAATAATGCAAATATAGGATTTGAAAAACAAATTTGGGATGCAGCATGTGTTTTGTGGGGACATATACCTGCCGCAGAATACAGAAAAGTAATCGTAGGCCTGATTTTCTTACGGTATATTTCAAGTGCATTTGAAAAAAGATATAACGAGCTTGTTGCCGAAGGTGACGGCTTTGAGGACGATAGAGATGCTTATGCAGAAGATAATATATTCTTTGTTCCGGAAGATGCTCGTTGGAGCAAAATTGCTTCAAATGCACACACACCTGAAATCGGAACAATTATTGATGATGCAATGCGAGCTATTGAAAGTGAAAATAAGAGCCTTAAAAATGTGTTGCCGAAAAACTATGCAAGCCCCGATTTGGATAAGCGTGTTTTAGGTGATGTTGTTGACTTATTTACCAATATGGATATGGGCGACACAGAGGAAAGCAAAGACTTGCTCGGCAGAACCTATGAATATTGCATAGCACAGTTTGCGGCTTATGAAGGTGTAAAAGGTGGCGAATTTTATACACCGTCCAGCATTGTAAAAACAATTGTTGCCATTTTGAAGCCTTTTGATAATTGCCGTGTTTATGACCCTTGCTGCGGAAGCGGTGGTATGTTTGTTCAAAGTGCAAAGTTTATACAGGCTCATAGCGGAAACCGTGGCAATATTTCTGTTTACGGTCAGGAATCAAACGCCGACACATGGAAAATGGCAAAAATGAATATGGCAATCAGAGGTATAGATGCAAATTTCGGACCGTATCAGGCAGATACATTTTTTAACGATTTACACCCTACATTGAAAGCAGATTTCATAATGGCAAATCCACCATTCAATCTTTCTAATTGGGGTGCGGATAAGCTGCAAGATGATGTGCGTTGGAAGTACGGCACACCTCCTGCCGGAAACGCCAACTATGCATGGATTCAGCATATGATACACCATCTCGCACCTAACGGTAAAATTGGTTTGGTGCTTGCAAACGGTGCTTTATCATCGCAAAGCAGCGGCGAGGGAGAAATCCGCAAAAATATAATTCAGGCAGACCTTGTGGAAGGTATTGTAGCTCTTCCAACACAGCTATTTTATAGTGTAACCATTCCTGTTACATTATGGTTTATTTCAAAGAATAAGAAGCAAAAAGGTAAAACTCTGTTTATTGATGCCAGAAAAATGGGATATATGGTTGACCGTAAGCACAGAGATTTTACGGATGAGGATATTAAAAAACTGGCAGATACATTTTATGAGTTCCAAAACGGAACACTTGAAAATGCAAAAGGCTTTTGTGCAGTTGCTGATTTGCAGGAAATAGGGAATGAGCAAAACAATTATGTTTTAACTCCCGGACGATATGTCGGCATTGAAGAACAAGAGGACGACGGAGAGCCATTCAACGAAAAAATGACAAGACTTACAAGCGAACTTTCGGATATGTTCAAAAAATCCCATGAACTTGAAGATGAAATCCGCAAGAACTTGGGGGCGATTGGGTATGAAATATAAATTATGCGAAATTGCAACAATAAAGTATGGAAAAAATCAAAAGAATGTAGTTTCAGATAATGGAAAAATCCCGATTTATGGCACAGGTGGACATATGGGTTATGCAACAACATTTTTATATGATAAGCCATCTGTTTTAATTGGAAGAAAAGGTACAATAGATAAAATTAGATATGTAGAACATCCATTTTGGACAGTTGATACATTATTTTACACAATAATAAATACTTCAATAATCAGACCAAAATATTTTTATTATTTAATGCTTCAAATTGATTTGCTAAAATTAAATGAAGGTACAACTATTCCAAGCTTAAGAACAGAAACATTGAATAGAATTGAACTTGAAGTACCTGAAAAGATCATACAAGACAAAGTCATTTCAATTTTACAACCGATTGAAGAAAAAATTGAATTAAATAATAGTATAAACAATAATTTAGAGCAACAAGCGAAAGCTCTATTTAAGTCTTGGTTTATTGATTTTGAGCCTTT
>CAJOFD010000075.1 GCA_905233585.1 uncultured Bacteroidales bacterium
ATTGTTGTTGTTAGTGAATTTATTTTTAATCCGTTACCGAAAACTCACCATAATAAATATCTCCGTTGGGAAGCGTGAAGGTGATGACGTAGTCTCCCGGATTGGGGATGAAGAGGATGACACCGTTGGGTGTCTGAATGGAAAAGCAGTCCACGGGAGTACCCGAGGCGGTGGTGAGGTCGATGTCCACTTGGCCGAGGTTTTCGGCGAAAACCACGGTGAGCGCATGGCCGTTGATGGAGGCTTGGATGGTGGAGCCTTTGGGCATACCTTGGACATTTGCCGCCTTTATAGCAATATGACTATGACCATCAATAATACTAGTGCCAACAGCATTGCACCATACTGCCTGCGATAAAAGACCTAGCAGCAAAACAAACTGTTTAATTTTTGTGTGTCGCATAATTACAACGTTTTTTAGGTTTGACGTTGCAATACTATGACGTTTTTTGTGAATGAAATCAAAAATAATAAAAACAATTTTTTCACTTTCTTTTATAACAACTTGTTTTTCAATTGAAAACTATATTGAGTAAGAAACTTATAATATCTTCCTTTGCATTGAATTTTTGCTCTAGTTTTATGGTACGTCTCCTGCAAGACTGATAGGATTCCTGTAACAACACACAAATGCTCATCTTGTCAATTTGCATCAGATAAAGGCAACAATGTAGCCAATCATTTCGGTCAAGATAGGGATTAAGCGCTTTTAGCGTAGAATAAAATTTTGTGAAATGTAATTCAACTGTTTTTGTAAGCGAGTTCAATTGTGTTACGGACAAGGCAAAATCTTTATAATCTTTTATATATATATTCGTTTTAAGCGTTTTCCGCTTATCGGAATGTAATCTATCAATTGTCTTCATTATCTCTTGACAAATCTGCGTTTGCATGAATGTCTCATAACTCTCAAAGGCCAAATTGTTGGAGCTATCATTTTTGGTGATTTCAAGCACTATTTCTTGCTCTTTTATCTTCTTTAGGGAGTCGCGTAGCATCATTACTCTTTTTTAGCCGACCTGATAAGGCTTTCTGCTGCATTTTATGAGCATAGCTCTCGGTTTCCAGCTGCGCTTTAAAACTTTGTTTTCGTTTTAGATGTAGGATGAGAAGCGTCAGGATAAAGCTTAAGAGTATGCAAACAATTGTCATGGTTTGTTTCATATTTCTCCTTGTAACCGCTTGATGTTGAAGTTCCATTTCTCTTTGCCAAAATACATTAAAAAGCTCGGTTAAATGTGATTTAATTGCACTTTGGTTTTCTTCTTGATTGGCAAACGGTGCCAAAAAAGTGGCATATTCAAGTATTTCTGAGTCTCTACCTCGTGCTTTACAGATTTCTAACAACCATTCAGCTGCCTGTTTTTTGCAACTTACATCTATTGTTTCTTGATACACCTTATTCAAATAATGCCATGCAGAATCAAACAATTGTTCGTGATAATATATCTCACCAATTGTTAAACAACGCGATAAAAACTCTTTATCGTTCTCTGCTTCTGACAATATGCGATGCATTTGTATTATTGCATAGTCAGTCTGCTTATTAGTTTTATAGCTTAAATAGGTCTGATGTGTATTGATATCCCTATAAATAGTGTTACATGTATCATTTAATATATCAATTGCCGTTTGGTAATAAATAGTGGCACTATCCATGTTGTCTAACATATCATATTGTGAGCCTAATTCATTCAATATCCAAGCCTTATACCATGAAAGAGCATCGAATCTTTGATAATACGACAATGATTTTTTCCCAAAATAGATAGTTTGCTCATGAAGATAAAAATCGGAGAATAGACCTGTCAAATGTGTATATGTCAACGCCATAAACTGCGCTTTATGTCCAATCAATTCATTTTCATCAAAATGGTCTTCCATCATCTCCAAGGCCTTCAGGTATTCCTTGCAGGCCTCCACCACTCTGTCGTTTTCGTAATACCCCACACCATTAATATAATGTGCGCGGGCGTCCAGAAAAGCGATGGATTGGGGCATTGTGGCGGACGCATGCGATGCGTCCCTACGGTTGTGTCTTCGTAGGGACACACCGCGTGTGTCCGCACCGTGTGTGTCCGCA
>CAJOFD010000076.1 GCA_905233585.1 uncultured Bacteroidales bacterium
ATAAGCAAATTATCATATAATCAAATCATACTAATTCAAAATAAGTTAAACTATAGACCAAGAAAAGTGCTTTTTTTCGATACTCCTGCTAGTATTTTTATAACTTTGCTTGTTGAATCTATATTGTAGCTATATTTCAATTTATGTTTTGTATTTTGTACAAAAATTGTACCTTTGCAAATTCCGAATAGGTACAAAAATGAAAAAATATATCAAAGATATTCTTAAACTGATTTTGTTTTTAGCATTAGGTTTGTTTTTTGTTTGGTTGTCGGTCAAAGACCTTGATGACAATCAACGGGCTATGATATGGACAAACATTTATAATGTTTTTCTTGATAAAAGGTGGATATTTTTGTTGTTGTGCATGCTTATTGGTATTCTTTCGGTATGGTTTCGGGCATTTCGTTCCATTTTAATGATAAAACCTTTGGGATACCAAGTGTCAAAAATGAATTCCTATCACGCTATTATGATATGTTATTTGGCTAATTTGGCATTTCCTCGTTTGGGTGAGGTATTGCGGTGTACTGTTTTGCAAACTCACGAAAAGGTTCCTTTTCAAAAATCTTTAGGAACAGTGGTTGCAGAAAGAATTATTGATGTCTTGATTTGCGGAATCATGTTTGTAATAGCCTTATGTTGCGAATATGATAAACTTATGCAGATTTTTGTGGAAAATCATTCTATGGAAAAAATAATGGTTTTTCTTAGTAGCAAGGGTAAATATGTACTTATTGCTGTATTGTTTGTTATAGCATTGATTATCTATTTGTTGAGGAATAAGATTAAAGATATTCCTTTTGTCAAAAAAATAAAATCAGTTGTTTTAGGTTTTTGGGAAGGCTTGATTTCTGTGAAAAATGTTCAGAATCCTATTGCCTTTGTTGTTCATTCTTTGGGAATTTGGGTTTGCTATTATCTCATGTTTTATGTTGGCAGTTTTGCTTTTCCTGAATTTTCTGCCTTGGGGAATCAAGCCTTATTAGCCTCATTGACTTGTGTTGTAATTGGTTCGGTAGGTTTTATCGTTGCTCAAGGTGGTTTGGGTGCCTATCCTTTGTTGATTTCTTTGGTGTTGTCTTTGTATGGTTTGGCTCCAGAATATGGTTTGGCAATAGGTTGGGTTATTTGGACAACAGAAAATGCTATGTATTTGATATTAGGACTTTTGTCTTTAGTTGTTGTGTCCTTGAAAAAAAGAAAGCATTAAGATTATGAATTACAAAAATAACATAGTGGCGAAAATTTTTTCCACTGCAAAAGATAACGCTTTGATTGACACATGGAAAAAATCCCATCAAAAACTTGTCTTTACCAATGGCTGTTTTGATATTTTGCATCGTGGACATGTCGATTATTTGGCACAAGCCGCAAGTTTGGGAGATAAGTTGATAATTGGCTTGAATACAGATAGTTCTGTTAAAAGATTAAAAGGAGAAAACAGACCTATCATTAACCAAGAATCGCGAGCAATACTTTTGGCATCTCTTTGTTTTGTTGATGCCGTAATATTCTTTGATGAAGATACGCCTTATCAACTGATAAAAGAAATACAACCAGATGTGTTGATAAAAGGTGCCGATTATCAAATTGAAAATATTGTCGGCTATGATATTGTTACCGCCAAGGGCGGGGAAGTGAAAACAATAGATTTAGTACCTAATTGTTCTACCTCCGCTATTATTGAGAAAATAAAAAATATGAAAGATAAATAATTGTATTGTCGTTAAGAATATTGATAAAATATTGATAATCTGTCTTAATGTAATTCTTATTGTTATATTGGTGTTTGAGTGACGAAAAGCAAGTGAAGAAAAATTTTTGCAAACCTTCAAAATAATAGGGATAAGTATTTTTTGTCTTATACCTGTGTTGATAGGCTTTTTCGGTTTTGATAGAGGACACGATATGGGAGAAATAGTAAAAGATATAGTTTTTTCTATATCTCTGTTTATTGTATTATTTTTAATATGGATTACCCTAATTCAATATTTAATCAAACGATACTGCCGATGGGGAGGTGGAAATAAAACAACAAAAGAAAGGTGCTAAAATAAGCGTAATTTCCGCTTGTCTATTGTCTGTTTTGCTTCTTGTCGGTATGTTATTAGATGAGAACATCGGAAGAGATTCTTCGTTGGTAACAATAGTAATGGTTTGATATATTGCTTTTTGGATTGGCATTATTAGTACGGAAATTGAAATAGAAAACATAGATTAGATAGATGAAGATAAGTGTTTTAATAATAGGTTTATTGTTTTTAGCAGTAGGATCGGTGGTTTACTATATTTGCTAT
>CAJOFD010000077.1 GCA_905233585.1 uncultured Bacteroidales bacterium
CAAGAATTATTGGATGCCCCAGCCCCGCTCACTCAAAAACAAATTGTCAATGAACTAGAATTAGTCTTTTAAATCAAAATTTATCGCATCAGTAGTATTGTTCGATATTAAAACCGTACCATTAACAGGTTCACCAAACACCTCTTTTAACGATAAATACACAGGACTTTGGGGCGCACGAGATGAACTATCATACTGAACAGGGAATGGCAATTTGATAGATTCATCTAAATCAATTATAAAAACGAACTTTGTACCTGTACAAGTTACCTTTTTTTTATAATTTTCCAGTCTATTCTTAATATTGGGGTATTTCCCCATTTTATCAAGCACATCAATCGCGCTATTATCACTTAAATCCAAAGATACAACATCCTGTATCTTAAACAAATACTCTATTTTACCACGATCCCTATATGCGAAATAAAGCGGTTTACTCTCAGCCCTTGCTTTATACATTAAATAACGTCGTCTACTTTGATCATTGGGGTCGTTAGGGCATTCATAAATAGCAATATCTCTATCCTTTGCATATTTTACTGTATTCGTAGCGTCAATTGAAAGTATTTCTTTGTTATAAAAATTCATAACACCTTTAATTTTATTGATATAATTGAGATATTCTTGAATCATTGGTTCAGTGGCACCGGAAAACACATCTCTAATGTCCTGCCACGTAATAGTTTTCACGCTTTTATTGACAATCTGAACTACGGTTGTCAATGTTACAAGCGTGATGTTAGTTCCGAAATAAGCTAATGGCTGAAACAGTTTCTTATAGTCCTCAACTTGTGTTATCGCTCCAACGTTGCCAATCTGTCCTTTTGCCGACTTGGCCTCAACTACAATTGCTTCTTTAGGGTCGTTTCCATCAAAAAAGCGAATTACTATATCTGATCTTTTTGAAGTGTTACTTCCTGTCTTTTGTGTCAACTCACAGTCAATTATCCATTTCGACTCTATTAGCTCTTTCATCCTCTTTTTTTCACCTGGAAAAATGAGGTTTAAAAACAATTTCATTGCCTCCGGCGAATAATATAGAAGATAGCCTAGCCCTTTTGTTTGATCAGGTTCTTTGTCACCTATCAAATCAAAGATAGTACAGTTTAATTTATTATATAGTCTAAACTCTCCCACAATCTACTCTGTTTTCGAAGTCCCAATACTACCCCTTACATCAGCAAATGTCCAACTACGTCCGTCGGTTTTCCAGCAAAACGCATCATTACCAAACGAATGATAGTTCCATATAGCCTTGTCAACTGCGGATATTTCTTCAATCGCATCTTGCACTTCGCAACCTTTATCTATAGTCGAACAACACAATTCAATGTCCTTGTCCTGAACATCAAACCAGTTATACTTGTCCAATAAATTATTGCAATCTTCAATAAATTGGCTATGCAGTCTCTCACTTTCCAATAAAAACAAAATACGACAAAATATACCTGAATAATAGGCATAAAATAACTTCTTGTTAGCACCTTTATGTTTTGCCCATTCATCATACAATTCCAAGTCACCTTTATTTGCTTGGCAATATAGCAAAACTGGTAAAATGCGTTTGCGCAAAACTTCATTTTTCTTTTCCATGTTTTTTTGCGATTGGCCTTTACATCGCGAGGTTTTTAAAGATTAGTATGATTCAATTTGACGCTACAAATATAGAAACTTTTGTCTCAAAAATCAAAAACGCTCCTCAAACTGCTTAAAAAGCTGATAGTAGGCCTTCAAGAGGATGGTGATTTATGATTACGATATAATATAGAAACTTTTGTGCAAAAATTCAAAATACAAGCGAAAAAACAGCGGAGCGGCTTCATTCACCACTCCCGTCCAAATTCATTAGTTTTTTGATCTTTTCTCTCACCCATTTTTCGTCATTCAAATCATCTGTCTTTTCTGTCCATACTGTATGCCAAACCCAATTGTTTTCCTTAGGGAAGTTCCTATGTTTAGGAAACAATCCTCTGACTTTCATCATCGCGTCATGGACTTCA
>CAJOFD010000078.1 GCA_905233585.1 uncultured Bacteroidales bacterium
GGAACGGTTATAGAATCTTGGTATCCGATAGGGCACGGTGACAAAAATCTTATCAATGAACCTTTATTCACAAAATTAGGGCAAAAGTACGGCAAAACTAATGTACAAATTATTTTGAGATGGCATATTCAAGAAGGAACTATTGTTTTCCCTCGTTCAACAAATCCTGTTCATATCAAAGAAAACTTTGAAATCTTTGACTTTGAATTAACTCAAGATGAAATGAATGAAATAAGAAAACTTGATTCAGGCAAAAGATTTTTCAATATGACATTAGAGCAACAGGAACAAATGCTGGGCTCTTGGAAACCTGAGGATTAAGCAAATATAGGAGAAAATTTATGAGTATTTTTGGAAAAACAAAAGGAACAGAATTAGAAAAAACTATAGCACAATTAGCCCAGGGAGAAGCTATTGGCGGAGCCATGTATTATGCGTTAGCATATATTGCAAAAAAACAATTTGGATTAGATGATGTCTCTAAAGAATTTATAGAACTTGGTAATCAGGAAACTAATCATGGAGCTTTCTATTCAATGTTGAACGGAAGATATCCTGCAGATGAAAAATATTTTTGGCAAATGATAAAAGGATTATCAAAAGCAGAATACAAAGGAGAAAACAGTATAAATCTGTTAGCAGACAAACTTGCTCAAATTGGTATTGATGAAGAGAGTGTTAAACAAGTCAGAGAATTTGCACAACAGGAAAAACACCATGGAGAAGTAACTAAAGCCATTATTGACAAATATGCACCAAAAGACGAAGAAAATAGTTCCGATAAACCTGTTTATACTTGTAGTGTTTGTGGCTTTGAGTATGTCGGGAATCTAGACAGTGAACCTGCAGAGTACAAATGTCCGATTTGCGGATGCCCTAAAAATGTATTTAAAAAAGAGGCATAATATGGAAGAAGTTAGAATTGATGTCAGAACACAAAGTCCCGAAAGAATCGCAGAAGCAAAAAGAAGTTCGGATTTGTGTTTTAGAATAAATCAAACGAATCCTACAACATCTGAATGTCAGGAACTTATTCAGGAACTTTTTAATAACACATTGGGTGAAAATACTGTTATTCATCCGCCGATTTTTACGATTTTGGCTGATAAAGTTAAAATCGGAAAGAATGTTACTATTTTAAACGGGTTTCAATGCATGTCGGCAGGCGGTTTAACTATTGAAGATAATACAATGATATCTTTGAATTGTACTATCGCAACAAACAACCACGATTTTTATGACAGATATGTCATCACCTGCAAACCTGTTCACATAAAGCGTAATGTATGGATTGGAGTAAATGTAACAATACTTCCGGGAGTTACAATAGGTGAAAATGCTGTAGTCGGAGCAGGTGCTGTTGTAACCAAAGATGTTCCGAATAACGCAGTTGTAGTGGGAAACCCTGCAAGGGTAATCAGATACCTTGATGCGGAGAAGTTCAAAGAGTAGATTGTGTAGATAAAGAAGAAATTTTTACTTTATTTATTCACTACTTCTTTCATCAATAAAAGCAGGGGTATTATCACAAAACTTGCCAAGGCAAAGATTCTAAACGTATCAATAAATGCCCAAAGAGTGGATTGCTCAAGTAATGCAAAGTGCATCTGATTTAAAGCCATATAATGAGCTGTATTTATGTCAGTATATTGAGCCATATGCATAGTTGCATTGTGAACACGTTCTGCAAATACAGGGTTCAAGTCATTTAAATATCCTACCATCATATTTTGGTGCATTTGCGAAAATCTTGATATGCAAGTTGTTGCAATAGATGTTCCAAATTCAAGTTTTGCATAGAGCTCCCCATTGTTAAATCTTCTTTTTTCAATGTTGCACAAGAAAGATTTATAACAGGTGTCATGGACATAACCATTCCTGTTCCGTATAAAAAGTTTGGCAAAAATACACTAGAAAGCGAGATCTGCATATTAAGTAAACCAAATAACAAACCTCCGACACCGATAAGAACCAAACCTATAAAACAAGATATTTTTTCCGGCACTTTGCCTGTCACTGTTACCAGAATTATAAGCCCTGCTAAACTACCAAGGCCTCTCGGTATCATAGAAACACCACCTAAAAATGCGGTATACCCCATTAAGCCCTGCAGCATAGACGGTAATAACATTGCAGAAGCAATTAAAACAAATAATAATACCATTTGAATTAAAGTTCCGAATAAAAAATTTAAGTTTTTTAATAATCTTAAATCAAGTAACGGGTCTTTTTTATTCTTAAATTGGGTATAGAAAAACAGTATTCCTGCTGTTGTTGATATTCCCATAAGCCAACAAACCCAAGAAGCATCAAACCAACCTGCATCGTTTCCCTTATCCAAAACAACCTGTAATAAAAGTATCCAAACAACAAGCATTCCAAACGCAAAAAAATCCATTTTTGCATTTGCTTGTTTTTTAGCATAAGGCGGATCTTTTATTAATTTTACTAATGAAACAGCACAAACAAGTCCGACAGGCGCATTAATCAAAAATATCCATGGCCAGGACCAATTTTCCGTGAGCCAACCGCCTATTACAGGTCCGACAATAGGTGCAATTACAAAAGCAAATCCGTACAAAGACATTGCTTTGCCCCACTCTTTTTGAGGAAATATTTCCATCATAATAGCCTGAACCAAAGGTAATATTGCACCTCCGCCAATACCTTGTAAAAATCTTGATATTACAATCATAGGCATTGAACGGGATAATCCGCACAACAAAGATGCGACAGTAAATAAAACTATACTGAATATAAAATATTTCTTTCGCCCGAAAACTTTGCACAAATACCCGATAGCAGGAATAATAATTGAACTGGCAACAAGATAACTTGTTACAATCCAAGTTGATTCATTTCTGCTTATAGAAATTGTTCCCGCAATATAAGGCAGGGCCACATTTGCTATTGTTTCATTTAGTGCAAACAAAAATGCTGCCGTAACAAGAGGAATCGTAACAAGCCACGGATTTATGGAAGGCTCACGCCTTTCTTCCGTTATACTGTTTTCCAAAAATTCCTCTTCCTGTAAGGGGCATTTCGGCCGATTGCCTAATGTCGATAATAACTGTTCTAATACGAACTTAGAGTAAAAATACCTTACTAAATTTATAATATTGTAGTAAATTTTATTTTTCAAGAAATTATTAACAAAAACTTGTTAATTAAAAATCATTTTAATTTATGATATTATTATTTTGTGAGTATTAAGGCATTATAGAGGGTATATATGAAAATAACAGTATTAACAGGAAGTCCACGCAAAAACGGGACATCAAATTATATGGCAGATGAATTTATTCGCGGTGCAAAAGAAAACGGACACGAGATTTATCGTTTTGATTCTGCCCATGCTGATATTAAAAATTGTCTTGGG